>JAFPXU010000123.1 GCA_017394605.1 Clostridia bacterium | reverse complement strand
CATTCATACTGATTCACCTTCTTAAAGTATGATTTGTTATACAAATCATACTAATAGGTTGGTAAGTTGTCAAGTATAAAGCGGCTGTAAGGTGAATTGCAAAAAACATAAAACTGCTCCGGTGAAACATCTCCGAAGCAGTTTGATTAAAGGAAAAAAGATTGTTCTGTTTATGCCGGCTGAACCGCTGTCCGTCTTACGGAACGGGTGTCGGTGTCGGACGCATTCTCGGCGCGTCGAAGGTCACAACCGTCACCTCGACGGAATACGGTTCGGGAAGCAGCTCCGCGACCGGCACTCCGATGACCGAGAGACTGTCCATATCCGCGTATACGAATTCATTTCCCGTATAGACCGCGCATACATCCGTCTTTCCGCCGCTGTATCCGACGTTATGAATGATCACAAGCGTGCCCGGGTCCAGTCTTGTCGTGACCTGTGAATCGGATACGAGGACGTCGACTTCCGCATAACTGTCGTCCGGCCAGACATTCTCTTCGGAAAGATACAGTTTGGAGAAGATCTCCGGATTTCCCTGGTAATCGTTCCAGTTAGGCTCAAACGCCGTCCCGACCTTGGTCAGGATTGCCTCGGCTCTCGCAGCTGCCACGTTCTGGTCGATCAAGTCGCGATAGGCGGGATCATAGGGTGGTTCTTCGGGGAATACTGTGTTCCGCGCCTCCTCAAGCCACTGCAGTTCCTCCTCCAGCACGGAAGGATCCCAAATCTGGTTGTTGCAGTAATCCCATCCGCGCGGATACGTATTGAAAATGGTGATCATGGGCTTCGCGCTGTCTTCCAGAGGCACCGCCACCTGCACGTAATAACAGGGATCCTTGTCCATCCGGATATACGCGTCCACCAGCGCCTGATATCCGTCGTCCCAACTGATCTGCTCCCCGTCCGTATGTGAGCCGGCGTACCAGATGTCCGGATGCTCCGGAATGATGTTTCCCGTCGGGAAGCAGGTTTGGACCAGCTCCATGGCGGTCGCCAGCGCCTTGTCCGAAGTATGCATCTCCTGATAGGCGGGATCCTCCCAGTTCCAGTCACGGATCTTCTGGTTGATGACCTCGCTTCCGTGTTTTTTCGATGACATTCCCCAGTGATTCGCCTCGAACTGCAGCACCGTTCCGGATTCCGCGTCGACAAGCCCGAACGCGCCGTCGTTTTCGTCATACCGCGCTCCGAATGATATCTCGTAATACACGTCGGAGAAGCCCTCATAGTACTGCATGGCGACGTGGATCGGTCCCTCCGGCGTGTCCGCTCCGTATACCGTAACACCCACGCGCGCCCATTCTTTTGCCGCTTCGGCAGGCGTAATATACTTGCGGTCCGGGATCTTGTCCGAGTGTTTCATGACGCCGTCATCCACGTATGAGTATTCCTTCACCGTTCCGTCCTTTCCCACCACGGTGATGGTGTCGCCGATGATATCCGCTTCGGCGGGACCCGCAAACGTCAGAAGCGTTCCGATCGAAGTTCCGTCCGTACTGTCCGCGTTCGCTTCCGCGGGACCGGATCCCTCCGCGAACACTTCCGACAGCTCCGCCGTGTGATCTGCCGCCGCTTCCTGTTCCGTCACAGGTCTGCATGCCGTCGTGAAGCAGCCGATCCCGATCGCCGCCGTCAGCACGACCGCCGCCGTCAAAGCAGCAATCCCCGATCTCTTCCTTGCAAATATGCCCCGTATCCTCTGCTCCATCGTCGCACGGTCCGCGTTCAGCGCCATCCCGAGCGAGAGGAGTTTCTCCGTCGTACACTGTGATTTTCCTTTGTTCATAATACCGATTCCTTTCCGAGTTCAAGAAGGAGACTCGCGTACGCCAGCTTTCCCTGTTCGGTCAGTCCTTCCACCGCCATCGCGTCGCATGCCGATTCCATATCCATCCTGAGCGGCTTTTCCATCAGCCAGACGACCGGATTGAACCACCAGACCGCTCTCAGAATGCCCATCCAGATCATGACAAGATGATCCTTCCGCTTGAAATGCATCAGTTCATGCCGCATTGCGAAGGTCCTGTTCTGTCTCTGACCCTGTCCCGTCAGGCTGACCGGAAGCAGAACCTCCGGTCCGAACCCGATCGTCAGCGCGGGGCTTGTGATGTCACGCACACAGAAGAGTCCGATCTTTCTCCGGATGCCCATCTTCTCCGAAAGCAGCCGGAACTCCCTGGACAGCCTGCTGTCCGGATCGGAAGCCGTTTCCTTCAGCCTGCGCTGAAGCAGGATCCGGATCCTTACGAGCCTGGCCGTCATCACCGCGATGCCCGCAATCCATATCCAGAACGTTGCCTGCCATACGGATACACTTACTTGCTTTCTGGTATTCCCCGACGGTCGCTCCGCCGCGGGAGCTTCCGTTTGCATCGCGGGCTCCGGCGTTTCGTCCGCCTGATAGGGAACGGGACTCGTCTCCCGCTGCTGTTGCTGCGGCTCCACCGTCATGAAAAAGGGCTGTTCCGTTTTCACCGCTTCCTTCAGCACGATCAGATGGAGTCCCGTCTGGAACGTAACCGGAACGGTCAGCCTGATCAGAAGCAGAAACCAAAGCGCGTAGCGGAGCGCCGGGCTCATCTTTTTCCCGAAGATCCTCCTGAACAGAAGGAGCAGCAGGTAGATCACGGTCGCATATACGGAGATCTCGATCAGTCCTACCACCGCCGCCTGCGCGGTCTGTATATCCGGAATCATCTGTTTTCCTCTGCCAGTTTCCTCGCGAGATCCATCAGTTCCCGCTTCTCTTCTTCCGTCAGCTTGCCCTGTTCCGCCATGTTGATCATCAGGCCGGAAACGGATCCGTAATAGTTCCTTCTCGAGACGAGACTGTCCGTTTCAAGCCCCACGGCTTCCTCGTAGCTGATGCCAGGGCTGTAGAGGTTGTTCTTGCCGGACTTCTCCGCCTTCAGATACCCTTTTTCCATCAGAATGCGGAAAAAGCTGTGATAGGTCTTGTAGTCCCAGGTGATCTCCGGATGCGCCTGCTGCACATTCCGGATGATGCTTTTCATGTCCTGCGGGTTCTCCTGCCATAAGGTCTGGAGAATGATCCACTCGTTGTCCTTGAGTCTCCTGTCCATGTTGTCCTCCGGAGTATTCTTGTATGTTTAAGATTAATCTTGTCTTAAAAATATAAGAATATTTCTATCCTGTCAACCCAGTTTGCAATAAGTTCAAAATTGTCAGTGTCTCTCATGTTCCGGCACAGAAAAGACCGGCAGTTCCCTGCCGGCCGTTTGAATTCATCCGTCATCCTTGATAAGCGGGATCCCAGGTGTTGATCACAGGTCCGCCCTGCGCAAAGCCGCTGTAATCCCACATGCCGAGCGTTGTGCCGAACCACTCCCACCGACCGTATCCGACTTTCGCCGGATCAAAGCCGTCCATTGTCCAGTCCCCGTCCACTTCTTTTCCGTCGTACTTCACTGCCTGAACGATTGAAACGCTGACTGCCGGATCGATCGGGGGGATCTTCTCAAAGTCTCCCAGGTCCGTATACTCGTCCGGCGTGACCGGCAGCACGAACGAAAGCGACGCGGTATGTGTGTTCGGATCGTAGGAACAGGACGGATCCGCGTAGACAGGCTTCCGCTTTTCATACGCTTCGTACGATCCGGAATAGCGGCAAAGATCATAGGTGATGTACCACCCGGGCTCCGAACCGTCGCTCGGCCGGAAAAACGTCTCCATGTCCCGGTCAAACTCCTCCGCCGACGCGTATCCGTCCGGCACCTTTCCCCCATCGGGAGCAAACCGCATGGTGCAGACGATGCCTTTTTCATAGAACTGCAGGACCTGCTCCGCCCGGATCCATTTGAAGTTGAACGCGGTATTGGCGATCGTATTGCCGCGGATCACCGTCATGGGGATCAGACGATCGTCAGGCGAATACAGAAAGGCATGAACCGAATCCGTGCCGCCATTTGTAATATCCGCACGAACTTTGTCGCCCAGATCGTCCGCTGCGGTGAGTATAGGCGTGTCGGAAATTTCCTTCTCCGCCGTTCCTTTTGCCTGCGGGATCGGGATACGGATCCCGCATCCGGTCAGAACGCTGCTGTACGCTTCGGCGCTTTCATCCCAGCTTGCGCTGAATTCGGATGACGGGATGACGACCGGATCCGCGTCCGGAATCAGTTCGAAGCGCTCGCCCTTCTCCTCCATCTCCCGTCCGTCGATGATCGATGAAGGGTAAACCGTAACAGCTTTGCACGCGCTTGTTTTCGGGACCAGAACCAGCTCCTTCGCGTTGCCGTAATCTCCGGGGAAGACCGGTATCTCGTACCGTTTCTCAAACCGCTGTGCGGAAGAGATTCTATCCGGACTCTTCAGCAGTTCCCCGTCGATATACAGATCGAAATCCAGTGCTTCCACAAGACTGTCGGTCAGATCCTCTTTTTCTGTTTCATCCCAGCTCTCCGGCGTTTTGCTGACGCGCACGGAGCAGATCATACCGGTCTGCAGGAACGACGCCTCCGTCTCCAGTTCCACGCCGTCCAGAGAAAGCGTTCTGTTCTGGAATCTCAGTCCCTGGCCGGGATTCGCCGGATCCGGCCAGAATGTGCAGGTCACGACCGATGTGCCCGTCAGAGGCGTAGTCGTGCGGAAAGTATCCCCGGCGTGGTTTCCGGCCGTAGTATCGAACTCGATCGTATGGATCACGCGCGCCACGTTTCCAATCGCGCCCATGTCGTCAACGTCTCCGTCATAAATATAGTAGAGAAGTGTCAGAGTGCAGGTGCCGTCCGGGAGCGGACTCAACAATGCGTCAAAATCCGTCTGCAGCCAGAATCCGCCCAGCGCCTGGACCTGCTCACTGGTCAGCGTTTCACCGAACGGTTCGAATGTCAGGGCGGTTCCGGTTCCGCAACCGCCCAGAAGACTGTCCACATCGGTTCCGTTGACAATGCCATGCACATTCAACGTCGTCATGTCCAGATTGTGCCTGTGCGGAACATCCTGATAGCCCCACCCGATCATGAATTCCGACGCGTAGTCGCACGGAAAATAGGTGTTGATGACCAGCCTCTGTCCGTCATACAGGACTTCCTTCACCTCGGGCACCAGCGATTTCAGATACGCGTAATCCTCCTGCCGGTACGGGGGAAACCCGTACGTCTCACGCAGGGTCGGCGTATCCGTCGCCATTTTGTTGTAGTCCTCGTCATATCCTGTTATGATCGAATAATCGCCCAGCAGTTCCACGCTGTAGGAAACATCCCGTGCAGCGGTCCCGCGGATATTTGCTTGCACCTCCGGAACCTCCGTGCGGTTCTCCGGGGGCGTGTTCATGTATTCAAACGTTCTGTACTCCGGATGCACAAGGCCGTAAAGCGCTTTGGACACGCCGGGCACCGTCATGCCGACGACCACAAACGCGACCAGCGCCGCAGCCGCGGTGAGCGCCGCCACCTTCCATGGTGAATGCCTGCGGGTTTTCCGCGAATCTCTCTTCTCTGCCGCAATCTTTCTGTCCAGCCGGCTTTCTATTCTTTTAAGGACCTCCGGATCCATCATCTCTTCCGAATGCAGAATATCCATCATTTCGGCGAGCTGCTCCGGATCGGATTCCTTCAGATGTTTTCTGAGATCACTCTGCATGCTTCTTTCCTCCTTTCATCCTTCCCGCGAGCTGGCGGACGGCTCTTCCCGCCCGCTGCGCCACCGTGTTCGCGCGCATGCCCGTGATATTCCCGATCTCGCCGCAGGTCATCCCGACGAAATACTTGGCGATCAGAATCGTCGCGTCGGGTTCCCCGAGATCCCGGATCCACCGGATCAGTTCGTCGCGTTCGACGTTGGCAAGCGCTTTTTCCTCCGCAAAGCAGTCCGCTTTTACCGACTCGAACACGAGATCCGCAACGGGTTCCGGTATGCGCCGGTACCGGCGCATCTTGTCGATCGCGATATGCTTCGCGGTCACCGCGAGATAGGCTTTGATTCCCTGCTTTTCAAATTTCAGGCGGCTCCGGTTCTGATAGATATAGAAGAAAACGTCAGAAACGCATTCCTCGATATCATCCTCGGGAAAACCAGACAGGATCCCGCGCACGATGTAATAGACAAGCCCTCCGTGCCTGTCCATCAGATCGCGGATCCCCTGTTCCGGGTTCTCCTTCAGCCGCTGAGACCACAACTGCATTGACCAGTCCCTCCTTTATGGGTCATTTCTGTAAATACAGCGCAGGATCCAGGAAAAGTATGACAATAAAAACATCCGATAAGGAATTTGGTAATAAGACGGTGCGACCGTGCTGCACCATAAAATCGCGCCTGCACACGGCAGGCAAAGAATTCGGCGGCGGGAATTAATGATCCGCGCCGCCGTTACATGTCATTGGAATGGTTTATTCGATTCCGCTCAGGTCGTATGATTCAAGCCACTTCTTCGCCGCCTCGCACACGTCCTTCAGACACCCCTCGTCGAAGGGCGTTCTCAGACCCGCATGCTTCAGGATATCGACAAACGTGCGGCTTCCGCCCTGCTCCGTATAGGCCATGTAATGCTTCCAGGCGTCTGCGGGATCCTTCCGGATCATGGCCCAGAACTGCAGCGCGACAGTCTGCGCCAGACAGTAGTCGATATAGTAAAACGGTGATTCATAGATATGCATCTTCCACTGCCAGCCTTCCCCGTCCGAGAAGAATGGGATCTCTCCGTCAAGCTTCAGCCACGGCTGATAGACGCCGAGAAGCCGCTTCCATACGGCGTGGCGCTCCGCGGGCGTCATATCCGGTTTCTCATAGACGATATGCTGGAAATGATCCACCGCCGTTCCGAAGGGAATGAACGTCAGCGCACCGGCAAGATGGCTGTACAGGAACTTGCGCGCGTCGGGGCCGAAGAATCCCTCCACATTCTTCCATCCGAAGAACTCCATGCTCATGGAATGGACCTCGCACGCCTCCGCGGTCGGATCGGAATACTCCAGCGGAATGCGCTTCCGGTTCATCCAGTAGGCGAAGGCGTGTCCCGCCTCATGCGTGATGACCTCGACGTCGCCCTGGGTGCCGTTGAAGTTGGAGAAAATGAACGGCCGCTCATACAGTGCAAGATTGGTCTGATATCCGCCGCCTTCCTTCCCTTCCGTGGCCATCACGTCCATAAGCTCTTCATCCAGCATCGTACGGAAAAACTCGCTCGTTTCAGGGGAAAGCTCGTCGTAGAACTTTTTGCCCTGCGCCAGAATATCGTCCGAAGTGCCGACGGGACGCGGATTGCCGCTTCTGAACATCAGCGAGTTGTCCGCAAACGAAAGCGGATACGGCCGATGGATGCGTTTTGCCTGTTCCCGCATGATGGAATCCGCCAGCGGAACCAGATATTTCTGTACGGCGGAACGGAATTTCTCAATGTCCTCTTTGGTATAGCAGTTGCGCTGCATGCGGTAGTAGCCCAGTTCCGTGTATCCGTCGTATCCGAGCTTTCTTCCCATCTTGTCGCGAAGGCCCACCAGTTCGTCATAGATTCTGTCAAGCTGCGCCTGATTGTCCTTATACCACTGGCCTTTTGCCTTCCATGCGGCGAGACGGCGCCCGTCGTCCGGATCATCCTGAAACGGCTCCATCTGGGAAAGCGTGTAAATACCGCCTTCGAACGGAATCTGTGCGGAGGCAATCAGCTTAGCGTACTCGGTTGTCAGCTCGTTCTCCCTCTGCAGTTCCGGAATGATTTCGGGCGAGAATGTCTTCTTCTGGATCTCGGCGTTCACGAACATTAGATCCCCATACTCCGCTTCGAACTGCTTGCGGAATGGTGACTCCAGCATCGCGTCGATCCATGCCTGCTGGTATTCTTCAAGTTCCGGCCATGTTTCGTCCCAGAATTCGATTTCTTTGTCGTAGAACTCATCGCGCGTATCGATGGAATGACGGACATACGCGAGCGTCGACATCGTGTCCACCGTCTTCTCCGCTTCCTCCTTTTCCAGGAAGGCTTCACGGGCTTCGGCATAGCTTCCGGCGTTTTTCAGACGCTCCGTCAGGGCTGCAAGTTCTGACTTCACCGCTTCCGGGTCTGGTCTGTTGTATGGCATTTCAGAAAATTTCATTTCGTTTCCTCTCTTTTCTCTTTCCGGTTTCACGGTCAAGCGTTACAGGAGCGTGACCTTTCGTACCGTTTCAGTATACCTGCGTAAAAGCTTAATTTGAAGATGTCAGCACCTGCTGCTCTATCTAAAAACAGCGGATTCATTTGCGGATCCGTTTCAATATGGCTGCATAGTTCCGCTTCTGTATCACCCTGCCGATCGGATTGGACAGGATTCCTGCCGCAACGCCGATGATCCAGACATGTCTCCATCTGAAAAGCAGACCTGTCAAAAGGATCACGAGCGAGATAGCGATCCAGTAAACGAGCTGAAACCGGGCGTTCGCTTTATTCAGCTCAGCGACAACATCCGTCCCGTTTGAGGAATGCGGCGCGTTCTCGATGAACTCCGCAGCCCCCGCCGCTCCCGTGCAGGAACGAAAATCCCTGCAGCACGCTTCTGCAGCTTTTCCATAGGCGTCATGATGCAGCACTTCCCGTACGGATGCCCGGATTCCCTCAGCGGAATCGTCCGACAGGACCGTCCCTGCCCCGATCTCCGCTGTCCTTCTTGCCACTGCTTTCTGTTCGCTTGTCTGTGGATAGAGCACCATCGGCGCCGCCATGTACAGGCTTTCGGAAACACTGTTCATCCCGCAGTGCGTGATGAACACGTCCGCTTTGGAAAGGATATCAAGCTGATCGGCATAGGGAAATATCCGGATGTTTTTTGGCAGCGCGCCGAGCGACTCCGGGTTCACCGCGTTCCCGCAGGAAATGATCACGTCGACATTCTGATCACGCATAGCCTCGATGCATCTGGCGTAAAAGTCCGGTCTGTCATTGATGACCGTTCCCATGGAAATATAGACCAAAGGGCGTTCTTTCGTTTTTTGCGGAACGATATCCGAAAACACGGACGGACCGACAAAAGCATAGTGATCCGAAAAGCTCTCCGCGTACGGTTGGAACCGCCGCGAAGTATACACGACGCTGTCCGTTTGATTGTCGCTCTGTACCAGCGACAGCGGGTTTTTCACGTGATAGCCGTAGGGTTCGAGCATTTTCAGCTCTCTGGCGATCCTGGGCAGACCGAGGATCATGTCCGCCAGCTCTCCGGGTGAATTCTTCATGTACTGCGAGGACAGCTGATTGAACGCGAACGTGCTGGTGGAGACCACCATCGGAACATTGTGCTTCCACGCGTTCAGCTTGCCCTAGAAGCAGACAGAATCCGTATATACCGCATGCGGATTGAACGTCCGGAATTCTTCGTTAAGGAAGCCGTCCATACGGAGCGTAATCCGGATGTCCTGTATCGTCATCTCCGTTGAGGACACTTTTTTCAGTCCGGCTTTTTTTCCTGTTCCGTCAGTTCCGGAAGAAACGCGTCGCAAGAGATAAACTCCGCGCCCGTGGCAACGATCTTTTCCCTGAATTCGTCAAACGAATAGAACCTAACCGTGCTTCCCCGCCTCACCAGTTCCGCGGCGACAGGCAGCATGGGATTTGTATGCCCGTGTGCAGGGATGGAGAAGAAAGCTATTCTCTTCACCTGTCGTCACCGTTCTGATCCCGAAACGCCGCCCCGAACAATTCAGCGAACGCTCCCTTAGGGGGGATAGCGATCCCTCTCTTTTCATCGCCGAGAAGAAGCAACGTATCTCCGGGCTTGATCCCAAACAGTTCCCTGGCCTGTTTCGGAATGACGATCTGTCCTTTTTCTCCGACGGTTGCCGTCCAAGCGTATTTCCCTTCCGGTCCTTTCATAGCTTCACCTCAACCTGATATTTCCATTCTTTTTCTGCTCTTTCTTTCCTTATATTATTGCTTGATTTACCGGCAAAAACGAGGCTTATTTCTCAATCTGTTATTCGTTTTATATATGGATATCTTATATAAGTTGCAAAAATGCAGCTATCAAGTCTGAAGACTATTAAGCCACAGCTTGCTACAGCTCGTATACCGCAACAATTTCACCGCCGCACATTTCCCCGTTCTCGACAAAACCGTATTTGCGGTATATTTTTCTGGCGCGCATGTTTTCCGGTTCATAAGAAAGCCATACCTTCTTTGCCTCGCCGAATGGGAAAGTTCGAATCAGTGCAATCACCGCGTCTATAGTCTGCTTTCCAAGACCATGCCCCTGATATTTCTTGTCTATCATCAGTCTCCAAATGCTGTAGTTTTCCTTTATCAGATCGCTCTCGTCTTTGTTGCCTACAGTTCCCTTTCCAATCATGACAAAACCGATAAGCGTATCGTCATCATATACAGCCAAAGGCAATGCGTTATTCCCTTCATTCCTTGTAGCGTATGCCTCCGCCAGGCTTTGTATGTTTTCCGCAACAAAATCCTTTTGTTCTTCAAAAGGCTCCAACGTACATACTTTCCAAATATTCTTGTTTGTAATCTCTGCAAATCTGATCATTCACGATCCCTTTGTTGTTGTTATGGATGTTGTTCTCGCAACGCTACACTCCCAGTAGAGATACAGGAAAACAGAATGCTTTATCGTTTATCGCCCTTACCGAATCGGCATGATCTATTACCATATCGCCCCTTCTGTTATCATTTTGTTGTCAGCGTTGATAACAGAGAATGGCAACTCTGCGGATTATAACGCTGTTATTGTACCAAAGCACAGCCCAATTTCAAAATGTCTTGAGGAAATACGGTTATCTCTGGGAGACGGTGAATAGAGAATAGAAATACCCCTTCTGCGCCATCAGTTCTCCGAAGGTCCTCTGTTCCGAAACCTCGCCATTTTTCAGCACGAAAAGACCGGTACAGCGGCGCAGGATATTCTCGTCCAGATCGTGGGTAACGATGACACGGGTGTAGCCATCCAGCTTCAGAATGGCGTCCAGTACCTCAAAGGAGGTCTCCGGGTCCAGAGACGCCGTAGCCTCATCCACAAGGAGTACCGGGGTCTTGCGCAGCAGTGCCCGGGCAATGGATATCCGCTGCCGCTCGCCGCCGGAAAGACCGGAGCCGTTTTCTCCGCAGAGATAATCCGCACCCTTTTCGTCGATGAGCTTCTTCAGCCCGGACAGCAGTACGGCACGGTCGATCTCCTCTTCCGGGAATTTGGAAAACATGGTAATGTTGTCGCAAATCGTGCTATTGAATACAAACACGCTCTGCTGAATAATGGACACGAGGTCGTAGAGCGAGCCGGCAGATACGGTTTTGAGTTCCTTTCCGTCATAGAGAATCTCGCCTTGATAATTCTTTGAGGACGCCATCAGCAGATTCAGAATCGTCGACTTGCCGCTGCCGGAGCCGCCCACCAGTGCATAGCATCCGCCGGCGCGAAGGTCCATATCCACGTCACACAGCACGGACTTTCCTTCTTCATAGGCAAATGCAAGATTCTTGATCGAGATCCCCTCGGTGAGATACGGCGGGATCTGCTCCCCCTCGTCGGAAACATTTTTGTTTAGCGCCTGCACCAGCTTATCGATCAGCGAGTTGGCGGACATCATGCCCGCGAAAAACTTAGGGAACGCCTGGATGGGCCCCAGCACGTAATTCAACAGCTGAACAAACACGATGGCGGTACCTGCCGTGATACCCTTGCCGGAGAGTGCCAGTGCGGCAGCCACAAAGAACACGCCAAACTGCAGGATCGCTCCCGCAATGCCTGAGGAATAGCCTACCAGTACGTTCACCTTCGTGCGCTTTTTTGAGGCTTCCGCTACGTCCGCGTTGCTGTGATCGTGCAGTTTGGCAATGCTTTTCTCCGCCTTAAAGCTCTTAATTACAGAGAAACCCATGAGTGCGTCCTTCAGCATGCCGGTATAGCGTTCTTTTTGATCTGAGACGCTCTTTTCCGCGATTGCCGCCTTGTTTCCCAGAACCACGGAGACGATGATCGGCAGCAGGGAAAAACCGATGGCGATCAGCGTCAGAAGCGGGCTGCACCAAAGCATGAGACCCAACGCGCCGACAAACGCGATGCCGACCTGTATCGTGCTCTGTAGCTGCCCGATAAAGTCCGTTTCGATCGTATTCACATCGTTGGAGAGCGCAGAGATATAGAGTGAGCTGTTCTCACCGGAAAAGGCTTGAATACCTTTTTCCATCAACCGGTCAAAAACGTATTCCCGGTATTGCTTCATGGCCTTTGCGCGGAACTCAGAAAGGAATGACCTATCCAGAATCCATCCCAGTCCAAACAGTGCAAACGCGCCTCCTGTGATGACTAGGAGCGTACCGAACCCATAGGGGCATTCTCCGGAGATCAGGTCGGCGACCTCCTTGATGAGCCAGGAGATCACCAGCTCTGCCCCAGCACCGAACAGGGCCGCGAGCACGGTCATCGCCAAATTGAATTTGTTTTCTCGGAACAGCTCTTTGATAAACGGGCGTCGGAGCGCCTTGATCTCTTTCTTACTCATGAAGTACCCTCATCGGAAATACCTTATCCGAACAGAATCGGAACAAGGAAGAATCCGATCATATTATTCAGAAAATGCGGAATAAAGCTGATCAGGCAGTTGCCGGTCCTGCTGTACAGTATCGCAAACAGGATCGCGTCAATAAAGATTCCGATCAGATCCCACGCAACGATCCCCGCCGCGCCTGCGGCATAGTGCGCCGCGGCAAACAGCACGGCTCCGGCAATCGCCGCCGGCCAGAACGAAAAGCACTTCTCGCCCTTTCCCACAAAGAACGCACGGAATTCGATCTCTTCACCAAGAACAGATACGATCTGAGTAAACAGCAGCAGAGGAAGCTGATCAATGCCCTGCACATTTAACCGCCCCAGCACATGGTCAATATAGGCGGTGCCGAGCACCACCTTGCTCAGAAGCATTTCTGCGGGAGTCAATATGAGCATCAATAGGATCAGAGGGATGACCCACGGCTTTTTCAGGTCCGAAAAAAAACGTTTGAAACTAAGCCCGGATTCGGAATCGGGCGTTTTTTCAATACCCTCGATGATGAAGAAACATGCCAACCCCGCTATGTGGATCGCAGCGGCGGCAATAGCGGAGGATGTTGCCGCTTTAACCGCAACCGCAATGATCATAACAGCCATTCCGATAAGGGTGATCGTCCTGACTTTGTCTTTTTTCATGGAACCAAACACAGTGCTACCTCCTTAGTCTTTCTTTGCCAGCCATCCGCGGAAGATGCCGCCTTTGAGCGCAGAAACTATGATGAAAAAAATGTCGGCGAACAGGATGAAAACGAACGATGGAATCAGAATTCGGGTATATTTCTTCCCGAAAAAGGAATCATTCCTGATTGCTCTGCCCATGCCGGCAAGGTAAAACAGCACACCCAGGTTGAAATACAGCAAGAGAGCCGCATTTTCCGCGAAACTGATCCATGCCTCTTTAGGGAAAAAATTGGCTCTTCACGGAAAATTGTGGAAATCATAAATATCGGAGATCGAGTGGTAGCGAATCAAGGTAAAGAAGTATCGATCATCTCTGTAACCATATCCGATCCGCTTCAGCACTTTGATCCTGTTGTTGAATCCTTCCAGT
>JAFPXU010000122.1 GCA_017394605.1 Clostridia bacterium | reverse complement strand
GACTGATTCTGTTTCCGCTTTGCTTACGACATGAAGAACACTGTGACCGGATTTGTTTTCAAATCTTTCCGAAACAAACTGTTGGCATTCCAGCGAAAGTGACATAATATGGTTATGGAGCACAGAGACCGCTTCCTTTCTTTTGGTTTGTAGCTATTTCAAATGATGAAGCGTTCTGTGCTCTTTTTCAATTCTTTATTTTATTTCCCTTCTTTCCTTTCCACATAAATCCGTGAAGATTCTAAGAAAAGGGCAGGTTGGGTTCCTGCCCTTTATTATATCAACAGTTCCATGATGCCCGCAATGCGTCGCGGGGAGTTCATTTGCCGAGCTTTCCGAGAAGAAGCTCGAGCGCGGCGAGCCTTGCGCTGACGCAAAGCACCTGCATCGCTTTGACAACGTCCGGAAGTTCCGGATAGGACGGTGCGATCCGGAGGTTGCTGTCATCCGGGTCATAACCGTGCGGATAGGTTGCGCCCGCCTTTGTCATGGCGACGCCGGCTTCGGCGCACAGGGAGTTGATCCGTTTCGCGGTTCCGTGCATGGCGTACAGGCTGACGAAATAGCCTCCTTTCGGATGCGTCCATTCCGCGATGCCGAGGCTGCCGAGTTCCGTTTCGAGCGCGTTCTGAACGGCATCGAATTTCGGTTTCATAATGGCGGCATGCTTTTCCATGTGTTTCAGAATGGTTTCCTTGTCCTTCAGGAACTTCACATGCAGATACTGCGCAACTTTTTCGAATCCGATCGTCTGGAAGGTCAGGATCTTTTTGATATGCGCGAGGTTGTCCTGACTGGAGGCGAGCGCCGCGATGCCCGAGCCGGCAAACGTGACCTTGGAAAGAGACGCGAACTCGTAGATCATATCCGGATGTCCCGCTTTTCTGCATTCGCCGATCATGTCCGGAAACTCCGGAAGGGTACCGTCAAAACAGTGGACGGCATAGGCATTGTCCCAGATCAGGGCAAAATCAGGAGCGGCGGTGTTCAGAGAGGCGATCCTCCGACGGACCTCGCTGCTGTAGATGTAACCGTCCGGATTGCTGTATTTCGGCGTGCACCACATTCCCTTGACCAGCGGATCCTTGACCAGTTCCTCGACGATGTCCATATCCGGACCGTCTTCGTGCAGGGGAACGGGAATGCATTCCATTCCGAACGAGATGGAAATATTAAAGTGACGGTCATATCCCGGGACAGGGCAGAGGAATTTGATTTTCTCTTCCTTGCACCAGGGGCGTTCGCTGTGGAGAAGTCCGTTTGTGTAGGCTTTTGCGATCAGATCGTACATCAGGTTCAGGCTCGAGTTGCCCCCGATAATGATTTCTTCCGGCGCGCAGCCCAGAATATCGGAAAACAGACGCTTGCATGACGGAAGGCCGTCCAGCAGGCCGTAGTTCCGGACATCGATCCCATCCATTTCAAAATCGCAGTCGTTGAGCGCGGTATACATCCCGTTGCTCAGATCGAGCTGCTTTTTCTCTGGCTTTCCCCGGGTCAGATTCAGCGAAAGCTTTTCCTCGCAGAGCCTGTCATACCGGGCACGAATGACGGAATACTCTTTTTCCAGCTGTTCTTTGGTCATTTCCGCATACTTCATCGTTCATCACGTCCTCAGAATGAAAATAAATTTGAGAGAAACTATATCACAATTTGCGATCATATACAATATGCAGGTTTGTTTGTCAGGCAGAAAAAGCGCAAAAAAGTCCGGAGACGGAGCTCCGGACGAAAGCAGATGCAGGGGAAAGCGTCTGCTCTTACTGATCGTCGTAGGCCTTGCCGGAATCGGCGAATTTCATATGCAGGACATCGAATACGCCCATGTCGGTGAGACGGACTTCCGGAATGACCGGAAGCGCGACGAACGAAAGCGTTACAAACGGATCAGAACCGGATTTGACGCCGAGTTTTTTCGCTGCCGCCAGCAGTTTGCGCTGCTTATCGATGATGACGGCGGTCGGCGCGTCCGACATCAGACCCGCGATCGGCATAGTCAGGCGCGCAAGGATCTTTTTGTTGCTTACCACGACATAACCTCCGCCGCATGCCTCCAGGGCGTCGATCGCAGCGTACATATCCTCATCGTTGTCACCGGCGACGATCAGGTTGTGGGAGTCATGACCGACGGTCGTGGCGATGGCACCGTTCTTGATCGGCAGTCCGCGGAGGATGCCGACTCCTGTACGGCCGGAGGAGTGATGACGTTCCACAACGGCAAGCTTGACAAGACCGTCCTTCGCGACGAACAGACCGTTCTCGCTCGGGACCGATTCGACCGTTGCCTTCGTCATGATCTCGTTTTCCACGAGATTGATGACGGTGGCTTTCTTCTTGACGTGCAGATCCAGCGCATCGGGACGGCGGGCGGCCAGATGCACGGAGTTATAGATCTTCGGGTCAGGCTTCAGAATGGCGTCCGCATCGGGTTCGAAGACGTTGCCTCCGGTGATCACCGTAATCGGATTGAAGTCTTTCAGATTATCGAACAGGACCATATCCGCACGGTATCCGGGAGCGATGGCGCCGTATCCTTTGAGAGAATAGGTATTGGCTGTATTGATGGTGGCCATCTGAATGGCCTGCATGGGAGAAATGCCGTTTGCGACCGCTCTGCGGACGATATAGTTGATGTGTCCCTCATTCTGGATGTTCTCGAGATGCTTATCATCCGTGCAGAACATCATGCGTCTGGTCGGGAGATGGTTCTCCGCGATTTTGCGCATGACCTCCTCGATGCCGCGCGTGGCGGAACCGAGACGGAGATGGATCCGCATGCCGGCGCGGAGCTTTTCCAGAACTTCCTCATAATTGGAGCACTCGTGATCCGTGTGCGGTCCGGCGACGCAGTAGGCGTTAAGCGAATCGCCGGAGAGGAGCGGGGCATGACCGTCGATCGGACGGTCTTTGAACAGCGACAGTTTGTCCAGCATTTCACCGTCGCCGGTGATCGTTGCATAGTAATCCATGACTTCGCCGAGACCGATCACGCGGGGATGATTCATCAGCTCTTCCATGTCCTTCGCGGTGATCTTGGCGCCGCTTGTTTCGAACGCGGTGCAGGGAACGCAGGACGGGAGCATGAAAAAGACGGAAAGCGGGAGCCATTCCGTCTGGGCGATCATATACTGGATACCTTCCACATCGCATACGTTGGCGATCTCGTGCGGATCGGCGACGATGGCCGTGGTCCCCTTTTCCAGAATGGTGTTGGCGAAACGCGCGGGATGCGCCATGGAAGACTCGATATGAACGTGTCCGTCGATCAGACCGGGGCAGAGATACGCGCCTTTCGCGTCGATCTCCTGCTTGGCGCCGGTATAGGAGCCGACACCGAGAATGATGCCGTCACGGACCGCCACATCGCCTTCCAGGATTTCTTCGGTGAAGACGTTCACGATTTTCGCATTTTTAACGACAAGAGCTGCATTGCGGCTGGCTGCGTTCAGAATTGCAGCGCGGAGACGTGATTTTTCCATACAATTGACCACCTGCCTTTTGACTATTATAGCAAATCACGCATATCGAAAGAAGATTGTTTTTTCACAGATCCGCGCTTTTTTTAGGAGCTGCGTCAAGTTGCAACGGGCACAGCGGAATGATAAGATTGTATCAGTTTCAACAGAACTATAGAGAGGGATATGCTATGAAGACACTGATCAAAAACGGAACGGTCGTTACGGACGGCAGACAGTTTCGGGTGGATGTTCTTATATCGGGAGACACGATCGAACGGATCGGGACGGACCTCTCCGCGGTGGCGGACCGCGTCATCGACGCCAAAGGATGCTATGTGATGGCAGGGTTCATCGATACCCATACCCATTTTGATCTGGACCTCGGAACAACGGTAACGGCGGACGATTTTCCGTCCGGGACTCGCGCCGCGGTAGCCGGCGGCACGACGACCGTGCTGGATTTCGCTACGCAGGATCGGGGTATGACGATGCAGGACGCGCTGGACCTCTGGCATAAAAAAGCTGCCGGCAGCAGTTGCAACTACGGTTTCCACATGGCGGTTTCCGAATGGAACAGCGACAGGATCGCGGAGATCCGTGCGATGGTGGATCAGGGCGTCACCTCTTTCAAAATGTATATGGTGTACGATAATATGCGGGTGGACGACGGCGCCATGTACGACGCGCTGAAGCGAACCGCCGCGCTTGACTGCATCGTCGGAGTCCATTGCGAGAATTACTATCTGCTTCAGCAGAAGATCAGAGAATGCAAGGAAGCGGGCATGCTGGGACCGACCGCGCATCCGCTGTCCAGACCGGATATCGTGGAGGGTGAAGCGGTAGGAAGACTGATGCGGATCGCGCAGCTCGCCGGTACGCCGGCCTGGGTCGTGCATCTTTCCACAAAAGCCGGTCTCGAGGAAGCACTCCGCGCAAAAGCGCGCGGGCAGGAGGTTTACCTTGAAACCTGTCCGCAGTATCTGGTACTGGACGACAGCTGCTTTGCGGAGCCAGACGGAGCGAAATATGTCATGTCCCCTCCGCCGAGGAAAAAGGCGGATCAGGACGCAATCCTTGAGGCGCTTGGCAGGAATGAGATCGACTTCATCGGTACGGATCACTGCTCGTTCACAATGAAGCAGAAAGCGCTCGGGAAGGATGACTTCACAAAGATCCCGAACGGCGGGGCAGGTACGCAGAACCGTGCCCAGCTCGTATATACCGCCGCAGTGAGGACGGGAAAGATCACCATCGAGCAGATGGCGGAACTGATGAGCGGAAACGCGGCGAAGATTTTCGGCATGTATCCGAAGAAAGGACTGATCGCGGAAGGAAGCGATGCGGATATCGTCATTTTCGATCCCGAAGCGGAGGAGACGATTTCCTATAAGACCAACCTGCACAACTGTGACAATTCACCCTATGAAGGCATGCACACGGTCGGAAAGGCAAGGGACGTCCTTTTGAACGGGGAACTTGTCGTTCAGAACGGAACGGTCATCAAAACCGGAGCGGGCAAATTCGTATTCCGCGGGAAAAGTCTCCGCCCGAACAGATGAGGATCGGGTGCGTTCTTCTTGCGGCAGGACTCTCCAAACGGTTCGGACGGAATAAACTTGCGGAACCGGTCAACGGGGATACACTGATCCGCCATACCGTCAGAGTGTACGCTTCCCGGGAGTTCGATGTTTCCGTGCTCGTCACAAACGCGGATAACCGGGTGGTGCAGGAGACAGCTGCGGGCAGATTTGACGCGGTACCGATCAATCCGCATCCGGAACGCGGTATTTCATCAAGCATCCGGATCGGAATCCAGAGCCTTTTCCTGAACGCTGTCGAAAAGGGCAGGATCCTGGACGGCGTTCTGTTCGGAGTCTGTGACCAGCCGGGGCTCTCTCCGGACACGGTACAAAAGCTCATGAATGTGTTCGCGGATCATCCGAACAGAATCGTGGCGCCCGCGCGAGAAGACGGAAAGAGAGGAAATCCCGTTATCTTCCCAATCGGTATCGTTCCGGAACTGATGGAACTGGAAGGAGACCGCGGAGGCGGCGCCGTCATAGCGAAACATCCCGATCTGCTGCTGACGGTCGAGACCGCGGCGGAAGAACTGTATGATATCGATACGCCCGAGGATATCGGAACAGAGGGAGCGACACGATGAAAACATTTGTGCTGCGCGGTGATTTTGTTTCCGCATCGGAACCGGACAGACTGGAAACGGTACGGGAAGGGAACATGGTAGTGGAAAACGGCGTGATCCGCGGACTGTACCCCGTGCTGCCCGAACAATACCGGGACCTTCCGGTTGAAGACTACTGCGGGAAGCTCATTCTGCAGTCCTTTTCCGATATGCATCTGCACGCACCGCAATATCCCATGCTCGGAATGGGCATGGATCTTCAGCTGCTTGACTGGCTGCAGGCATATGCGTTTCCCAATGAGGCGAAATATCAGGATTCGGACTACGCCCGCGAACAATATAAGCACCTTTCCCGGGATCTGATCCGGGCAGGGACGACCAGAGTGGTGATGTTCTCTTCCTTGCACACGGACGCGACGCTGATTCTTATGGAAGAGCTGGAAAAAGCCGGCATCACCGGCTTTGTCGGGAAGGTCAACATGGACCGGAACGCGACGCCGGGATACCAGGAGACCACGGAGGAATCCGTTTCCGAAACGGTCCGCTTCATTGAAGAAAGCGCGCGGTTTCATAAGATCCGCCCGATCATAACGCCCCGCTTCACGCCGTCCTGCTCTGACACTCTGATGAAGGAGCTCGGGAGGATCGCAAGAGAGTACGGACTGTATGTCCAGTCCCATCTTTCCGAGAATCTTCAGGAAATGGAATGGGTGAGAAAACTGCATCCGGACTGTGACGAATACTGGGAGACCTACGATAAATTCGGATTGTTCGGAGATCATACCGTCATGGCGCACTGCATCTGGTCGGGTGAACGCGAGAGACAGGTGATGCGGGAACGCAACGTGCTCGCCGTGCACTGCCCCGATTCCAATGTCAATGTATGCAGCGGACAGTTTCCCATGGCGCGGATGCTGGATGAAGGGAACTGGGTCGCGCTCGGAAGCGATATCGCGGGCGGAGCGGATTATCACATGAACCGCGTGATGACCGGCGCGATCCGCACCTCCAAGTCCAGACGCATACAGAGCGGCTGGGAGGAGCGCTTCCTCCAGGTCACGGAGGCATATTATCTCGGGACGACTGCGGGCGCGCGATATTTCGGCGCCGGGAACGGATTCGCCGCAGGAGATCGTCTGCATGCGGTTGTGGTGGATGAGAGCGGCTTTCCGAAGAACGATAACCTGACGCTTCAGGAGAGACTGGAACGCGCCGTTTATCTGATGGATGAAAACAGTATTGCCGCTGTATACAGCGATGGGGAAAAGGTGGTCGGATCAGCCGTTTAACAGATGCTCTCCGGCATATGTTTTCCATTCGCCGTTTTCGATCAGTTCATGATAGATCCTGCCGGCCATTTCCTTTGACAGAAGGCGGTTTCTGAACCGGAATCCGGATTCGCTTTTGTACATTCCGTCCCCGACAGGAATGAACAGGCGGATCTTTTTCTCTCCCGCGACCGTGTACGCCTCCTGAATATGCTCGAGTATTTCATCGAGCGCCTGGGACCGCTGGCTGAATCTGTAGCAGTAGAGGTAGCTGATTCCTCCGCCTGCCAGAAATCCGCCGATCCCGATGGCAAGCACGAGCAGGACGCTCAGATGGGATCCTACGCTCAGAAGCACGCCCATGGCGCTCATCACGACGGCGGCGGTCCGGACGGTCGCTTTCGCGGACTTTCCGTGGCAGTCACTGCAGATGCCGAACACGGCTGCTCCGTCCAGGTGCTCTGTTTCGGTCGCGATCGAATTGTCGGAGGAGCCTGCGAGCCCCCCTTCCGCGGATGTGTCCTTCATCACAACGAGGAACGTATTTTCGTATTCCGCGTTTTCCCTGGAACAGCGTATGCATGCTGCCATAACCATACCTCCGGAATCCATGCCTGATTTGTATTCATCATAGCAAAAGGGATCCTGACCGGGCAAGATACAATCCGTTCATGCGGAACGGGCGTATGGAACCGGCCCGGGGAGCCAAAATTTTTTCTTGCATTTTCCTTGCCCCTGTGTATAATAGTATGTGCGCAAGGGGTTATAGCTCAGCTGGTTAGAGCGCTACGTTGACATCGTAGAGGTCGTTGGTTCGATTCCAACTAATCCCACCATCGCAGGTTTCCTGCAGTGTGCGTTATGTCTTTACGGCTATAAACCCTCACGATTATGCCGGGAGCATTTGTTGAAACGCGGATGCCATGCCAGCTTTTTAAGCAGGAAGGCTGAAACAATCACAGTGCACCCACCTGCCCTTGAGGCGGGTGTTATAGCAAAGACAGACGGCACTTCGGGAATCCTCTAAAACAGCCATGCGGAATTGTGTAATGGTAGCACCCACGACTCTGACTCGTGTTGTCTAGGTTCGAATCCTAGTTCCGCAGCCACGGAAAGACTCCCTGTTTTGATCAAATAGGGTGTCTTTTTTTGTTTTAGAAAAACCCGTTTCCCGCACTTTCCGTCTGCAGAACGGATGGAATCACGCGATACTTGAATAAACCGTGCGGGACTGGTATAAAGGAAAGTAGAACACACCGGTCCCGTATGGTCCATATCCCTATTATGTCTCGAGTTTAAAACCATATACTTTTGAATCAGGGGGAGAGCACTATGTTCATATTCTGGGGAGACGGCTCGCAGGAGGCCAAGAGCCTTGTTGACGCCATTGCCGTCAGAAGCACGGAAAACTTCAACTGGACGTTCATTTTTATCCTTGCCGTCGTATTCTATGTTTACTGGACGGAGATTCACAACAAAAACTATAAGGCGGTCTATGCCGGACTCGCGCTTTACGGGGTTCACTGGCTGTATGAGATTGCGAACGCCGTGATCGGCCATATTACAGGCTATCCGCTATGGTCGGTCAGCAACTCGTCGACAACGTTTATCCTTCTGATCGGCGTATCCTGGGAGCTTTCCATGATGTTTTCACTCGCAGGGATCATCTCTTACAAAATGATGCCGCAGGATACTTCCACCCGGTATTTCGCGCGCAACGGAAAAAAGGGAGTCAGCTGCAAGCTGGTCGGGATGCTTCAGATGGCTGCGCTGTTTGCACTGTTTGAGTCGTTCCTTGCGGGCACTTCCAACCACTCCTTTATCTGGGTCTATCGCTGGTGGGGCGTACTGCCTGTATTCGTGACGACGTACATTCCGTTTTTCCTCGCGAGCAATTATGTGCCGGACTGGGAGCCGAAAAAACGGAAAACATTTCTGATCTGCCTCTGGAGCCTGGTCGCGCTGCTACTGATCGTGCTGATCCCGCTCGGCGTCATCTGAACAGGGGAAAGAAATCAAAAACAGGACCGCTGGCGACAGCGGTCCTTTCGTCATCTTCCAATGGAATTACTTGCTGTACAGGCCGGCGCGCTGCGCTATCAGCTCGCCTGCGATGCTGATGGCGATCTCCGCCGGGGTTTCGCCCCCGATCGGAAGACCGATCGGAGCATGGACCCGCCTTAAGGCTTCTTCCCGGGTCTTTTCATCCGAGAGACGGTCATAGGTCGCAGCGATCTTGTGACGGCTTCCAATCATCCCGATATACGCGGCGTCCGTAAGCAGCATCTGACGGAGGACGTCAAAGTCTGCCTGATGACCGCGCGTGACGATGACCGCGTAGTCGCGGCCGGTCACGCTGATCGATTCGGAGATGTTTTTGAAATCTCCCTTGATGAGCCGGACAGCGTCCGGGAAGAGTTCTTTTGTGCAGAACTCCGGTCTGTCCTCGAATACGGCGACGGAGAAGCCGACATGCGCGAGAACCGGAACGAGCTGCTGGGAAACATGACCCCCGCCGAACACATAGACGATGCCGGCGGTGGTGAGGGGCTCGACATAATAGGAAGGATCTCCGGAGGTGAGGACAGAGCGGGATTTCAGAAGACCGGATATGGCATCCTCATCCTTTTCGTCCATGTTCAGAAGCCCTTTTCCCTCGATGAACAGTCCGGTCCGGTCTGCTCCGCCGTTACCGATCCTGGTCACGAGCCAGCTGCTCTTCTGCATGCCGAACAGAGAGACGATCCTATCGAACAATCCTATATAGATCTCGTCGCTTCCCGCGAAGAACTGAAAATAAACGGTTACCTGACCGCCGCAGATCATGCCGATATCCGCGGTCTGATTCTTGGAAAGATTGAAGCCTGCGGTGAAGGCGCTCCGTTCTTCCAGCGCTTTTTTTGCCAGCTTGATGGATTCAAATTCGACGGCTCCTCCGCCGACCGTTCCGAACGTGCTGCCGTCAGAGAAGAGGACCATTTTGGCGCCTGTTCCCCTCGGAGTAGAACCGGAACTCGCGATGATGCTGCAGAGAACGAGATTCTCGCCGCGCCTCAGCGCGCCTGCCATTCTGGAAAAGAGTTCTTTCATGATGATAATATCCCTTCCGAACCTCCGCTGATGCAGCGGGGATTCTTTCTGAATTGTAGACAATTATACCACATTGTCACTGCAAACCATGTTTGAATTATTAGGCTCTTCACGGAAAATTGTGGAAATCATAAATATCGGAGATCGAGTGGTAGCGAATCAAGGTAAAGAAGTATCGATCATCTCTGTAACCATATCCGATCCGCTTCAGCACTTTGATCCTGTTGTTGAATCCTTCCAGT
>JAFPXU010000121.1 GCA_017394605.1 Clostridia bacterium | reverse complement strand
CATCGACGGGCGCGCCTTCCAGCGCTTCCGGAAAATACTCGGAAAGGATCGCCTCGGCGGTCCGGTCCAGATCTTCCTTCTCAAGAACGGGCACCAGACTGTCCGTCAGTTCCGGCGCGGGATTGTATTGTCCGGAGAGCCGGGAAACGGAAAGGATCCTCGTGCTTCTGAACGCGTCGTCCAGATCGCAGGCGCATCGGAGGACATAGGTTCCCTGTTTTCTTTTTCCGTTTTCCGTAAAAACGCATAAAAAAAGAACGTCATAGTAGAGACAGTGCAGATCCGCTTTCAGTGCCTGTATTTTTTTGAGGAACAGATGTTCCGGAAGGATCCGTTCCGCCCTGAGATGCCGTACGGCGCGTTCGGCGAGCCGGTCGGAAAAACGCCTTGCGGCGAGCGCGGAAAACGACGGCGTTTCCGCTCCGGACAGATAGATCAGATCACGTGTGAGTTCCGCCTGTTCCAATTGCTGCTCCTTTCTTCATTCGCTGACGAGCCGGATTTCATAGATGTCGTCAAACGGGATCTTCCCGTCGTCCAGCCTAAGGTAACGGAGGATCAGATCGATCTCCGTGACCGTGCCGGTCACTTCCACGTCGTGAAACGCGATATGGCAGGCGAGACGCACGCGGCTTCCCTTGCCGATCCGGCAGATCGCCCGGTTGTTTTCCTCCGCCTGCTCCGCGGAGATGCCGTGCTTTTCCACGCGGCTGTGCCGCTCCTCCCGCGCTTCCAGCGCTTCCTTCAGCCCTTTCATGGCGTCAAACGGCATGAACTGTTTCGCGCGCTGCTCTCTCGTCATCATAACCGGCCCTGTGGCCTCCGATCATTTCGTTTCGTTCCTTCTGCGTTCCGGCCTTGTCCAGGTTGATTCCCCGCAGAACGGCGTTCTTTCCGTACCGGCTGCGGATTTCAAGAACGGTCCGTTCCAGCGTTTTTTCCCGTTCGAACCGGTTCCAGTCCGTGAACAGGTCGTACCCCTCGCATCCCTCGT
Organism: Clostridia bacterium; assembly: GCA_017394605.1. The sequence goes on along the minus strand of JAFPXU010000121.1, from coordinate 543 downwards.
CGCAGGTATCCAGAAAGGAGATTGCGAGACGGCGGATCGGAACGGTCCGGACGGCGGTCTCTTCAAAGGCTGCTGTCACGGCCGGCTGGATCAGGGAACTGAGCTGCGTTGCGTCCTGAAGACGGACGGTCCTGTAGGTCGACGGGATCTCGTCTCTCGAATATCCGACGCCGATCCATACCTTTTTGGTGATGACATGCCGGCGGTAGAGCTCCAGACAGCCGTTTAGCGCCATTTCGGTCATGACGACCTTTGCTTCCTCATATGTGTAGTCGCGGGGGAGGATCTGGGAGAAGGAGACGGAGTGACTCTTGCTGCGGTAGTTTTTGATGTCCCGCATGCGGCAGGTCTCACGACCCCACGCATGATCGATCAGAAGCTCCGCGTTGATGCCGAACGCCTTGTACAGCAGTTCTTCCGGAGCGGCCGCGACACCGCGCATCGTGTCGATGCCGTAGTGTTTGAGGCGCGCAGCCGTTCCGCCCGCGACGCCCCAGAAGTCGGTGATCGGACGGTGATCCCAAAGCGCTTTTTTATAGCGCT
>JAFPXU010000017.1 GCA_017394605.1 Clostridia bacterium | reverse complement strand
TTCCGCGAAGAATGCAAGGGATTCACCGAGATAGGTATTCGGGTCGCCGTCCTGAAGGATATGCCAGTCGACGATTGCGTACATGTCCTGGCTTTTTGCGTATGATACCGCGTCCTTTACCCGCTGCTTCACCTGCTCCTGATTGCCGCCCGTGCAGAATCCGACGATGCCGACGCCCCAGGTGTAGACCGGAATGCGGAACACGTTCACGCCGTAATCCTTTGACAGTTCGGAGAAGAGCGCTTCGTTGATGAAGGAATCGCCCATCGGGAGGCCGTTGGAACTGACGCCGCGGAGCATGACGGGTTCGCCGCTGCTGCTGCAGAGTCTGCCGTTCAGGACCTGCAGCCGTCCGCACACGGAGGGACGGTCCCTTCCGTCGGATACGGCGTGCGTTTTCGAAGCGGATCCCGTCTGACCGGCGCAGCCGGACAGCAGGACGCAGATCAGAAGCAGGCTGAGAAGTCTTTTCATGGCACGGTCTCCTAAAGGTAAGGTTCGGCATTTCTTCCGTCTCTACTATATCCTATCCTGCGCCTGATTGGTATCTTCTTAGTTGTAAAGCCAAATGCAATTCATTTAAACAAACCGGACTCTCGCTGACAAAAGCAGCATCTCGTTTACAAGTATTCGCTTTTCAATTTGCAATGTTGCATTTCAGGTTACAATCCTGCGTCTTGGATTGCTATTCAGCCCCGTATTCAGCCAATTATTGTCCGTTTTCATCAAAAAGATAAAAAATTTAACGAAAAACATTAAAAACATATTGACAAACGTATTTCTGAATGGCAAACTTGTGTTAACGATAAACGTTAAATATTTAATGAAAAGGGAGATACACCATGAACCAGTCCATTAAGAAGAAAATCAACAGCATCGGAGAGGCGGGAAACGTCATTTCCATCATCCTGATTGTCCTGCAGATTCTCGGCATTCTCGCGCTGATCGCGGGCCTTGTCATTTTCCTGGTGATGCCGAAAGACGCGGTCACGCTTGGGATCCAGATCGACGCCGACGCGACGATCGGCAAGAGCCTGATCGGGGCGTATATGGACCAGATCGATACATCCGACTTCGATGGCGATGATATTGCCTCCGGCAAAGTGAAAGCGTCGCTTGAAAAGACAGAGGACGGACTTGTGGCGGGATTTTCGACGGACCGGTTCACAGTCCCGGTTTCCAGATTCGTCTATGGTCTGTTCGCGGGTCTCGTGAAGTTCATCGCGACGCTGATCGTGCTGATCATTCTCAACAGGCTTTCCAGAGAGTTCAAGAAATGCGACACCCCGTTCTCTGAAGGCGTGATCCACTGGATGACCGTTTTCGCCTGGGTGATGCTCGGTGCGTCGGTCCTCTCCGAACTCGCTTCCGCGGTCGCAAGTTCCATGATGTTCAAAGGCGGGAACTTCCATTTCAATCTGGATCTCAAAACGGTGCTCATCACGCTGCTCGTCCTTTTCCTGACGATGATTTTCCGCTACGGCGCGAAGCTGCAGCATGAAGCGGATGAAACGCTGTAAACGGAGGACGCATGGGACGGATTATTCTGAGACTGGACCGTGTGATGGCGGACCGTAAAATGAGCCTGAACGAACTGGCTGAGCGGGTCGGCGTCGCAAACGTGAATCTTTCAAAGCTGAAGAACGGTCATATCAGCGCGATCCGGTTTTCGACCCTGATCGCGGTCTGCGAGGCGCTCCAATGCCAGCCGGGCGACCTTCTCGAATATGCGCCGGACGGGGGTCCGGCGGAAACGGAATAGGAACACAAAAAGAGATCCGGCCGGATCTCTTTTTTCTGTCATAGGGGACCTTTGCTGTTGTGCGGTAAGGGGCGTCAGACCGTAAGTTCCGTACTGTGAGGCGGCACTGCGTTCTCCTTTGTGTGCAGAAGCAGCGTGTCTCCTGCGCGCAGGCGGGTGGAGCCTTTGGGGGGAAGCAGTTTCCCGTTCCGCTTGACCATCACGATCAGGCACTGGCGGGAGATATCCAGATCGCGGATATACTGTCCGTTCCAGGGGCTCTTTTCAAGAAGAACGACTTTCCGAAGTTCGACGGGCGGTGTTCCGGGCTGCGCGTCCGAGCCAATGACGAGCACGTCGTCCGCTTCGAGCTTGAGCGTACCGTCCGGGATCAGCACGTCGTGACCGCGGTGTACGGCGGCAAGCACAACACCCTCGGGGAGTTCCAGCTCGCGTACGGTCTTTCCGGTCCAGTCGTCCTTCCCGCTAAGCCGGCATTTGATGAAGTGGACGTCCTGCTCCTGCGCCATGGTCGCGTTCGACTGCATGCGGGAATACTGCTCCACGAATCCAGCGCTGATGATACCGGTGGGGATGGCGACCATGCCGACGCCTAGGAACGTGATGACCGTGCCGAGTGCTTTTCCCAGCGGCGTAATGGGATAGATGTCTCCATAGCCGACGGTCAGAAGTGTCGAGACCGACCACCAGATGCCGGAGAAGGCGTTCTGGAACACCTCCGGCTGCGCGGCGTGCTCCACGCTGTACATGCACAGGCTCGACGCGAGCATCAGCACAAGGATGATGAACACCGAGGACAGAAGCTGCTGCCGCTTGCTCGAGAGCACACCCGTGATGGCACTGAGCGAGTCATAGTAGGCGGTAATTCGGAACAAGCGGAAGATCCGGATGACGCGGAACATGCGGAAGGCGACCGCGCCGGCGGGGAGGAAGAACGGGAGATAGTGCGGCAGGAAGCTCAGAAGATCGATAATGCCCGCAAACGAGAAGATATAGACGAGCAGGCTTCTGAATCCGGACGGGCGGGGGAAAAGGTACTTTGCCGAGAGAAGCCGCAGGATATAATCCAGTGCGAAGAGCGCGACCGTGACCGATTCCAGCGTATCGAGGAGCGTGCCGTAACGGCTGTTGATGCTGTCAAAGGTGCTGAGAACCGCGACGGTCAGATTCACAAGAATGATGGCAGTGATGGCGAAGTCATAGGCCCGGCTCGGCACGTCTTCCGTCGAACCGATGTCCACCACATGGGCGATCTTTCTGCGAAGCTCGCCGAACCAGTTCTTTTCCGCGTCCATTTCGCCTACTCCTCCCAAT
>JAFPXU010000120.1 GCA_017394605.1 Clostridia bacterium | reverse complement strand
TCGGATTCAACATCAATAAACTGCATTACCGAATACAGGGGGACCGTCTCGGCAAATCCCTCCTGCTTCCGGAAAACATTAAGGAATCGGCCTGAACGCAAAACACGGATCTGCCTCTCGGAGGTTTGTTTGCTGTACCCGTAAATTGGCCAAACTTGAATGATCAATTCTTTCCGGGCAAAACCAATACAGTTGAATTATTCCTGAACTTGGGGACAAATGAAAAGAGCTGCCTCAAATGCTCTTTTCGTTAGCTTTTGAGACAGCCCCTTTCCTTTTCAAATAAACCTGAAACGCAGATTAAAGCAGCATTTTTAAACGTTCGACCGCAGATCTGACCAGATCGTTCATGGACATGTCCTGAACGCCGATCACCTGATTGTTGCACTGTCCGAGCGGGATCAGCAGTTTGATCGCGGGACTCTGACCGACCGCGACGGCGATTTTCGGGGTGATCTCACCAAGCAGGGAGTCGGCGGAAATGATTCCGATCGGCCCGATGATGATATCCGCATCCCTTGCCGCAACGGTAACGGGGTTTTCTCCGGTCGCGCCGTGAACAGCGCCGGCTTTCAGCATGGATCCGGTCGCGATGCTGTTCGTGCCAATCGCGTAGAGTTCACAGGACAGACCGTCTTTCAGAATCGATTCGATCAGCAGCCTGCCGAGACGTCCGCCCTGACCGTCGATCACAACCACTTTTTTCATAACAGGAACCCTCTTTTTACAAAATTCAATAAAACATATGGCGCCGTTTTGAAATCTTACAGATCGCTGAAGTCCGTATCCATTGCGATCTGAAGCGTGTATTCGGGGAACATTGCCTGGATTTTTTCAAAGACCGCCTTGTGAACCGCATGCCGGTCCGGCGCGTCGAAGCTGATCACCACGTCGAAGCGGATAGTCTTCTTTCCTTCGTTTACATAGAATCCGTGCAGCTGAAGCACGTGCTCCTCTTCCATGACCGCCTTCCGGATCGCTTCCCGCATGACTGCCACGTGCTCATCTTTTGTATTGATCGAATAAACGCCGATCGCGGTCAGCGCGACATGATGTTTCGCATAGACTTCAAGCGAAATGCTGCGGATCAGCTCATCGAGGTCCGCCGCCGAATAGGTGTCCGGCACCTCGATATGAATGGATCCGTTGAACGTATCCGGACCGTAATTGTTGAGGATCAGATCGTATGCTCCCGACACGTCGGGGAAGGAGAGGACGGTTTTTTTGATTTCTTTCGCAAGTTCCGCGTCGGCGCGTTCGCCCAGAATCTCGGACAGTGTGTCGCGGAGCATCTCCACGCCGGATTTTACGATAATGAGGGAGATGACGGCGCCGAGCCATGCCTCCAGAGACAGTCCGCTGACAAGAAAGATGATCGCAGCCACAAGGGTCGAAGCGGAGATGATGGAATCGAGAGTAGCGTCTTTTCCGGAATTGATGAGGGAGTCGGAATTGACTTTTTCACCGACGCCTTTGACATATCTGCCGAGAAAGATCTTGACCAGAACACCGACACCGACAATGATAAGCGCAGTAACGCTGTAGTCCGGCGTTTCGGGATGAATGATCTTTTTGACCGACTCGATGAAGGAAGTGACGCCCGCATACAGGACGATGACCGAGATGATCATGGCGCTCAGATACTCGATCCTTCCGTAACCGAATGGATGCTTCTTATCCGGTTCCCGGGCGGCGAGTTTCGTTCCGATGATCGTAATGAACGAGGAAGCCGCGTCGGACAGGTTGTTGACTGCGTCCAGAACGATGGCGATGGAGTGGGTCAGTATGCCGACGGCAGCTTTGAATGCGGCAAGAAGCACGTTCGCAAGGATACCGATCACGCTTGTCCGAACGATGATTTTTCCTCTTGCCTCCTCTTTGCGGGCGATTTCGTCCTGATTCACGGTTGACGGCAGTTTCATTGTATGACCTCCAGAATGATACACAATACGTGTTTACTGATTACCATGATAAATAGAATCGGTTTGATTGTAAAGAACGGCATCCATGCAGGAACGGTACCGTTATCCGGGCGGATACGGGAAAAGAACGGAACGGTCCGTTACGGTTTATGATGCCCGTGTGGGAAGAGGACGCGGAACGATTCCTGAAGATTCTGATGACGGATTCCCGTCGCGTCGAAGCGGACCGTTCTGAACGCGAACTGCATCACGGGACCTGCTCCGAAAGCGCAGATCAGGGTGCCGATCCCGACCGGTCCGCCAAGCAGCCATCCGATAAACGTTGCAAGGCTCAGGATGCAGATGCTCATCGCGCCGATGGGGATCCGCTTCACCCGCTTCGCCAGTCCGACCATCAGAGTGTCGCGGGGACCGCAGCCGAGAGACGCGATCATATAGCCGAACTGTGTATACGCTATGACGAAGAGCCCGATAAGCATGACGGGGATGCCGGTCAGCAGGGAGCCGCAGGGCGGGACCGCATGGATCCAATTAAAGAAATCCACGGATTTTCCGACCAGGACCGCATCGATAAACATGGCGATCCCGATCGGTTCGCGGAGGAGAATGTCGATGATCAGAATGGTGAGAGACACTGCGACGGAGGCGGTTCCGTAAAGAATGCCGAGGCTTTTGGAAACACCGATATTCAGGACATCCCAGGGACCCGCGCCGATATTGGCCTGAATGGTCAGATAAACGCCGAAACCGTTCACGAACAGACTTACGGCAGCAAGCAGCATGTTCCGGACGATGGCCGCTGCGGAACTGTTGGGAACCGGAAGGAATATGCTTTTTTTCGCCTTCAGTTGAGAAATCATTTGTGCTGCCTGCGCTTAGGGTTTTCTGGCGTCGTTTCAACGGGGAAGTATATACTTTTTCCCGGACGCTTGTCAATTTCAGGTATTCCGATAAACGGATAAGACCATACTGTGACGGTTAATATTCGGCTGGAATTTTTTTCCGCTCGTGTTTATCCTTTAATAGAGAATGGGTTTCAGATCCGCATGTTAATTATGATGACGCTGTGAAAAGAATCGGAATTCTTTTTGCTTGTTCAACCGCTTTTCCCGAAGTCTGATATACTTCAGATGCAAAAGCGCCCATGCTTCGCAGCCGGCGGAAGAAGGGGCGTATGATTGACAGAGTTGAAAAAAGTGCTCATAGAACATAGAGGAGGAGAGCGATATGAAAAAATCATTGGCAGCCGTAATCGGTCTCGTACTGATTCTGTGCCTGACAGGCTGCGGCGCTGCCGCGTCAGGATCCGTGTCCGCTGCAGAATCCGCTCCTGAGATCACGGTTTCCGCATCCGCGAGCGTCAGTCTGGTGCCGGATAAGGCGGCAGTTTATTTCGGTGTTTACACGCAGGCAGATAGTCCGGACGAGGCACAGACGCGAAACACCGAGGCGGTCAACCGCGTGATCGCACTTCTGACCGGACGCGGGATCGAAGAGAAAAGCATCCGTACCACCAATTACAGCATGTATCCCCAGTATACCTGGTCGGACAGCTCCGGAGAGCAGCGCATTACAGGATATAATGTTACGACAACGATGTCCGTTCAGGATCAGAACATTGAAGACCTTGGAAAACTCCTGTCAGCCTGTGTAGAGGCGGGAATCAATCAGATCGAGAATGTCACCTTCCTGTGCAGCGGATATGACGAGGCGTACCGGCAGGCAGTCATTCAGGCGGTCGAAGCAGCGCGTACCAAGGCGGAAGCGATCGCGGCGGCGGAAGGGAAAAAACTTGGCGATCCGGTATCCATCTCCGAGGGATGGCAGGATACTTCCGCCAGATACGGAAAAGGCGCGAATTCCATGGGAGGATTTTTCGTGGAGGAAGCAGCGGCAATGGATTCTGCGGCGCCGGTCCTGCAGCCTGGCGAGACCGAGATCAACGCAAGCGTGACGGTGACATATCGTCTGAAATGACGTACTGGTCGCGCGTCTGCGGCACATGTCCGTCTCGTTACGGTTCATATTGGTACCCGGAAACTGTTTCCCGGGAAAGATGAACCGGTGAATAATTGAAAAAAATGGTTCCCGACAGATACTGCTGAACATTTCAGCACTGCGGGAACCTTTTTTATCCGAAAGAATCTTTCAGGGAATATGTTACGGCACGCAAGCGCCGGAAGATCACATAAGCGGGGCAATGAGTTTCATCAGTCCGCCCATAATCCGGTAGAATGCCTTTTCGTTCCGGACGGTCTGTTCGGTGACCTCCCCGCATTTCAGGAGAGTCTCTTGGAAATCGTGCTCGATATCGGGGATGCATGCCGTCCTGTACATGAAGGTGGCGCACTCAAAGTGATGGTACAGGCTGCGGTAATCCATGTTGATGGTTCCTACCACAGCCTTTTTATCATCGCTGACAAAGACTTTCGCGTGAACGAATCCCGGCGTATACTCATAGATTCTGACGCCTGAGGCAAGAAGACGTCTGTAATGGGATTTCGCTAGTGAATATGCCGCCTTTTTATCGGGTATACCCGGAAGGATGAGCTTGACGTCAACGCCTCTCTCCGCGGCGAATTTCAGCGCCCGTTCCAGTTCGTCGTCCAGGATCAGGTAGGGCGTCATGATATGCACATAATCGGTCGTTCTGTACAGGATATCGATATACACGCTCTCGCCGACACGCTCGCCGTCCAGCGGACAGTCTCCATAGGGAATCACATAGCCGCTTGGGTTTTCCGGAAGAGTTCCGCTGTCGGTCAGCCACGGCTTGAATTCCGCCTCTTTCTCGTCGATGTTCCACATCTGTAGAAACATCAGAGTGAAACTTTTTACGGCGTCTCCCCTGAGCATGACCGCCGTATCTTTCCAGTGGCCGAAGCGTTCGACACGGTTGATATACTCATCGGCCAGGTTGACGCCGCCGTTGAAGGCGATTTCGCCGTCGATCACCAGGATCTTCCGGTGATCCCTGTTGTTGTAGTGGGAGGACACGATGGGTACGATGGGGGAAAACCGTTTGGCTTTTATGCCTTTCTGCTGTAGAAGCTCGCAGTAATTCGGAGGCAGAGTGGACATCTCGCACATGCCGTCGTACATCACGCGGACATCCACTCCCGCCGCGGCTTTCTCGACCAGCAATTCCAGTATTTTCCCCCACATGTAGCCTTCTTCGATGATAAAGTATTCCATGAAGATAAACTTCTGCGCCGTACGGATCGCTTCCAGCATGGCGGCGAATTTATCCTCGCCGGTGGGAAAAAATGTGACATCGGTCCTGTCATAGACGGGGAAGCACCCGCTTCTGTTCAGATACCGGGCAAGATCGTCGACGTCGGAGCCGTCCTGTTCCAGTGAGTCCAGCACTTCTCTGGACTGGGGAATGATTCCGAGGGTCTGACGGATCAGCTCGTTCTCCCTTTTCGAAATTGTGCGGTAACCGACGTTCATTCTTGTGAAAAAGAGAAACATGGCTCCGGTGATCGGCAGGAGGGCGATGATCAGCATCCAGGTCAGCTTTGCGCTGGAGTCCATACCGCTGTTGAACAGATAAACCACTCCGCAGATAACAAAGAGCATCATAAGCACCGTAAAATACGCCAGTTTGCTTCTGAGCCAGCCATAGATGGAGACATAGATCAGTATCTGAATAAGAAGGAGCACCGCGATAACGCCGAACCGGCTGAATACCAGATGGAGCAGCCCCTTCTTCCGGGGCTCGGCAAGTCTGAATATTTCGTCCATGGAAATGTCCTTTCTATCCCGTGCATCAGTATCATGACGCGATTAATCCGTTTTTTTATATAATCCATGAATCCTTATCCGGAAAACTGTTACGTTTTGACATCTCCGAACGAAATGGTAGAATAAAACTCGTATCGCAGGTATTACTATTTCTGAAAAAAAGGGAATGATGCAGATGGAAGTTGTTTGGTCACTTTTTTCACATGGCGTTTTTGACTGGCTGATTACTTCGCTGACGCTGTTTTTCATTTCTAAAAAACTCTGCTGGAAAAACAGAGTCTGGGCATGGGTGCCCGGCGCTCGGTTCTTCTTCCTCGGCGAGTCCGTCGGGCTTGACAGGGAAGGATTGTTCTGCGGCGTCATGGACCTGTTTTATGTTATATCCGGTATCGCGGACATAGCGATCAGCAAAGGGAAGTTCGCAACTCTGATGGCGCTGGTTTACCTTGTTCTGGCCGTTTTCCTGTTTATTTACAGAATCAGGATCTTTCTTCAGATTCTCAAGCTTTTCGGACTTCCAAAGAAATGGATCCTGCTCTGGCTGATTGCAAACTGGCTTCCGACGCTGATTCTCGGTCTCGGGAAAAAATATCAGCCGAACATGGACCTTGTCCGGGAAGAATCCTGGGAGGCGGGCCAGAATCCCGCGGACATCCCGAATTTGGAACCCGGGGCCGCTTCGCCGGTGCGGGAAGGCCTGAGCGTCAGCCTCCGCGAACGCACGGTAAAGGATCTCGGAAAGAAACGGTATCTGCTGAAGGATATTTCTCTGAACATTCCGCCGAAATCGCTCGTGCTGCTGCTGGGTGGTTCCGGTTCCGGAAAGACTACGCTGGTTAACGCGCTGATCGGATACGAGAAAGCGGATGCGACGATCCTTCTGAACGGTTCCGACGTTTACCGCAATTATAAGCGCCTGAAATACAAGATCGGTTTTGTCCCGCAGAAAAATCTCATCCGCGGGAAGGATACCGTGATCAGAACGGTGGATGACGCCGCACGCATACGGCTGCCGAAGTCCGTTTCCGGGAAGGAACGCAAGGAAAGAATCGGAAACGTCATGGACCTTCTGGGCCTGACTGCCGGTCAGGACGGACTGGTAACGAAGAAGTCCGGCGGGCAGTTGCGAAGGATCTGTATCGCGATGGAACTGGTAACGGATCCGGAGCTGTTTGTGCTGGATGAACCGGATTCCGGACTGGACGGCGTGCTTTCCCGGGAGATTTTCAACAAGCTTCGCCAGATTGCTGACGAGGGAAGGATCGTGATCGCGATCACCCATACGCCGGACCGCGTGATCGATCTGTTTGATAAGGTCATTGTGCTAGCGAGAGATTCCGGTCGGGTCGGACGGCTTGCGTTCTGCGGCAGTCCCCAGGAGGCCAGGAAGTTCTTCGGAAAAGAGACCATGGAACAGATCGTCATGAGCGTTAACGCCAAATCGGAAGGCGGCGAAGGGAAGGCGGACGAACTCATCGAGAAATACGCCGAATATTCCACGGAAAAGGAAGGGGGGCTTGCGTCATGACGGAGAACGCATCTCAAAAGCTTCGTTATCGCGGACGGCTGTCTCAGATTGGGATCTATTTTGCAAAGTTTCTGAGAATGTTTGTCTATCAGAGCGATTGGAAGGTCATCCCGATTGGCGCTGCCATTGCTGCCCTTGTTACGCTTGTTATCGGACGAAATCTGTTCTATACCCAGGAAGGAACCGCAAACGGAACTTTCGCGCTGGTCTGCGTGTGCATCTGGAACGGCTTTTTCAATTCGATCCAGGTCGTATGCCGCGAGAGGGATATTGTCAAGCGCGAACACCGTTCCGGCATGCATATCTCTTCCTATATCATTGCGCATATGCTCTATCAGCTGATCCTGTGTCTGCTCCAGACCCTGATCACTCTTCTGATTTGCAATATTGTTGGTATCAAGTTCCCGAAGGCAGGCGTGATCACAAAATGGGGCGAGTTGGACATTGGCATCACATTCCTGCTCGTAACATATGCAGCCGACGTTATGGCACTGATGGTTTCATGCATTGTAAAAACCACGACCACAGCCATGACGGTCGTGCCGTTCCTTCTGATTTATCAGCTGCTCTTTTCCGGCAACATGTTCCAGCTTGGCGATGCGGACGTTCTGAAGGTAACGACGGTCTCTCACTGGGGAATCAACAGCCTTTGCTCTGTCGGACGCTATAACGATCTGCCGATGGTCACACTCTGGAATACATTGGTGAAGTTTAAGGATGTTCCCATCAACGGTCAAAAACCGCTTCTTGAGATACTGGTAAATATGGAGAAGAACGGAATGAGAGAAGATTTTCTTCTCTGGTCCGGTCAGAACAACGGCAATCCTGCATATGACAGCATTTCTGCCAACGTTCTCCCTTCATGGGGCATTCTGGTCCTTATGACCGTAATTTTTGCGGTGATCGCCGTAATCGCACTGAAGTGCATCGACAGGGATAAAAGATAAACGGGTAACTTTCACTGCTTTGATCAGAAATGAATCAGGACGTCTGAACATTCAGGCGTCCTGTTTTTTTGAAACAGATCAAGACTTTAGGGTATAAAAAATCCCCATATTCTGGGGATTATATGGCGGAGAAGCAGGGATTTGAACCCTGGCGCCGGTCAACCCAGCCTACTCCCTTAGCAGGGGAGCCCCTTATAGCCACTTGGGTACTTCTCCAATATAAGTCTGTCAGGAAGATGCTGGCGGAGAGAGAGGGATTCGAACCCCCGGTGCCTTTCAGCATCACTGGTTTTCAAGACCAGCTCCATAAACCACTCGGACATCTCTCCAAAACGCACCTTTGAAAGTATAACAAATCAGAAAACTGCTGTCAACGGAATTACGTTCAAATATAGGGTATTTCGGTAAAGGGTTCCTGGGTAAGCCGTAAACAATGAAAAGCCGGCTCAAAATGAGCCGGCCTGACAAGCTGAGCAGAACTATTTGTATTACGCGGCGTTTTCCGCTGCTGCATCTTCAGCAGGCGCCTCAAACTGATCTCCCGCTGCGCAGACATTGCAGGGATCCCAGCGGTTTGCGTCGAAAGCTTCCTCGAGGGTGCCGGATACCAGTGTGCCGCCTTCTTCGATGGGGGTCTTATTGCGGATGTGCTGGCAGTCGCGGTCAAAATGGTAGGACTTGCCGAACTGCGTCCAGTAGACCTGCTCTGCCGCGGAAGCAGCGATGGCTTCCTGCTGGAGCTGCTCGACGCGCTCCTGGGAAGGCTGCTGGAAGTCGACGCTCGACGTCGTTGCGCCGACGAAGAGAGCGGCGACAAGAACGGTGAGAATCATCTTGGTCTTCTGGTCCATATTCTTGGATTTCAGAAGCAGGATGATGCCGATCGGCAGGAAGCAAATGAGAACCATGATTACGCCGAGCTGATGCCAGAGCGTCCTGACAAGCTTGCTGCTGGCAAGGCTGGGAGCGATGCGGTTCGATTTCTTCCACAGCTGCGCCGCTATGATGCAGAAGATGACATCAACGACAAGCGCCGCGATGAGAAGCCAGATTTCCTTCGACGGGAAAGAGGCGTTGTTGGCGACCGCCCATCTGAGGGCAAAGAACGCAAGGACTTCGCAGGCAAGCGCGAGGACCCAGCACACGATTGCGCCGATGCGCAGGCCCCTGACCGTTTTGCGGTCTTCCGCGGTAAGGACAGCTTTCGAATCCGCCCTGGGGGCTTTCGGAGCCTCTTTAACGGCTTCCGGCTCTCCTTCAGCGACTGCAGCCGCTTCCTTTTTAGCGGCTTTTTTGGCTTCGGCTGCTTTCTTTGCGGCCGCTGCCTGCTCTAATGCAGCGCGTTTTTTCTCTTCGGAAACAGGCTGCTTTTTCTTTTCCATCAACTCATCCTCCAATTCAATCAAAATTCAGAATATATAATATCAGAGCAAATGGGAAAAATCAATACATATTGGGGATTCTTCGATTCTGCGGCACTTTATCTTGTGACGGAATGAAAGGGAGAAAACAGAGTCCACGGATTCTGCCTGATGCCCCGGAAATAATGGAAATTACACGGGCGGATCTATTGTTCTGCCTCCGTCGAAGCCCGGCGGGATCGAAAAAAGCGCAGCCCAGCGGCTGCGCGGATAAAGAGCGGTTAAGATTAGTCCCGAAAAGAAGATTAGAAAAGATCGGAAAGCGCATCCCTTACAAGAACCGCGATTTCCCCGATGCTTTTCAGCCCGTTCAGCCCCATGCAGGGGATAACGCTTACGTTGTCCAGCCGGGATGCGTAGTCAAGATATTTTTTTCTAGCCCTGAGCTGGATGTTCGGAACCGATTCATAGATATCCTTTCCGGAGGAACCGACGTAATCGCGGAAACCCTTCCGGCTGACGTTTTCGGACGCGCTCTGAAGATCCATGTCGAACAGAAGGATTCGGTCCGGTTTTGGGATGCCGAGCCGGTTGAACTCGAGATCGTACACAAAATCAAGCAGATCCGCATGATCACCGTCGCGTTCCCGGATACTCTGGTAGACCGCGTTCGAGAGAACATACCGGTTGATGAGGATCACGTCATACGGTGAAACATCAAACCCGCGGAACGCGTCATAACGGTCGAGCGCGAACCAGAGCGCCATGCTCTTTCCGTCGACGGAATCCGCTCGTACGCCGTCCTTTGCCGTCAGATAACGGCCTACCTGCCCGCCGAAATAGGTCCCGTACATGGGAAAGGAGAAGGTATAGACATTTTTTCCGGATTCGCGGAGCCATTTTTCGCACAGCTCCAACTGCGTGCCCTTGCCGGTTCCGTCGATGCCTTCAAACGAAATGATAAGGCTCATAGCGCGCGGCCTTCCCGGATCCTCTCCATGGCGCGGACGGTATTGGCGCGGGTCGCGAACGCGGTCATGCGCAGATACCCTTCACCGGCGCGGCCGAAGCCTGCGCCAGGAGTCGCGATAATATGGTATTTTGTCAGCAGCTCGTCGAAGAATGCCCAGCTGTCACCGCCAGGGACTTTCAGCCAGATATACGGCGCGTCGACGCCGCCGTAGACCTCGAATCCGGATTCCGCGAGAGAGGTCCGGATGATCCTGGCGTTTTCCATGTAATCGTCCACGACGCCCAGGATCTGGCGGTAACCCTCATCGGAGAGGGCGGCTTCCGCGGCGCGCTGGATGATGTACGCTACGCCGTTGAATTTGGTGGCCATCCGCCTGAACCAAAGCTTGTTTAGGGAGACTTCATTGCCGAACGTGTCACGGTAGACCAGATCCTTCGGGACGACCGTGTAGGCGCATCGCGTTCCGGTGAAGCCCGCCGTCTTGCTCATGGATCTGCATTCGATCGCGCACTGCTTCGCGCCTTCGATCTCATAGATGCTGTGCGGGGCGGAATCGGTCCGGATATAGGCTTCATACGCGGAATCATAAAGAATGAGGACTCGATTGGCGATCGCATAGTCTACGATCGATTTCAGCTGATCCCTTGTCAGCGTCGCGCCGGTCGGATTGTTCGGATAACAGAGATACATGACGTCGACCTGCTGTTTCGGCATTTCGGGTACAAAGCCGTTTTCCGCGGTGGCGGGGAGATAGACGATTTTTTCGTATGCCCCGTTTATGAACCTTCCACTTCTTCCGGACATGACGTTCGTGTCTACATAGACGGGATAGACAGGGTCCTGCACGGCGATCACGCAGTCGGAGCTGAAGAGTTCCTGAATGTTGCCGACGTCGCATTTAGCGCCGTCCGAGACGAAAATCTCATCCTTTTCAATCGCGATTCCCCGGCTGATATAATCCCGCTTGACGATCGCTTCGCGCAGGAACTCGTAACCGTCTTCCGGTCCGTAGCCCCGGAACGTCTCCTCGTGCGCCATCTCGTCGACCGCCTTGTGCATGGCGTCGATGACGGCGGGAACGAGCGGACGGGTCACGTCACCGATTCCCATCCGGATGATGTCGGCATCGGGGTGCGCGGCCGAGAAAGCGGCGGCGCGCTTGGCAATTTCAGAAAACAGATAACTGCCCTGCAGCAGACTGTAATAACCGTTGGCAGTAAACATATGAGACCTCCAGACTATGTTGCGTTTGATTATATATGATAGTATCATAACCGATTTTGAAACGGCAGGCAATCTGTCTGTTGTTGACGATTTATTATGGATTACCATATAATTTCCATATTGAAAAGGGAAGGAAGAATCGCGTTACGGAAGAGATTATTCGTGAAAACTCGGTCATAAACGTGCCGCTGGAAGCGATGGACGATCTGATCGGTTTGTTCGGCATATTTGACGAGAACCTGCATATCATCGAGGAGGAGACCGGCACACGGGTGACGGCGTCCGAACAGGGCATCCGCATCGAAGGTGAGCCTGAAAGCGCGGAGCAGACCGCCTCGGTGATCGAAAAAATGCTGGAGATGCAGCGAAACGGCGACAAGATCAACCGCGGGAAGCTGCGGTACGCGATCGAACTCGCGAAGGAGGGCAACGCCGATCTGATCGACTCGATCATGAAGGATGTCGTCGCGGTTACCAGCAGGGGCAAGCAGGTCAAGTGCAGGACGATCGGCCAGAAAAAATACGTCGCCGCGCTGAAGGAGTACGAGCTTGTCTTCGGAATCGGACCGGCAGGTACCGGAAAGACCTATCTTGCGGTGGCGATGGCCGTGCTCGCGCTGAAGAATAAAGAGGTGGACCGGATCATCCTGACGCGGCCGGCGGTGGAAGCAGGGGAGAAACTCGGGTTTCTGCCCGGGGATCTCCAGTCGAAGGTGGATCCGTACTTAAGGCCGCTCTACGACGCGCTTCATGAGTTCTTGGGGAACGAGGGATACCGGCAGTATACGGAAAGGGGCATGATCGAGGTCGCCCCGCTGGCGTATATGCGCGGAAGAACGCTGAACAACGCGTATATCATCCTCGATGAGGCGCAGAACTGCTCGGTCGAGCAGATGAAGATGTTTCTGACTCGCTTCGGCGAGGGCTCCCGCGTCGTGGTCACGGGCGATATCACGCAGATCGATCTTCCCGCGGGGAAGAAAAGCGGGCTGATCCACGCGCTCGACGTGCTGAGGGAGGTCGAGGGGATCTCCATCATCCGGCTGACGTACAAGGACGTCGTCCGGCACGATCTCGTCCAGAAGATCATCACCGCGTACGACCGTTACGAAAAGCACGCGCGTCCCGCGGAGAAGGAGCCGCAGCCATGAATTCGATCGAGATCTATCAGGAGGGCGTTTCCGTTGACGAACCTGTGCTTGCCCTGATCCGCCGCGCGGCGGACACGGCTTTTTCCATGGAAGGTTCACGGGCGTACATGACCGTTCTCCTGACGACCGAGGAACGCATCCGCGTTCTCAACAGGGATTTCCGCGGGATCGACAGGGTGACTGACGTTCTGACGTTTCCTGCTTCCAATCCTGGAACCGGACCGGGTCCGGACGGATATACGGGAGATATTGCCATCTGTGTGCAGAGGGCGTACGATCAGGCGGAGGAATACGGCCATTCCCCGGAAAGGGAATTCGCATTTCTGACCGTGCACGGATGCCTGCATCTGCTTGGTTACGATCATATGCAGCCGGAAGCAGAGAAGGTCATGATCGCAAGACAAAAGGATATACTGAAAGAAATGGAGATGGAAAGATGAATCGGATTGGCCGGGAAGAACTGGAAAAGATGCTGGATATGGCGGAAGAAGCCATGCATCACGCGTATACGCCCTACTCCAATTTTCAGGTCGGGGCATGTCTGAGGACGTCGGACGGGGAATACTACCTCGGGTGCAATATCGAAAACGCCACGTATACGCCGACGATCTGCGCGGAACGAACCGCCATGTTCAAGGCGGTATTCGACGGGAAACGCGATTTTGACGGTATCGCCATTATCTGCTCGGGCAACAATCCGTCCTTTCCCTGCGGCGTCTGCAGACAGGTGCTCTCCGAATTCTGCGATCCCGAGATGCCTGTCCTTTCGTCCAACCGGAAAAAGGAATACACCGTCTGTTCGCTCGGCGAACTTCTTCCGCACTCGTTCGGAATGGGAGACCTGAAGGCATGACAGAATTTCGTTCCGGGTTTGTTTCCATCATCGGCAGCCCGAATGTCGGGAAATCGACGCTCATGAACGCACTGGTCGGCCAGAAGGTGTCGATCGTGACGGACAGGGCGCAGACGACCCGTAACCGCATCACGGGCGTCGTGACGGGAAAGGACTATCAGATCGTTTTTCTTGATACGCCCGGCATTACCCAGCCGAGGAACAAGCTGGGAGAGTACATGTATAAAGCCGCTTTCGATTCGCTTGAATCCATCGAAGCGGTTTTGTTTGTCGCGGACGCGAAGCAGGGCGTCCGGGAAAAGGACGAGGCCGTTCTCTCGGGCCTTGCCCGGTATAAGATTCCGAAGATCGCCGCCGTCAACAAGATCGACGCCGCGGATCCTACCTCCGTTTCGGAAACCGAGGAACGGATCAGAAGCTATGACTGCTTCGATTCTGTTGCCAGGATCTCCGCATTGAACGGGACAGGGATCGAACTGCTGACGGAAGAGCTGAAGAAATACCTGGTTCCGGGTCCGATGTATTTTCCGGAGGACATGGTCACGGACCAGCCGGAACGGAATCTCTGCGCCGAGATCATCCGGGAGAAGGCGCTAATTCTCCTGAAAGAGGAGATTCCGCACGGGATCGGCGTAAGTATCGATAAGATGGAAACCAGAGAAACCGGAACACTGATCGATCTGTATACGACGATCTACTGCGAACGGGAATCGCACAAGGGAATCATCATCGGGAAACAGGGCAGGATGCTGAAAAGGATCGGTCTTGAAGCGCGCCGGGATATCGAGAGCCTGCTGGACTGCCACGTCAACCTCCAGCTCTGGGTCAAATTCAAGGAAGACTGGCGCAACAGGCCTTCCGTTCTGCATGAACTTGGCTATGAATGAAACCGGAGCGTTTTAGATGCCGTACAGCAAGGTTACAGGAATCGTCACACGGTACGTCGATTACAAAGAAAATGACAGGATCCTTTCCATCTTTACGCTGGAGCGGGGAAGGATAGACGCGAACGCGAGAGGATGCAGAAGGCCGAAAAGCCCGCTCCTGCCTGCCGCTCAGCCGTTCGTATACGGAGAGTTCGATCTTTTTGTGTCGAAAGACAGAGCGACGGTCAATCAGGTGAATATTCAGGAACCGTTTTTTCCGCTCCGCGAGGACGCGGAACGGTTTGCCGCGGCATCCTCCTCGATGCAGCTTGTGCACGAGGCATCTCAGGAAGAGGAAAAGAACGCGGATCTTTTTTATCTCCTGTACTACACGCTGACATTTCTGGCGTACGGTGAGGCAGCGCCGCAGGATCTGTTCCTGTGTTTCCTGTCAAAGTATCTGGATGTGATCGGATACCGCCCGGTTCTGACAACCTGTGTTCAGTGCGGAAAGGATCTGCGCCCGGAGAAAGAGGTTTTTTACAGCATTTCCTCCTGCGGGGCGGTCTGTTCCGCGTGTTCGACCGGAGCCTGGGCTGTTTCCAAAACGTCGCTCGAAGCGATCCGCAGGATGATCTATCTTGATTTCAGGGATATGGACCGGGTGAAGATCAGCGACAGGTTCCGGGGCGAACTGTTCCGCGTTCTCAGCGGTCAGGTGGAGCATTTCTTCGATTACGGGACGAAAGCGCTTGCGTATTACACGGATTTTTTGAAACAAATCCGCCTTGTTGAGAAAAAAACGCAGACAAACGGAGAAAATCTGTTATAATATTTAAGTTTGAGTTCGTCATATCGATCAATTTAGCGAAGGAGAAGAGATTAACCGAATGAAGAAGTATGTTTATCTGTTTAAAGAGGGTAACGCCAACATGCGTGACATCCTCGGAGGAAAAGGCGCAAACCTTGCCGAGATGACCAACCTCGGTCTGCCCGTTCCTTACGGTTTCACCGTATCGACGGAGGCTTGCACCCAGTATTATGAGGACGGCCGCAAAATCAACGATGAGATTCTGGGACAGATTTATGAGGCGCTGGACGTTATCGAGCAGCAGGCCGGAAAGAAATTCGGCGATCCCGAGAACCCGTTCCTCGTTTCCGTCAGATCGGGAGCGCGCGCTTCCATGCCGGGCATGATGGACACGATCCTCAACCTCGGTCTGAACGATCAGACAGTCGTCGGCCTCGCGAAACTGACGAACAACGAGAGATTCGCCTATGACAGCTACAGAAGATTCATCATGATGTTTTCCGACGTTGTCATGGAGATTTCCAAACTGAAATTCGACGCGGTTTTCGACAAAGTCAAAAAGGAGAACAACTGCAAGCTCGATACGGAACTGAACGCCGAGAACTTGAAGCTCATCACGGAGCAGTTCAAGGACATCTACCGGCAGGAGAAGGGAACGGAATTCCCGCAGGATCCGAGAGAGCAGCTGATCGAAGCCGTCAAGGCCGTTTTCCGCAGCTGGGATAACCCTCGCGCGGACGTATACCGCAGAATGAACGACATTCCGTACAGCTGGGGTACCGCCGTCAACGTTCAGTCCATGGTCTTCGGAAACATGGGAAACGACTGCGGAACCGGTGTTGCTTTCACAAGGAATCCTTCCACCGGCGAAAAAGCGCTGTACGGTGAATTCCTGATGAACGCGCAGGGCGAGGACGTCGTCGCGGGAATCCGCACGCCGTCTCAGATCTCCGAGCTGCAGCAGTCACAGCCCGCCGTCTATAAGCAGTTTGTCCGCATTGCGAACACGCTTGAGCAGCATTACCGCGACATGCAGGATATGGAATTCACGATCGAGCGCGGAAAGCTGTTCATGCTTCAGACAAGGAATGGCAAGCGCACCGCGTCTGCTGCGCTGAAGATCGCCGTTGACCTCGTGAACGAAGGTCTCATCACCAAGGAAGAGGCACTCCTCAAGATCGAGCCGAAGTCTCTGGACGCGCTGCTTCATCCGACGTTCGAACCGAACGCGCTGAAGAAAGCCAAGCCGATCGCCAAGGGCCTTCCGGCGTCCCCGGGCGCTGCCTGCGGCAGAGTGTACTTCAACGCTGCGGACTGTATCGACGCTTCCAAGCGCGGCGAAAAGGTCGTCCTTGTCCGTCTTGAGACTTCTCCGGAGGACATCGAAGGCATGTATGCCGCGGAGGGCGTTCTGACGGCACGCGGCGGCATGACCTCTCATGCTGCGGTTGTCGCGCGCGGCATGGGAACCTGCTGCGTTTCCGGATGCTCCGAAGTCATGATTCTGGAGAAGAGCAGGAAGTTCACCACCGCCAGCGGTCTTTCCTTCAACGAGGGAGACTGGATCTCTCTGGACGGCAGCACGGGCAGCGTGTACGGCGAGGCTCTTCCGACGATCGAAGCGCAGGTATCCGGCAATTTCGCCACGATCATGCAGTGGGCGGACGAGGTGAGGAAACTGAAAGTCCGGACCAACGCCGACAATCCCCACGACGCTGCAACCGCCGTCGGATTCGGTGCGGAAGGCATCGGCCTCTGCAGAACGGAGCATATGTTCTTTGACGAGAACAGAATTCCGGCAGTCCGCGAGATGATCGTTTCCAAGGATGAGAGCAGCAGGCGCAGAGCTCTTTCCAAACTCCTCCCGATGCAGAGATCCGATTTCAAGGGAATCTATAAGGCAATGGGCAGCAGACCGGTTACGATCCGTTTCCTGGATCCGCCGCTCCATGAGTTCCTTCCTTCCGAGGATAACGATATCAAGGCGCTTGCCAAAGAGATGGGCCTGACGTTCGAAGAGCTGAAGCTGACGGTTACCAGCCTCCGCGAAATGAACCCGATGCTCGGACACCGCGGCTGCAGGCTTTCCATCACCTATCCGGAAATCGCCGAAATGCAGACCCGCGCCGTGATTGAGGCGGCAATCGAGACAAGGCAGGAGACCGGCATCTCCGTCGTTCCGGAGATCATGGTCCCGTTGGTAGGCGACGTCAAGGAGCTCGAATTCGTTAAGGACGTCATCGACCGTACGGCTAAGGAAGTCATGACAGAGCGCAACGTGGAGATCCCGTACGTTGTCGGAACCATGATCGAAGTACCGCGCGCCGCGCTGACGGCGGACAAGATCGCCGAGCAGGCCAAATTCTTCTCGTTCGGTACGAACGACCTGTCCCAGATGACGTTCGGTCTGTCCCGCGACGACGCAGGCAAGTTCCTTGACGATTATTACAAGAAGAGGATATACGAGTTCGATCCGTTCGCCCGTGTCGACCAGGAGGGCGTCGGAAGGCTGATGAAGCTTGCTGCGGAGCTCGGACGCAAGACGAGACCCGACATCAAACTCGGAATCTGCGGCGAACACGGCGGAGATCCTTCCTCCATCGAATTCTGCCATCAGATCGGCCTGAATTATGTTTCCTGCTCGCCGTTCCGTGTACCGATCGCGAGACTGGCAGCAGCCCAGGCAGCGATTAGGAATCCGAGAGACTGATCCTTCAATTCAGAATATGGCGCCGGTTTTTGCCGGCGCTTTTTTTGTGCCGCGGAGTATTGAACAAATCATCATTTTGTGCGAGCCGGGGCAAGGGCATGATCGTGATCCTTGCGGACCTGAACCGATCTGCGTTTAACGGCGACCATGAAGACGGACGCAGGTTTCCGTTCGCCGTATCCGTTGGGCAAGGCATCGCAAAGCGAAAGGATACCCGGGAGCAAAATGTTGCGTTTTTTCATGCATTTTCACGAAAAAGACATATATAAAACGAGAAAAAGCGTGTAAAATATAATGTAGATAAATATATATTTTCTCAAAATGGGATGAATAGGTTCGAAACGATCGCACTGGCGGATTGACGGAGGAATCAGATATGAAAAAATGGGTAAAAAAACTCAGAGGTATCGCATTTGCCGCATTGCTTACCGTAGCGCTCAGCGGGAAGGCTTACGCGGAGACTGACGAAGGACAGATTCCTGAAACGCCGCCGCAGTTTATTGCGCCCGCTTCCGAGACCGCGTCTCCTGATGCTGCTGCTCCCGTGTCGGAAAACGATGTTCCAGTGGAAGAGACTCAGCAGTCCTCGGACGGATCCGCAGACGACGGAGACGAGGTTCAGACGCCTTCCAACGAATTCGCCACCATGCCGGCCGCGGGTTCTTCCGCAACGGCCGGTTCACCCGACGGTACTGATACCGTCCCCGGAGCAACTGATCTTAACGACAATGGCGATACGGTTTCGACCGTGACGACGGACCCATCCGATAATGGCGATACCGCACCGGCAGCAGTGACGGATCCGAACGGCAACGGCGACGTTGTTCCGACCGTAACAACGGATCCCAACGATAGCAGTGATGTTGTCCCAACTGTAATAACGGATCCCAACGATAGCAGTGATGTTGTCCCGGCCGTGACGACAGATTCGTCCGACAACGGCGATACTGCTTCCACAGTGACTGCGATCAACACTTGCGATAACGGTGCCGGGGATTCTGCTTTAACAATCGGCTCTTCTGACGGCGGCGATGGGAACACGGTCGTGACGACGAATCCTTCCGAAGACTCGAATATCATCCTCACAGGCGCATTCATGACCGCGTTCGGAGCGGATGCCGGGATTTCCGGCTCAAACGATATCCTGGGTGCAACGGACGGCAATTTGACCGATAACGGTCAGACGGATCCTGCGACTATGCCTGCCACCGACGGAACGGATCCAGAGGATGGAGGAGACGTCGATCCCGTTTCGGATCCCGATGCAGAGGGCGATACATCATTCTGGGATTTGGGGAATGACGAGTATATTATGGTTGATCATGACGGAACGGAAGAGCTTGAGTCCGAGGGGAATATTACAGTTTATGTGGCTGGTCTCAACCATGTTAATTCCATTTCTGGCAACGGAACAGCCACCGTTTACGGAACGGGAATTCTGTTGATCGATTATTTTGATAACGACTTAGACCTGGTGATAAAGCCTCTGGAGGGTATAGGATATGAAGGGATTCTGAATGACGAAACAGTTGGTGCCGAGGGTGTGGGTGCTGCTGTTTTTATCTGGGACGAAGAATCCGAGAGTTATGTTCTTTCAAATGAAGGTGTTTTCGGCATTCTGGACGAGGATTATTATCTTGATAAGAATCATCTGCAGAATGCCTTGGGATACAGATTTGTTATTCCTGCTGACGAGGCTTTGCTTTTGTGCGGTACCGGTGCCGAAGTGATTGAAGACGAGGAAGGCAATGTCACGGTAAATTATTATCACGGCACACACCATGATTATAAATGTTCAAATTGGAATAATGTTTATGAACATGTTGGTACGCTGACGATTGGCGAAGGCGTGGAATTGGTGGTCGATGTTAATGAGTCTACTCATCGTAGCGGCGCTATCATACTGCAGAATCTCAAAAGCCTTGGAGGCACGGATTCTCATGACGGTTGCCGTCATCCTAGTCTTGTTGTAACCGATGGCGGAACGCTCACGTTGGAAGAGTCAGGTTTGGGCGGCGCAGTATTTGGCCTACGTTGGGGACAAGATTATAACAACCGTGCTGGAACTATTACCATCGAACCTGGTGCTAAGCTTAGAGGAGACGGGCATATTGAAGTCAGTACCATAGTATTCTCGGATCCTGAAGCTGTTACGGATTGCGAAATAATGCTTGTGGCAGACCATTTCTATCTGAACGGATCCGGAACCTATACGGGGCTAAACATCAAGAACAGCACCGTGCATCTTGAAAAAGGTCATGCTGAGGTATCCAATCTGACAGCTGCCTTCTGCGTTATCATTCTCCGGGGGGATCCGAACGGTGAAACTATAGATATCGCGAGTGTCATAGATGGGACCGATATCTCTCTTCGCGTCTATGATTCAAGGTATCCGGTCACGATTACCGGGAACATACAGCGTTCCGGTGTTATCAAATTGGACTGGGGTATTTTTATTCTTGCGGAAGGACTGACTTTAGACGAGACTTCGATCGATGAGATGAGCGGTGCTATTGTATATAACTATACTGGGACATCGGAAGAGGTAATATTGGAAGAGAATCTTGCATTGCTTCACATCGTTCCGGATAACATGACTCCCGTGCATAATTCTGGGGATACGATCCCTGTTTCCGGCGTGTATCTGGATGAGCATTACGGAAAAAGCAACATGTCTTCCACTATAGAAATCAAGGATACAGGGACTAATACATCGATTACCGCAGGCTATGATTCAAGTTTAGAATTGACTATTCCCATGAGCGACGGCGGCGGCCTTCTCGAAATCATCGACGCATATAAATCCGAGCTTGGAGTTGGAACAGGTGAAGATGGAATTTTACCATATGTACAGGTTCTCCGTATGGACGCAAACGGCGATATCTCCTTTACAGAATATCAAGTTAGTAATGGGGAAGTATTTCGAATCGTCAACTATAATACCGGCGAAAGGGTTCAAATCAATGAGGATGGAATGGACGGTGTAATGGCTATACGAGTTGTTCTTCGCGGAGCTACCGCTACAGTAGAACCGGAGTCCCCTGCGACTCGTACGAACACGACATTTACCGGAAGCGGAATTCTTGGCAAAAAAGGAAATAATTCCTCGAGTAATAGCGACAACGGAGACGGAAACGGCGACAACGGAGACGGAAACGGCGACAACGGAAACGGAAACGGCGACAACGGAAACGGAAACGGCGACAACGGAAACGGAAACGGTGGGAACATGGGCGATACTTCCAACGATAGCACGGAAACCGCTACCATTCATACTGGCGAAAACACAAATTCTTCTTTCTGGGTTGAGCAGATCACCGTCGGAGAACAGTACGTTCTTCACGCTACTGAGGGGGAGAAAACGCTCAATGAGGTAGGCGGCCATGTAAAAGTCGTCATTCCATGGGAACTATCACCTATAGGAGCAGCTCAAAAAGTGTATGCTGTTTTTCGTGATGCGAATAATACACTAAAAGCTTTCAGAGTCTCTTATTCTCGTCTGAAATCGGAGCTGAGCTTCGATACGGACATGCTCGGAGATTTCACCCTTGTGGCGTTTGACTTTGACGGTGTAGAGTTCTCACCGGAATTCTATGAAGCACTGGAGAAGATCGTTGAAATCTGACCGCCTGACGGAACCGGTCAAACCGAGTGAAACGGAGGTGGATCCTCTGGAAGAATACGATATCTGCATTCTGTCAACCAGATCGGACGAACCGACTGCACGAAAGCTTGGCGAAAGCATCCGCGGATACAGGCTTCCGCCGAAGACAAAACTGTCGGATCCGGCGATGGATTACAGACGGCTTCTATACGACTGCAAAGAAGAACCCCTGGATACAGGGCGGCGCGGGATCCTTGAGAGATCCCGCTTTCTTGTGCTGATCTGTTCTCCCGCGACCAAAAATAATCCGGTCATTCTTGAAAGACTGGACTGCTTCCGCGAGAATCACGGCAAAGAGGATATCATTGCCGTCATCGCGGAAGGTGAGCCGATCGATTCATTTCCCCCAAGCTTTATCGAAACGGTTACCGTGCAGCACATCCTTCCGGATATGAGCGTGGTCGAGCGCACCGAAACCATCGAACCGGTCGCGGCAGACCTGCGCGGCGCCACCGAGAGGAGACGCCGGGAGGCGCTCCGGTATGAAACGGTTCGTATTTCTGCGTCTGTCCTCGGGCTGCATCCGGACGACCTGGAACAGAGGCACAGGGCGCGCAGAAGACGGGCTGCAGCCATAGCGCTGAGCATTGCCGGCGCTGTATGCCTTGCTGCCGCAGGGATATTTCTGCGTCTCGGTCTCATCGCGAAGGCGGAAGGGGAGATCGCGGAACAGCAGACCGATCTGAGCATTTCCATCGCGAAGCGGACCATTGAAGAACTTCCCGCTTCCTTTGCGGAGGACGAACAGGCGCTTCAGTATATAGATGAAGCCATCGCGAACGCACGGACGGAGCTAGAAGAACTCGGGTTGAGCGGGCTGCTCGGTGATGCGGAACAGGGAGGCGGCGCATGAGTTATTCCTATGACGTCTTCTTCAGCTACCGGCATAAGCCGCTTGACGGCGAGATAACCCAGAAATGTTTCAATCTGGTCGAGAGCTACCGTGTGCCGAAACCGCTTCGGGATCAGGGGTGCGTGGATGTGCAGCGCGCCTTCCGGGATACGGAGGAGCTGTCCGTCAGCAGGATCCTGTCCGACACGATCGATCAGGCGCTACGCTCGACCAACTGCCTGATTATTGTCTGCTCGACTGATACGCCGAGTTCGGAGTGGGTCGACCGCGAAGTCGCGACATTTATCGAACTCGGGAGGGCGGAACATATCTATCCGCTTCTGATCTCCGGCGATCCCGAACGGTCTTTCCCTGCTTCCCTGAAAAAAGTCCCCGATCTTGAGGGGCGTATCATGGATATCCGGACGCCCGGAAACAACGTCAAAAAGATGATGGCGAAAGCCGAGACGGAACTGTTGCGCGCCATATCGGAGATCGCGGGATGCACGGAGGCGGAGCTGCTCAGAGAGCACAAACTCCGGAAGAACCGCCGATTTGCCGCGAAGGTTGCAGCGGGAATCGCAGCATTCGCCGCCGTGGCGGGCGTTTCCCTCGGCCTCATGCATCTTGCGCGTGACTACCGTGATACCGCGCAGAAGCGCGAAGCGGCATCCATGCGCATTCTAAACGAACTGACCTATTCGCTTCCCGACCGTCTGACCAACATACCCGGAGCCTACAGCCGCATCGCAGATATCCTCACGCGCAACACGGAGGATATCAACTCCATTCTGCGGATGTCCTTGAATCGTGACGCGGCGGAGAACGAGGCTGCGGCGAATTACGAAAAGCTTGCCAATGCCGGAGCGGTGCTCGGACATTATGAGGATGCCGTTTCAGCGCAGAAGACGGCCATAGAGAGTTATGAAAATCTCTTGGAGCGGGGCACGGAGGGAAGCGGCGAAAAGCTTGCTTCGGCATACAATAATCTAGGTAATCTGTACCATGCTTCTGGCCGTTATGTGGAGGCATCGGGAGCATATCAGACCGCGATTGAAAGACAGGCAGCATACGGTGGAGATCCTGAACTGCTTGCAGATTTTTATCGGAACGCAGGTGCCAATGCGACCGATTCGGGTGACAGTGAAAAAGCGGCTGAGTATTTCGATCTATCTATCAGCATGCTAGAGCACAATGCGGGAGGCATGAATTATGAGACCGCTTCACGGGTCCACCAGAATTATGGTGTGCTGCTGTACCGCACGGGTAGGTTTTCTGAGGCGGAGTCTCATCTGCGGGCTGCATGCGATTACTGTGAAAAGCTGCTGGATGCGGACAATTCCCTTCAGAACAGGGCGTGGGCAGTGCAGTGCATGAGCATGCTTGCGGTTGTATTGACCGACGCTGGTAAATTCAGCGAGGCAGATGAGGTTTATACTGTCGCGATCGAAGAAGCGGAACTGCTTGCACAGGATAAGGAAAACACCTCGTATCAGCGTGATCTGGCGGACCTCTATAATAACTTTGCAATGAGCCACAGTACTCATGAGGATTATGCGGGGGCAGATAAGCTTTTTATTCGTGCGTCGAGTATTATGAAATCTCTTGCTGTGCAGACGGGATCTATTTCTGACAGCTCGTACTATGCGATGTACATGCTCAATCTCGGGGAAAACACTTTTAGATTGGCCGACTACGACCGATCCAGAGAGTATTTTGAAGAAGGCCTTAAGGTGTACAGATCTGCGTTGGAAGGACTCGGGGAATTTGATCAGGCGCAGTACCACGCATGGGATTCCTACTTCAAACTGATTCACGAGCGGGATTTCAACGGGGCTTTTGACGCCGCATATGAGGCATACCAGCTTCAACCGGATAATGCTTTCGTGGATCTGGTCCTCGCATACGCATGCCTTTACTGTGGGTACGAGGAGGACGCGGAAATGCTGTTTACTTCGGTCGCATCTCTCGGCGAGGGACAGGTCGAGATGATCCGCAGGGATCTCGACGCGCAGGAACGCGCCGGTATGCCGCTCGGAGACAAGGCGGATCTCCTCAGGAGGATCGGTCTTTTGTGAACGCGTACCGTTTTCATCCCGTGAGTTTATGTCAGAAAAAGAGGTATGATCCCGACGGCTTTTCAGATTGATTTCCGGGAACGATTCCTCTATGATCAGTTTAAACAGACGGACGGATAAGATCCGAACGTCTCAAACGATAAACGTCCTTTTTTCAAGGAGACAGATATGACCCTTTACCTAGCGCCGGTGCTGCTGGGCGGCGCCATCATTCTGGCAGTATTGCTCACCATGACGCTCAAGCCTGCCTTGTTTTCCAAGCTGGTGGTCGTGTCCATGATCATAACCGTGGTGGGCGGCCTGTTTTATTACGGAATCGGATATTACGAAGTGTCCGGGAACCTGCTTCTGACCACGATCCGAACGCCTGTGTTCATATTCCGCATGTTCGTTGGTGTCAACGAACTTGCGACGATCAGCGGCACGTGGCCTGTTTCCGGCACGGCCGGTCTTGTCGGATTCTGGCTGATCCATACACTTGCCTTTTTCTCCACCGCGAGCGCCGCAATGAAGACCCTCGGGGCGGAAGCCCTGCGCCATCTCAGCTTTCTTCTCTCACGCCGCGGGGATCTGACGCTGATCTACGGCATCAATGACAGAAGCATCGCTCTCGGTCAGGAGTGCCTTGCTACCGGAAAGAGCTCCGTGGTTTTCATCTCGGACAACGCATCCAATATAACGGTGAATGACCTGAACGCAATGGGAATGTCCGCACTGATCGGCCCTTCTGCCGTGGCATGCGACGACAGGACCATTCGCAGGCTTCATCTGGGCAACCGCACGCTTACGGTCTACGCCATCGACGCGGACTCCGACCGGGATCTGTTTTTCGCGATGCGCCTGAAGGAATCCCTGGAGCAGCTGGGCATCCCGGCGGAGAATACCCGCGTCACGCTTCCGGGAGCGGAGGACATCATCACTTCCATGCTTCAGGTTTCGCAGGAGCAGTACGGATTCGGCTATGTCAGCGTATATGACTCGAGCGATCTGACCGCGAGGGCACTGATCCGACTGTGTCCGCCATGGGAGTCCGTTTCCTTTGACGGGGACGGTATGGCGATGGAGGATTACGAATGTGTTATCGTGGGATTCGGTTCTCACGGCCAGGCAGCGCTGAAACAGCTTGTGATGAACGCCCAGTTTTCGGGAAGCTGCTTCAGGGCAACGGTCTTCTCGCCGTCGTATTCCGCCGAGGCGGGATATATCAAAGCCGACAGCCCGGAACTTCTGAACAAGTACGAGATCCGCAGCGTTCAGGCGGACGCGCGGAGTTCCGATTTTTATGATTTCATTCAGCAGAGGCTTTCTTCGCTGAAACTGATTGCGGTATGCACCGGGGACGATGAAAACAACCGGGAGATCTCCGATAATCTCATGCTGTATCTGCAGCGGCGCGGCGCGGAAAACATCGCCGTGGTTCGCTGCGGAGATACGGGAGTGTATTATCAGGAGCGGGTGGGAAGTCCGATCCTGACAATGGGTATCTACTCGCAGGCGTTTCTTTCCGCTGAAAACGCGGACCGGAATGCCATCATCATCAATTCGGTATACGATACCTCAGAAAAATGCGACTGGGAAAAATGGGTGGCGTGTGACAGCTTCAGCAAGATGTCCTCCCGCGCGTCGGCAGAGTTCCTGCCGGCTTTTATCCGGGCTTCCGGAAGCAGCAGGGAGGAAATGCTCGAGGGAAACTGGCATCCTTCGGAAAAGATGCTGGAAAACCTGGGAAAGACGGAGCATCTCCGCTGGAACGCTTTTCATTTTGCAAACGGCTACCGTACCATGTCGGACGAGGAATTTGAAGCCAACGCCGCCGAGTGGCGCCGCTGCCAGGAGGAAGGCATTCCGCCCACCGTCCGGATCGCGAGGGATACCGCTGCGCGCACCCATGCGTGCCTCATCTCCTGGGATGAGCTGGACGCGCTATCTCTCAAGGTTAGCGCCGTAACGGGGCGCAGCGTGGATTATAAGCAGTACGATACCAACAATGTGCTGGCTCTCCCGAAACTTCTGCGGGCGGGCGAGGAGTCTGACAGATGAAGAAAAACGTCCGATTGATCCTGACCGCGCTGGTCATATATATCGTGATACTCGGACTTCTGCTTCTTGCGGAATCCGGCGCGCCGAACGCTACGATTAAGAACGTCGGCGACGCGCTGTGGTACTCCCTGATTACGCTGACGACCGTTGGATACGGCGATCTTTCTCCGGTTACCGGATTGGGCAGGGTGCTCGGCCTGATCTTTGCTCTGTGCAGCCTCGGCGTTTTGACCGCCATTATCGGCGTCGGGCTCAGGTTGATCGGCGGGATGTTCATCCCGAGGCTTCGCCTGCGGTTGGGCAGGAACCGCCGGTGGTACGCTTTTTCCTTTGAAAGCGAGGACGCCGCCGCACTTGCGCGGGCACTGTCCGACGATGATCCGGAATGCCTTCTGATCTTTCCGGAAGAGAAACAGGGATATGTGGACGGAGGGAATGTGGTCCGCATGAACTTCGATTCTGCCGGGCTCATAAAGATGCGCGGCGGAACGGAGGGACTCTCCGTATTCTGCGTGAGGCCCGATCCGTGGGAAAACTATACGGAAGCTATGGACGCGGCGGAGCGGGAACTTGCAAGTTACTGCATGGCAGATCTTAACGCGGAGCATCTGGCTCCGTGCATGCAGCTGTTCAGCCCCAGGGAGGCAGTAAGCCGACAGTACTGGAAGGAACACCCCCTGAAGAAAGATGAAAGCGTCGTTGTGCTCATCGGGTGTGGGGACGCCGGAAGTGCCCTTCTGGAACGGGCGCTGATGACCAACGTGTTCGAGCCCGGCCGCTTGGCGGAATATCATGTGTTCGATGACAGCGAGGGATTCGCAACGCTTCACACGGAAATCGTGCGCGCGCTGGACGGAAGCGATCCGAACGAGGACACCCTCGTTTTCCATCCGGAAGAATGGACCTGCGCGAGGGACGTGATCAGCCGTGCTGACCGCATCATCTTATCCTTCGATGACGACACGGATAATGTCGACGCATTTGAGAAACTCCGCAGCTGGTTCTGCAGTACTGGCTCGGTACATGTGCGGCTTTCGGATCCGGTTCCCGGAATCGATTCGTTCGGTAACCGGGAAAAGAGCATCACGCCCGAGTTCGTGATGAAGGATGAGGTGAACCGGCGAGCTGTCCTTCTCAACGATATCTACAACGAGGGCGCCTCTCAGCCTGTCGAATGGAGGGATCTTACGCCGTTCCTGCGCCAGGCAAACATCGCTGCGGCGGATCATCTGATCGTGAAGGCCAGGTATCTGCTGAACAGGAAAGACCTGACGGAACTGACCCGCGAGGACTGCAGGGCTGCGTACGAGCGGTTTCTGGAACTGTACGGTACGCAGGCCGACATCCTTCAGGAAATGGAGCACAGGAGATGGATGCGTTTTTATCAGATGTACAACTGGCGCCGGGACCCCGTACGGAACAATGCGCTCAGGCTTCATCCGCAGATCATGCCGTACAGCATGCTGACGGAGTCGGAAAGAAAGAAAGACGCCTACGCATGGGAAATGCTGGGCAGACTTGCTGAATGGGAACAAAAAAACGAGGCGGGCGAATCATGAATCGGATCAATAGAATCCAGTACTATGAGAACCTTCTGAATGAGTCTGCGTCGGTATTGAAGCGATACGGCGAAGCGCTCGACGCGTTTATCTGCGCACAGCAGAAGATATCGGAGCTGGAAGCATATTATACCGGCGACGAATGGAAAGAGGACTTCGAAGCGTCCGAGCGGAACGAGCTTCCGGAAGATCTTCTGTGCGGCGTATTGTCGGAAGACGGGATCGATCATCTGCTGGACGATAACCGGGAACTGCTTGAAAGAACCGGAACGATAGCGGTCGAAACAGCGAACGCTGCCCGCGACACATAAACTGAGCTGCGAAATGTACGGACAGGCATCCCGGACTTCAGAGGCGAACCGTAAGGGCCTCGTCCGGGATGTGCGTGTATTTGAAGACGATCAGGACAGAATGCCGGAAGCCGGCAGAAGGGAGGGTGTCCGTTGTACCGGTATGTTGCGTTCGATGTGGAAACGCCGAACCGCTATTGCAACAGAATGAGCGCGATCGGAATCTCTGTGATCGAAAACGGTGCGGTATCGGATGAATTCTACTCTCTGGTGAATCCGGAGACCTATTTCGATTACTTCAATACGCAGCTTACGGGAATCGATGAGGATACGGTGTCTTCCGCACCGATCTTTCCTGAACTGTGGGGAAAAATAGAGCCGATCATGTCTTCCGGCATTCTTGTAGCCCATAACGCGGTTTTCGACCTGAGCGTTTTGAAAAAGTGTCTGCAAGGGTACGGAATCCTTTGGAAGCCCGCGGTGAAATACTGCTGCACGGTGCAGATAGGAAGAAGGATCGTCCCGGGCATTTCTCACGGTCTTGACGTTCTCTGCGATTATTACGGGATCGGTCTCGACCACCATAAGGCGGACAGCGACAGCCGTGCCTGCGCGGAAATACTGCTTCGTTATTTCGAATCGGGAGCCGACGAAAGAAGTATCATCAGAACCTATCGGATGGTCTGAACGCCTGCACGGTAAAACCGCAGAGTCAAAAAACGGATACATTAACGGGACAAAAAACAGGGACTGTTTTCACAGCCCCTGTTTTGTCTGTGGGGTACGAAAAAGATGGATTTACGTTTTTGATAGCTGGATTCGAACTCTCGTATTGGTATCAAAATGGCAGTTGGACACGCTTTAAGAAATCTTCGTCATCGCTTATAGTCGTAATATCCATGAAGGGATTCGCATGATAAAAAACGCCTTTATTCTCTGCTTCAGACATTGCTTGAAAACACAAGGGGAGAGTTCCCTCAATATACGGATATTTTTGATACTTTCTATATTTTAGCAATGTATCATCTCCGCTGATATCTGTTGATATATACCGCCCTATATAATTATGATCCGTTTGAGGATCTTTAATATAGATAGTTTTTATTGGGCAATTCTTGGCTGTAATTTCACCATCCAGTTCACATACCAGTAAAACTTCAATTTCATCGGGCATATTTGCTATATCTGTAATTGCATCAATATAGACTATTGAATAGCCGTTCTCCGTATCGGATTTAAATTTTTGCTGATAAACTTTAACCTTATGAAATCTGTTTTCAACAAGCTGCTTTTTAGGTATTTCCACTTTTAACTCAGATAATAGCTCAGAATACGCGTTCGATGCGAAATCGTAAATCGATGTGAGATATTCCGAAACTGTCTGCCGTTGATGCTGCATTCGTTTTTTTAGAAAGGGGTTAATTGTTGACTCATTTTCGCCACCCATGATTGCCATTGATAGCTTTAAATAAACGTCGCATATATGCTTAGTCCTATTATTAAAAGCTTCAATATAAGAAAACTCATTGCTGTTAGCTATTTT
>JAFPXU010000119.1 GCA_017394605.1 Clostridia bacterium | reverse complement strand
GATCACGGGAAGCGCGCCGAACAGCACCGTGTAAAACGGCATGTCAACGTGATCCCAGAGGACGTAGGTCAGGATCGCGAGGACGGGGCAGACGAGGTGCAGAAAGAAATCGGGGCCGGAGAGCAGCACCTTGTATCCCGGACCGAACGGTGCGAGGAAAAGCATGACCGTCAAAAACGTGACCGTCACGGCGGCGGTCGCGACATACTTGAGCACGAATGCCCAGTACGGGACCGCGCCGGTCAGGAGCAGCACGGCGGTCAGCAGGCAGACCGCGCCGCAGAAGAAATTCGACTGCGCCGTAAAGTAGCGCATCACGACGCGAAACGGCGCATTTCTGCAATGCGCCGCGATGGCGCCGAATGCCAGAACGGCGGTCAGCAGATTGAGCAGGATCCGGATCATTGCGTTGTCTCCTTGCGTTTGC
The DNA here is from genome assembly GCA_017394605.1 of Clostridia bacterium. Next base: position 2,430 of record JAFPXU010000119.1, on the reverse strand, counting down.
TTTCCTTCAGTTTACCCGCGCTGGGGATAGGTTTCAAGAACGGGCGCCTTATGTTTCCGTCTTCTTTTTCTTCGTGTATCTTTTCCGGAAGGTCCTTTTCGGGAACTCGAAGCCGATCTTCTGGTCTTCCGCATTCCAGGTCAGCCACGCGTCGAATTTCTTTCCGGCTTTCGACTTGAATCCACGGATCAGCTTTGTCCTGTGCTTCGAAACGAGGTCTGATACCTCTTCCGGCGTTAACTTCTTCCCGCATACGGTCCCGACCGAAAAGCCGCAGCCGCACCTGACGCCCCACGGAAGGGATTCGAGCGTTTTCCCGCAGACGGGGCAGGCAAGCCCCTCCGGCATCTTCGGAGCGGGCACCTTGAGAAAGCCTTTGGGCTTCTGCATGATCGCAGCGCACCAGTCCGTCACGGCCTGTTCGATGTCCTTCTGAAACACTTCCGGCTTCTCCGTGCCGTCCGCGATCATGGCAAGCCGCTTTTCCCAGACTGCCGTCATCTCGGGGGATTTGACGGCTTCGACGGGCAGGCAGTCGATCAGCGCGATCCCCTTGTCGGTCGCTTCGAAGGTCTTGCCGCTCCGTATCATGTATCCGTTTTTGATCAGGCTTTCGATGATGCTGTCGCGCGTTGCGCTCGTCCCGATTCCGTTGACCTTCGGATCGTCCAGGATTTTCTTCAGCTCCTCGTCGCCCACGAGCTTTCCCGCCGTGATCATGGCGGAAAGCAGGGTCTTGTCGGTATACCGCGCGGGCGGTTTGGTTTCGGACCGCTCCAGGGTGAACGCGCCTGTGACCGCTTCGCCGGCGGAAAGGGAGGGAAGGAAGGTCTCCTTCTGCGTTCCGCCTACAGAAAGCCAGCCGGGGGAGACGATCTCAATGCCTTTTGAGCGGAAGCGGGAGCCGGCGCATACGGTCGTGACGGAAGTCTCCTTCAGTTCCGCCGGCCCGTACATCATGCGGATCAGGGACCGCGCGATGAGGTCGAAGATCTTCTGTTCCTGAGGGTTCAGGGACTTCGGGATCTGCCCGGTCGGGATGATCGCGAAGTGGGAATCGACCTTTGCATTGTCGAACCAGTATTTCGACTTTGCCGGCATTCGGCCGTTTTCGATCAGTTCCCGGTACTCGTCCATGCGGCAGAGCGATCCGAGCGCCTTTCTAACGGCTGGCAGCATGTCTTCCGTGAGGTAGCGGGAGGTCGTGCGGGGATAGGTCGTATATCCCTTCGTGTACAGCGATTCCGCCGCGGACAGCGTCTGCTTCAGCGTCATGCCGTAGCGTGCGTTCGCGTCCATCTGGAGCGCGGAGAGGCTGTACAGCTGCGGAGCGCCCCGCTTTGTGCATTTCGATTCGACCGATTCGACGGCCGCTTTGTTCTTTTCCTTCAGAAGGCGGGCAAGTTCCGCGTCCGCCTCCTGTTCCGTGGTAAACCGCTCCGTTTCGTGTTCCGCCGGATAGGTCTCTCCCTTTGCGGTGGTGAATTCCGCTTTGATCTTCCAGAACGGTTCGGGATGAAAGGACCGGATCTCCTTTTCCCGGTCCACGACGATCTTCAGCGTGGGGGTCTGGACCCGCCCGACGTGCGCGACGCCCTCTTTCCGGTTCTGGACGGACATGCAGACGGTTAGGTTGATGCCCGTGACCCAGTCCGCGATCGCGCGCATCCTGCCGGCCGCCTCGACCGGTTTTCTGTCCTTTCCGTCGATGAGATGCGAAAACGCGTCCAGGAAACCCTCTTTCGTCATGGAGGAAAAACAGGCGCGCTGAACCGGCTTTCTGCAGCCTGTATATTCGTAGATGTAGGCAAAGATCAGTTCGCCCTCGCGGTCGTCGTCTGTCGCGCAGATCACGCTGTCTGCCTTTTCAAAGATCTCCCGTATGGCCCTGAGGCGCGCGGGCGCGTCCTTTCCTTCGGGCTTGATCCCGTACGGGTCCGGAAGAAATGGTTTCGGCATGTTTGACCAGCTTTCATTTGTCGGGTCGTAATCCTTCGCGTCCTTGAGCTGGCAGAGATGACCGAGCGCCCAGGTGACACGGCAGGGGACGCCGCCGAATTCCGTTTCGAGATAACCGTCCCGGTTCATCAGGGCGCTGATCCGCTTTCCGTTCGAGTTGAGTTTTTCAAACGGGATGACGTCGTTCCCGTCCCGGATCCCGCCGAGCGCTGCAGCGATCTTCTTCGCGACATCCGGTTTTTCCGCAAGTATTGCGATCATGTGCTGTCGGTCTCCTTCTTTCCTTTCATCATTATATCCCATTTTTGCTCTCATGAAATCTGTGCGTTACAACGGCAGCCGTTCCGCTGCACGTTCCAACGGACGTTCATTGATGAGCGCTTTCCGCATCCGTTCCGTATTCTCTGCGATCCTGTCCAGGAGCCGTGCTTCGCTTCGGAGCTTTCTCACGGATCTGCTGATCTCGAGCCG
>JAFPXU010000016.1 GCA_017394605.1 Clostridia bacterium | reverse complement strand
TTCCGCGAAGAATGCAAGGGATTCACCGAGATAGGTATTCGGGTCGCCGTCCTGAAGGATATGCCAGTCGACGATTGCGTACATGTCCTGGCTTTTTGCGTATGATACCGCGTCCTTTACCCGCTGCTTCACCTGCTCCTGGTTGCCGCCGGTGCAGAATCCGACGATGCCGACGCCCCAGGTGTAGACCGGGATGCGGAACACGTTCACGCCGTAATCACGCGACAGTTCGGAGAAGAGCGCCTCGTTGATGAAGGAATCTCCCATCGGGAGACCGTTGGAACTGACGCCGCGGAGCATGACGGGTTTACCGCTGCTTCCGCAGAGCTTTCCGTCCAGGACCTGCAGCCGCCCGGACACAGAGGGGCGGTCCCTTCCGTCGGAAACGGGCTGGATTTTGGAAGCGGAGCCCGTCTGACCGGCGCAGCCCGTCAGAAGGACGCAGATCAGAAGCAGGCAGAGAAGTTTTTTCATGGTTCGGCCTCCTGAAACAGGTTCGCTGTTCCGACCTGTTCCATCTCTACTATATCCTATCCGGGGGCTTTTTGGTATCTTCTCCGGCACGAGGTCCCTCTTTCCTGTCATATTCTCCAAAAAAGATAAAAAATTTAACGAAAAACATTAAAAATATATTGACAAACGTTTTATCGTATGGCAAACTTGTGTTAACGATAAACGTTAAATAATTAATGAAAAGGGAGATACACCATGAACCAGTCCATTAAGAAGAAAATCAACAGCATCGGAGAGGCGGGAAACGTCATCTCCATCATCCTGATCGTATTGCAGGCGCTCGGAACTCTCGCGCTGATCATTGGCCTTGTCGTGCTCCTGCTGATGCCGAAGGACGCCGTTACCCTCGGCCTCCGGTTCGACGCCGACGCGACGATCGGCAAGAGCCTGATCGGGGCGTATATGGACGAGATCGATCCGTCCGAGCTTGACGACGGGGATTTTGCCTCCGGCAAGGTGAAGGCTTCGCTGGAAAAGACGGACGACGGACTTGTGGCGGGCATTTCGACGGACCGCTTCACGGTCCCGGTTTCCCGGTTCGTCTACGGTCTGTTCGCGGGACTCATGAGATTCATCGCGACGCTGATCGTGCTGATCATTCTCAACAGGCTTTCCAGGGAGTTCAAGAAATGCGACACCCCGTTCTCGGACGGCGTGATCCACTGGATGACCGTCTTCGCGTGGGTGCTGCTCGGCGCGTCGGTCCTCTCCGAACTCGCTTCCGCAATCGCCAGCTCGATGATGTTCAGGGGCGGGAGCTTCCATTTCAGTCTGAATCTGACAATGGTGTTCATCACGCTGATCGTGCTGTTCCTGACGATGATCTTCCGCTACGGCGCGAAGCTGCAGCATGAAGCGGATGAAACGCTGTGAACGGAGGACGTATGGGACAGATAATACTGAGGCTTGACCGCGTGATGGCGGACCGTAAAATGAGCCTGAACGAACTGTCCGAGAAGGTCGGCGTGGCGAACGTGAATCTTTCAAAGCTGAAGAACGGCCATATCAGCGCGATCCGGTTCTCGACCCTGATTGCGATCTGCGAGGCGCTCAAATGCCAGCCGGGCGATCTTCTCGAATACGCGCCGGACGGCGGTCCGGCGGAAACGGAATAGGAACATGAAAAGAGATCCGACCGGATCTCTTTTTTCTGTCAGTGTTTTTTTCTGCTGAGGAAAGGGACGTCAGATTTTGAGTTCCTCCGTACCGTGCGGCAGCGCCGCGTTTTCCTTCGTATGCAAAAGCAGCGTGTCCCCGGCGCGAAGGCGGGTGGAGCCTTTGGGGGGAAGCAGTTTCCCGTTCCGGTTGACCATCACGATCAGGCACCGGCGGGAGATATCCAGGTCGCGGATATACTGTCCGTTCCACGGGCTCTTTTCCAGAAGAACGACTTTTTTGAGCTCGACGGGCTGCGTTCCCGGCTGCGCGTCCGAGCCTATGACGAGCACGTCGCCCGCCTGAAGCTTCAGCGTTCCGTCCGGGATCAGCACGTCGTGACCCCGGTGCACGGCGGCGAGCACGACGCCCTCGGGGAGTTCCAGTTCTCGAACGGTTTTTCCGGTCCAGCCGTCCTTCCCGCTGAGCCGGCATTTGATAAAGCGGACGTCCTGCTCCTGCGCCAGGGTCGCGTTCGACTGCACGCGGGAATACTGTTCCACGAACCCCGCGCTGATGATACCGGTGGGGATGGCGACCATGCCGACGCCCAGGAACGTGATGACCGTGCCGAGCGCCATGCCGAGCGGCGTGATCGGATAGATGTCCCCGTAGCCGACGGTCAGCAGGGTCGAGACAGACCACCAGATTCCGGAGAAGGCGTTCTTGAACACCTCCGGCTGCGCGGCATGCTCCACGCTGTACATGCACAGGCTCGAAGCGAGCATCAGCACGAGGATGATGAATACCGAGGACAGGAGCTGCTGCCGCTTGCTCGAGAGCACCTCCGCGATGGCGTTGAGCGAGTCATAGTAGGCGGTGATGCGGAAAAGGCGGAAGATCCTTATGACGCGGAACATGCGGAAGGCGACTGCGCCCGCGGGGAGGAAGAACGGCAGATAGTGGGGAAGGAAGCTTAACAGATCGATGATGCCCGCAAAGGAGAAGACGTACACGAGCAGGCTCTGGAATCCCGAAGCGCGGGGGAAGAGGTACTTCGCCGAGAGAAGCCTGAGGATATAGTCCACCGCGAAGCAGCCGACCGTGACCGATTCCAGCGTATCGAGGAGCGCGCCGTAACGGCTGTTGACGCTGTCGAAGGTGCTGAGAACCGCGACGGTCAGATTCACGAGAATGATGGCAGTGATGGCGAAGTCATAGGCCCGGCTCGGCACGTCTTCCGTCGAACCGATGTCCACCACATGGGCGATCTTTCTGCGAAGCTCGCCGAACCAGTTCTTTTCCGCGTCCATTTCGCCTACTCCTCCCAAT
>JAFPXU010000001.1 GCA_017394605.1 Clostridia bacterium | reverse complement strand
GCTGTACCCGAAAATTGGCCAGCCTTGAATGATCAATTCTTTCCGGGCAAAACCAATACAGTTGAATTATTCCTGAACTTGGGGACAAATGAAAAGAGCTGCCTCAAATGCTCTTTTCGTTAGCTTTTGAGACAGCCCCTTCTGCTTTAAAGCTGAAGTGCTGCGGGCTCAGGCTCAGAAACGCTCGACCACGGTGGTCTTGCTCGTTCTGACATATCCGAGCTTGCCGTTGTAGCATTTGATCTTGGTCCATGAGCCGGTCGTTCCGAAATACTTGAATCTCTCGCCGAGGTGGACAAACGCGACGTTTGCGCTGTTTCCGTCCGGCTCCTGCTTTGCATATACGCCGTGCTTGCAGTCGGTGATTTCGACTTTGCCGATCGCGTCATTATAGATTTTGCCGCCGCTTACTGCTTCAAGGGCATCCATGCTCAGTTTTTCGCTCATTTTCAAATCCTCCTGAATGATGATCGTTTGGGAATACTGTTTCAGAACCAATTTTTGCTCTGCATCTTTATCTTAAGCCATCGGAACGGATTTGGCTACCGCAGATTTGATGAAAAAGGATACGGATTCGGCACAGATTCCCGGACGCGTGCCCGCTGCGGAGAGCTTGCGAATATTGCGGACGGGAGGGGGTTTGCATATAATGAAAGTGAGCCGGATGTCGGCAAACATGACTGCTTTGGAGGAACCGTTATGCTGGATCTGCTGTTCAAAAACGCGCATGTCTTTGCCCCGGAAGACCGCGGGATCGTGTCCGTCGGGATTCAGGACGGAAAGATCGCATTTATCGGAACGGATGCCCCGGACGCACGACGCGTGGTCGATTGCGAGGGAAGGAACATGCTGCCGGGCGTAATCGAAACGCATGCCCATATGCTGCTTCCGTTCGGCGGGACCCACACGATGAATGATTTTTACGACGGGACCATGTCCGGCGCGATCGGAGGCGTTACCACTCTGATCGATTTCGCGGATCAGACGCATGGGCATACCGTCAGAAGCGCGCTGGAGGAACGACTGGAACTCGCAAAGGAATGCGTTACGGATTATTCCTTCCACTGCACGATCACGGACCTGGAGACCGGCGCGCTTGCCGAAATACCGGGGCTCGTCCGCGACGGGTTTACATCCTTTAAATTCTATACCGCCTATTCCGACTCCGGACTATTCCTCCCGGAAAAGGAGATGACGGAAGCGTTCCGTGCGGTTGCCGAAAACGGAGCGCTGGCGACCGTTCACGCCGAAACGGAACGGGAAGTGCTGGACGCGACGGACAAACTGGTCCGGGAAGGGAAGACAGCGGTCTCCTTTTTCTCGGAAAGCAGACCGGACGAAAGCGAAAAGAGCGCGATCGGGAACGTGATCCGGATCGCGGAAAAGACGGGGGCAAAGCTTCTGATCCGTCATGTGACGAGCGTTGCCGGCGTGGAACTGATCCGAAAGGCGCAGGAAAAGGGACAGACGGTGATCGGCGAGACATGCCCGCATTATCTGATGCTCACACGAGATGTGTATCTCGGGGAGAACGGTTCCGACTTCATCTGTAATCCCCCGATCCGCGGGGAAGCGGACCGTCAGGCGCTCTGGAACGCGGTGAGCGGCGGTGCGAAGTTTGTGATCGGCACCGATGACTGCGCGTTCTATCTTGCCCAGAAACGGGTTTCCGACCGGTTTGACAGGATCCCCGGCGGAATGCCCGGTATCGAGACAAGGACCCCGATCATGCTGTCCGAAGGACCGGGGAAGGGCAGATTCGGATATGAGCGGCTCGCACATATCCTCTCAACGGACGTGGCGAAAATGTACGGGATTTTCCCGAAGAAAGGCGCCATACGGGTAGGAAGCGACGCGGACCTGTTCGTGGAGGATCCGTGCGCACCCTACGCGCTTACCGCGTCCATGCTGCATGAAAAAACGGATTATACGCCTTTCGAAGGGCTCGTGCTTGACAGAAAGATCGGCATGACGGTGTCGAGGGGCGAGATCATAGCGGAAAACAACACGTTTATCGGGGACAGGAAGCGGGGACATCTCTTGAACCGCAGCCTGCCCGCATCTGTCAAGGAACTGTAAGGAGAAACAAAAATGGAATTTGAACGCGACGAGGAACTGATTTCCTTTACGCAGGATCTGATCCGCTGCAGGAGCTATTCCGGCGAAGAGGACGGGGTCGTGAAGATCCTTTCGGAAAAATTCAAAGAGGCCGGGGCGGAGGTATATGTTGACCGGTACGGCAGCATCATTGCCTCCGTGGAAGGAAACAGACCGGGTCCTGTGATCCTGCTTGACGGGCATATCGACACCGTGCCTGTTCCGGATCCTTCCGCCTGGTCGTACGATCCGTTCGGCGGAGAGATCGCGGACGGGAAGCTGTTCGGACGCGGCACGTCCGACATGAAGGGAGCGGATGCCGCAATGGCAATCGCGATCCTGCGCTATGTGCAGAAACACGGACGTGATTTCGCCGGAAAGATCTGCTTTGCCGGTGTCGTGCATGAAGAATGTTTCGAAGGCGTTGCGTCAAGAGAAATCAGCAAACTTGTAAAGCCGGACTACGTTGTGATCGGGGAAGCTTCCGAGATGAACCTGAAGATCGGCCAGCGCGGAAGAGCGGAGATCAAGGTCGAAACATACGGGAAGAGCGCGCATTCCTCCAACCCTGAAAAGGGGATCAACGCCGTCTATAAGATGGTCAGACTGATCGACCGGCTGAGAGCGGTCCCGGTGCCTGAATATCCTGGTCTCGCAAAGGGCAACATGGAACTGACTGACATCGTGTCCGTCCCCTATCCCGGCGCGTCCGTTCTTCCGTCTCTCTGTTCCGTGACATACGACAGACGCCTTCTTCCCGGAGAAACCAAAGAGAGCGTACTGCTGCCCGTGCTGGACATCATCGGACAGCTGGAGAAAGAGGATCCGGATTTCAAGGCGAAGGCGTATTTCACGGCCGGCGAAGAGCGCTGCTATACCGGGGAACGCATCGCGGATACGAGGTTTTTCCCGGGCTGGAAATATGACGAATCGGAGCCGTACGTACAGAGAGTCAAAAAGCGTCTGGACGAGATCGGCATCCGCCCGAAGCTTACGGCTTACAACTTCTGCACGAACGGAAGCCACTACGCGGGAGAAGCCGGCATCCGGACCATGGGATTCGGTCCGTCCAGGGAAGATCTCGCACATACGGTCGATGAATATGTCGAGATCGATCAGCTGGTCGCCGCCATGCACGGGTATGTCGGCATCATGGAAGCGCTGCTCGAGGAGGAGAATCGATGAAGCTGCAGCATGATCTGTCAGTGGATTTCTGCGGGAAGCGGTTCATCAATCCGTTTTCCATTGCTGCCTCGCCTCCGTCCGACAGACGGGAACGGATCGAGCGCGCGTTTGAGGCGGGCTGGGCGGGGGCCGTTTTCAAGACGACTTCCGTTGAAGGGGAACCGGTCCATCTTGCATATCCCATCATGTCCGCGTGCGCGGGCAAGGGACTCGGCGCGTACGGGAATATCGACCTGATCTCGGAGCGGCATATCAACGAGATCTGTTCAGACATCCGGTATCTGAAGGAACGGTATCCGGACCGGATCCTGATCGGAAGCATCATGGCAAGAAACCGCGGGGAGTGGGAACTGCTGGTTTCCGAACTGGAGAACGCCGGGGCGGATATGATCGAATGCAGCATGTCCTGCCCGCAGGGAGACGGCTCCGGAGTCATTCCGGTCACGGATCCCGGAATGACGAAAGAAGTGACGGGCTGGATCCGCGACGCGAGGCGGAAGGACACGCCGATCATCGTGAAACTGACCCCGATGGTTGCCAATCTTACCGAAATCGCCGCCGCTGCAAAGGATGGAGGTGCGGACGCAATCTGCGCAATCGATTCCGTGCACGGATACTGCGGCGTCGATCTTAAAACGATGCTGCCGAAGCTCAGCGTGGGAGGGAAATCCACCTATTGCGGCATTTCCGGACCGGCCGTCAAGCCGGTCGCCCTCGCCTGTGTTTCGGAACTCGCCCGGACGGTCGGGCTTCCCATCGCCGGCGTCGGAGGGATCTGCAACTGGGAAGACGCGGCGGAGTTTCTTCTTCTCGGAGCGGGAACGCTTCAGCTCTGCACTGCGGTGATGCGGAACGGGTTCGGCATCATCGGCGCGCTTCTTTCCGGGCTAGACCGGTACATGGGCGAGAAGGGCTTTTCCCGTATTTCGGACATGATCGGGAAATGCCTGGACACGTTCGAAGATCATGAAAAACTGGACAGAGCGACGAAGCGGACCGCGGTACGCGATCCTGAGCTCTGCATAGGGTGCGGGAAGTGCTTTACAGCCTGTGAAAACAACGGCTACGGCGCAATCCGCATGGAGGGGAAACAGCCCTTCATCGATTCCGAAAAATGCAGGGGATGCGGTTTCTGTACGCTGGCATGCCCGGCGGAAGGCTGCCTGACCATTCATGAACGGTAAGAAATGCATTTCTTCATCTGAGGCGCTTTGCTCTTTTCAAGACTCCTGATAGGGTCTGCTTCGGAAAGACAAAATCAGGGCAGAACTGTCATGAAAGCGTGGAGGAAATGGATAGGAAATCGATTCTGATCAAGGATACGACGCGGGAGGAAAGAGAACGTATCGTCCGGAAAGCCTTAACGGATTCCTGCGGCACGGAATGCGAATTCTGTTCCGGCTGCGACAACCGCGGAGGCGGACGGATCGAGACCATTTACCAGCCGTATATCGACGGGAAGAAGGAAATCCGTGAGATCAACGCGGAATACCGGGCGCCATTTGTCCGGTGAAGTGAAGAGACTTCTGCGAAACAACATGCTGAACCAGACGAGACCGGGCGACGCTGCTCATACGGCGATATGCGGTCTCTTTTTTCGCGCTTCAGCGCATGAAAAAAGCGAAAAAGCTATTGTACATTGCGCAATTAAATGTATAATTGTATACATTACTTTCGTAGACCCCGCGGAGGATGTGTAAATGCTTGAGATTTCCAACAAGACGAACCTGCTAGAAGAAAACGATTACCGGTATTCCCTGCAGGACGTGAAAGACCCGAATCTGTACCGGGATATCTATAACTACGAACAGATCCCGAAAATCCCGTTCAACCACCGGCGCGTTCCCATGAACATGCCGGAGGAGATCTGGATCTCGGACACTTCGTTCCGGGACGGGCAACAATCCGTCAATCCGTATACCCCGGATCAGATCGTGGATCTGTTCAAACTGCTGAGCCGGCTCGGCGGTCCGTATGGGATCATCCGGCAGACGGAGTTCTTTATCTACAGCCAGAAGGACAGGGAAGCGCTTCAGAGGTGCCAGGAACTCGGACTGCAGTTTCCGGAGATCACGACATGGATCCGGGCGAGCAAGCAGGATTTCAAACTTGTCAAGGACCTCGGAATCCGCGAGACGGGTATTCTGGTCAGCTGCTCCGATTACCACATCTTCAAAAAAATGGGCCTGACGAGAAAACAGGCCATGGACAAGTATCTTGCGACGGTGGCAGACGCTTTTGAAGCGGATATCATGCCGAGATGTCATCTGGAGGACATCACGAGAGCCGACTTCTACGGGTTTGTGGTGCCGTTCGTGAACGAGCTCATGAAGATGAGCCGCGATGCCGGCATCCCGGTCAGGATCCGGGCATGCGATACGATGGGATACGGCGTCCCGTATACCGGCGTGGCGCTTCCGAGAAGCGTACCGGGCATCATCTACGGTCTCATGCATTATTCCGGCGTGGAGAGCGAGTATCTGGAATGGCACGGACACAATGATTTCTACAAGGCGGTGACGAATGCTTCGACTGCATGGCTGTACGGTGCGTGCGCCGTCAACTGTTCCCTGCTCGGAATCGGGGAAAGGACCGGGAATATTCCGCTGGAGGCGATGGTGATGGAGTACGCCTCGCTTCGGGGTTCGCTCGACGGGATGGATCCGACCGCCATCACCGAGATCGCGAAATACTTTGAGAACAACATCGGGTATAAGATCCCGCCCATGACGCCGTTCGTCGGCAAATATTTCAACATGACGAGAGCGGGCATCCACGCGGACGGGCTTATGAAAGACGAGGAGATCTACAACATCTTTGATACGAAGAAGATTCTGAACCGGCCTGTGTCCGTCATGATCACAAACACGTCCGGACTTGCCGGGATCGCGTACTGGATCAATGAGAACTATCAGCTTGGTGCGAACGAGGGGGTCGGCAAGCATGATGAACTTGTGATCCGCCTGAAGGAATGGATCGACGGCCTGTACCTTGACGGAAGGACCACCGCTGTTTCCAATCAGGAACTGGAGACCAAGATCGAGGAACTGACGAACGGCAGACTCTGCAGGCTGTAAAGAGAGGGAACGGGACATGAATCATAAGATGCTATCCATCGCGGATCAGATATTCAACGAGCTGGAGCACGACATCCTGACCGGAGTTTATGCGCATGACGAGCTCCTTACGGAAGTGAAACTGTCGGAAACGCTCGGCGTGAGCCGTACGCCGGTCAGGGAGGCTCTGGGGAGACTTGCCCAGGAGCATATCGTGGAAATGACTTCGAAGGGCGCCAGGGTGCTCGGCATTACGGAAAAGGATATCGAGGACATTTACGCGATCCGCTACCGCATCGAAAGCCTTGCTGCGAAATGGGCGGCCGAAAACGCGGACGAGCAGGGGCTGAAAGAACTCAAGCGGATGCTGGACCTGCAGGAGTTCTATACCGAGAAGGATGACCACGACGGGATCAACGGCGCCGATTCCGGATTCCATCAGGCGCTTTACGCTCTTACAAAAAGCCCGACGATGATCTATACACTGGGTTCTCTGCACAGAAGGATCGTGAAATACAGACGCGTTTCTTACGAAACGCCTGACCGCGCGAGCACATCGCTTGGCGAACACCGAGGGATCTATGAAGCGATTGCGGCGGGAGACGGCGACAAGGCGGAAGAACTGATGCGCGTTCATATCGAAAAGGCAAGAATGAGCATCCTGGGACGGTGACGGATGCGGGGTCAGCGATTGCTATCAATCGTCCGTGATCATACGGTGTCCGCGGAGAGGAAGCAGGCAATCGGGGAAGGCGGCAAGACATCTGTGCGGCAGAATATCAAACGGCGCGGCGTCAGTAAAGCCGGGAACGCCGTTTGGGAGTTTTCTGACGGAGTGGCGCGGTCTGAAAAATGCTACCGTTTGGCATATTTATGGTTTACATCGGGAAAAACCTTGTACTATAATGATGAAATCAGAATAACGTTGCCAATATAAGTTCGGTAATATGGTCCGGATGTTTCTACCGCCTGTCCATATCGGGCGACTATTGGTAAGCAAGCCTACAGATAATCTCTGCAGTACTTGTTCTATTGGGAATGGCAGCGGTTACGTTGCCTTTTTTTGTACATTACGAACGGAGGAAAGAATGAGGGAGTTAGAGGAAAGAATCGTCAAAGACGGAAAAGTGCTGCCGGGAAACATTATTAAAATCGACGGGTTTCTGAATCACCGCGTGGACTGCGCCCTGATGGGCAGGATGGCGGATGCATTTGCCAAGTATTACGACATCGACAATGTGGATATCGTTCTGACGGCCGAGGCAAGCGGAATCGCGCTTGCCGCGATTTGCGCGCTGAAATGGGGGAAACAGATGCTGTATGCCAAAAAGGCAAAAAGCGACAATATCGAGGGCGGTCTTTACGCCAGTGAGATCTATTCCTATACCTATAAAAAGAAAGTCACGCAGATCGTGGCAAAGGACTGGCTCAAGAGCGGGGACAGAGTCCTGATCATCGATGATTTCATGGCCAACGGCGAAGCGGCTCGCGGTCTCTGCGATATCGTGGAGCAGGCGGGAGCCGAACTGGTCGGCGTCGGAATCGCGGTTGAAAAAGGATTCCAGGCCGGCGGACAGAGACTCCGCGATATGGGCGTCAACTACCACGCCCTGGCGATTATCGACAAGGCGGACGAGAATGGAATCGTATTCCGCAATCAGGAAGGAGAGTAAAAAGCATGAAGGGGAATGTTCGTCCCGAGGATATGGCAAGAATTCAGACGAGGGAACAGGCTGAAGCGTATATCGAGCAGGAGATCCGTGAGATCCGCGAAACAGTCGGGAAAGACAAGGTACTGCTGGCACTTTCGGGCGGAGTGGATTCTTCCGTGACGGCTGCCCTTCTGATCCGGGCGATCGGCGATCAGCTGACCTGTGTTCACGTCAATCACGGTCTTCTCAGGAAGGGTGAGCCGGAGCAGGTCATCAAGGTGTTCGGCGAGGAGATGCACGCGAATCTCATCTATGTGGACGCGGTAGACCGCTTCCTCGACAGTCTCGCAGGCGTGGAAGATCCCGAACAGAAGCGTAAAATCATCGGCTCGATTTTTATTGATGTATTTGCTGAGGAAGCGAGAAAACTTGATGGGATCAAGTACCTTGCGCAGGGCACGATTTATCCGGACATTCTGGAGTCTCACGGGATCAAGTCCCATCACAATGTTGGCGGGCTTCCGGATGATCTCCATTTCGAACTGGTCGAGCCCGTAAAACTGCTGTATAAGGACGAGGTGCGCGTTGTTGGCGTAGCATTGGGCCTTCCGGAGAAAATGGTTTACCGTCAGCCGTTCCCCGGCCCGGGACTCGGCGTCCGCTGCGTCGGTGCTATTACGCGCGACAGACTGGAAGCGGTCAGGGAATCTGACGCGATTCTCCGTGAAGAGTTCGAGAAAGCGGGACTGTCTTCCAAGGTTTGGCAGTACTTTACCATCGTTCCGGATATCCGCTCGACCGGTATCCGTGATGGAAAACGCACGTTTGAATGGCCTGTGGTTCTCAGAGCGGTGAATACGCTGGATGCCATCAAAGCAGAGATCTATCCGATTCCT
>JAFPXU010000118.1 GCA_017394605.1 Clostridia bacterium | reverse complement strand
AGCGAAACAGCTGAAAACGGCCACACATTTATGGAATCCTGTCAAGTGCTTTTTTGCATTTTTTGTAAAAAAATAACCCCGTGCCTGTAATGATACGAGGTTATTCTTTCCATCTTTCTTAACTTAGTGACATTGGGTTTTTCCGGGATCTTTTTTTTTTAAGCAATGCTCAGGAGAAATATGGTTCAATTGTGTCGCGCATGGAATTTGGTTGTTAAAATTAATAATAATGCGTGCAAAATAATAAAAGTATGCTAAAATATTATAGAAAGGAGTGGAAGAAAAGCCATGAATAAAAGCATTTATTCGCTCGTTCTCAACGATGAGATCATAAAAGAAATCGACCGGCTGGCGTATGAGAACGCTACGAGCCGTTCCAATATGGTGAATCAGATCCTCGCGGAACACGTTTCCTACGTTACGCCCGAGCAGAAGATCCGGGAGGTCTTCAAGCACATAGAAGACAGCCTCATCAGCGCGAACGGTTTCCAGTCGCTTCTTCAGCCGTCATTTTCCATGTATTCGCTGCGGTCCTCGCTCAACTACAAGTACAATCCCACGGTTAAATACTGTGTGGAAATGAACCCGGACCGTTCCGATTATATCGGAGACATCCGGGTTACCGTCAGAAGCCAGAGCGACAGTTTCCGGCTCCTGCTTCTGCAGTTTTTCAAACTCTGGAAAAAGATCGAGGAGCAGTACGGCGGTCCGGTGCAGATCGAAGCCGACTCCGATAAATTTGTCCGCAAGGTTTATGTGAGCGATCAGTACGATATCACCAACGAGAGCGTCGGCAGATCGATCGCGGACTACATCCGTTATTTTGACTACGCAATGAAACAATTTTTTGATAATGTGAATAACCCTGTCAATGCCATCAGCAGAACAGAGGATGTCTACAGATCCTATCTGCTGACGGAACCGGTTATTCTGTAAGGGAGGTGCCTGTTATGAACGTACAGAAATTGACACAGAAAAGCATTGAAGCAGTGCAGACAGCGCAGCAGACGGCGGCTGAGCACCACAACGCGCAGGTCCAGCAGATTCACCTGCTTTACGCTCTGCTTTCACAGAATGACGGCCTGATCCCCAGCATGCTGAACGGAATGGGCGCTGACGCCAAGCAGATGGCGAAAGAAACCGAAAGCCTGATCCGGAACCTTCCGTCCGTGCAGGGAGACCGCGTGGACGTATATCTTTCCAGAGATCTGGACAACGCATTCAACGAAGCGGACAAAACAGCCCAGTCCATGGGCGACGCGTATATCTCCGTCGAGCATCTGTTTATCGGATTGATCAAAAAGGCGGACAGGGACGTCAAGTCGCTCCTTGGAAAGTATTCCGTAACGCTTGAATCCTTCATGGATAAACTGAAAAACGTCCGCGGCAACAGAAAAGTCGATTCGGATTCGCCGGAGAGCACATACGACGTACTGAAGAAATACGGACAGGATCTGGTGGAACTGGCAAGAAACCAGAAGCTGGATCCGGTTATCGGACGTGACGATGAGATTCGGAACGTCATCATGATCCTTTCCCGTAAAACGAAGAACAATCCCTGCCTAATCGGTGAGCCGGGCGTCGGCAAAACGGCGATTGCGGAGGGTCTCGCGCAGCGTATCGTTCGGGGAGACGTGCCGGATAACCTGAAGGACAGATCGATCTTCTCTCTGGATATGGGCGCACTGGTTGCCGGAGCAAAATTCCGCGGTGAGTTTGAGGAGCGTCTGAAAGCTGTATTGAACGATGTCAAGGAGTCCAACGGAAAAATCATTCTGTTCATCGACGAACTCCACACCATCGTCGGTGCGGGCAGGACGGACGGAGCTATGGATGCAGGCAATATCCTAAAACCGATGCTTGCCAGGGGCGAACTTCACTGCATCGGCTCCACCACGCTGAACGAATACCGTCAGTACATCGAAAAGGACAAAGCGCTTGAAAGAAGATTTCAGCCTGTTCTCGTTCCCGAACCGACGGTAGAGGATACCATAACGATTCTGAGAGGACTGAAGGAAAGGTACGAAGTGTATCACGGCGTAAAAATCACGGACCAGGCGCTGATTGCGGCCGCGACCCTGTCGAACCGGTATATTTCGGACAGATTTCTCCCGGATAAGGCGATCGACCTCGTCGATGAAGCTTGCGCACTGATCAAAACAGAAATGAATTCCCTTCCTTCGGAACTGGACGATATCCAGAGGAAGATCATGCAGCATGAAATCGAGGAGGCGGCGCTGTCCAAGGAAACGGACAAGCTTTCCATCGAACATAAGGCCGAGATTCAGAAAGAGTTGTCTGAACTTCGCGAACAGTTTGCGGAGATGAAGTCGAAACTTGATCTTGAGAAAAACAAGATCACACGAGTCCAGCAGCTCAGAGAGCAGATTGAACAGACAAACGCGGAGATTGCCAAAGCGGAAAACTCCTACGATCTGAACCGTGCCGCCGAACTGAAATACGGCACACTGCCGAAACTACAGGCGGAACTGGAGCAGGAAGAGAAGAAAGCGGAGGAGAATAAATCCGAAGCGCATTTCCTGAGAGACCGCGTCACGGAGGAGGAGATCGCAAAGATTGTCGCGAAATGGACCGGCATTCCCGTGTCGAAACTGATGGAAGGGGAACGGGATAAACTGCTCCGTCTCGATCAGCTGCTGCATGAAAGGGTCATTGCGCAGGATGACGCTGTCAGCCGTGTATGCGACGCGATCCTTCGCTCCCGTGCAGGCATCCAGAATCCGAACAGGCCGCTCGGTTCGTTCCTGTTCCTTGGACCGACAGGCGTCGGCAAGACGGAGCTCGCAAAAGCGCTCGCGCAGGCTCTGTTCGACGACGAGCATAATATGGTCCGGATCGATATGTCCGAATACATGGAAAAATACTCCGTATCGCGTCTGATCGGAGCGCCTCCGGGATATGTCGGATACGATGAGGGAGGACAGCTGACGGAAGCGGTCAGGAGAAAACCTTATGCGGTCATTCTCTTCGATGAAGTGGAAAAAGCGCATCCTGACGTGCTGAACGTTCTGCTTCAGGTCCTGGATGACGGCAGAATCACGGACGGGCAGGGGAGAACGGTGGACTTCAAGAACACCATCATCATCCTCACGAGCAACCTCGGTTCTGACATCATACTGGAGGGGATCAACCGGTTCGGCGATCTCACGGATGAGGTCAGGGAAAGCGTAAACCAGCTTCTGAAAACGCACTTCCGTCCGGAATTTCTCAACCGTCTGGATGAGATCATCGTCTTCAAGCCGCTCACCAATGATGATCTGTTCAGAATCGTCGACCTCCTGATCGCGGACCTTCAGAAACGGCTGGCGCAGAAACAGCTCAGCTGCACGGTGACGGACGAAGCGAAACGGTATATCATCGACGCCGGAGCCGATCCGCTGTTCGGGGCAAGACCTCTGAAAAGGTTCATCCAGTCCCATGTGGAATCTCTGATCGCAAGGTACATTCTTGCCGAAGATCCTGAACCGGATACAGCGCTGACTGTCGATTACGACGGACAGAAACTGTTTATCAGATAAAGGCAGTACATCATGCAGCGCCTGCGGGAGTATTTCCCCGGGCGCTGTTTTTCTGTCCACAATAAAAGAAAAGCGGCATGGATCATGCCGCGTCATTGCGTATCAGTTGTCGAAAATCCTTACGGTACCGGTGTGATGATAATGATTGCGGGAGGCGTCTCGGTCGGTCTTGCGTCGATGATAATCGGGCCGGAAGAAGTCCCGTCCGGAGCCGGCGTCGACTGGGAATTGGAAGGATCGATGCTTCTCAGCATGTCGGCACCGTGATTCAGAAGATCTGCCGCGTCGTTCGCGATTCCCGCGCTCTGCATAAATGAGACGGTGGATTTCACCGCCTGTTTCCACAGAGCGTGCATGGTATGGATATAATCCGCAAAATCTCCTCTCAGAAGGGATTTTGAGTCAAGGAAAAAGAACACCAGTCCGAACAGGATGGCTACAAGTACGATAAAACCGATGATCTGCAGTACTAATTTCACGAAAAAAGATTCCTCCGGCTGCATTCTTCAAATCATTTTATCATGCCGGGGGAATCCTCACTGTTAAATAAATGTAAAATACTCAGAACACCATCTGTTCCGTATCCGCGATCGCTTTCTCGATCATGGGCTCGAAGTCGACGGCCTGCTCGCTGACAAGAATCCTTTCAAGACTCGGCTTCGTCACGGGATGCTGCGGAACAAAGATTGTGCAGCAGTCTTCGAACGGCTGGATGGAGGTCTCGAACGTACCGATTTTCTTCGCGTAGGATACGATCTCATCCTTGTCGAATCCGATCAGCGGGCGGAAAACAGGGAGGGTTGCCGCATCATTCGTTACCGTCAGAGACTCCATCGTCTGGGACGCGACCTGTCCGATCGATTCGCCCGTGATAAGTGCCTGCGCTCCCGTGCGGACGGCGATGCGGTCCGCGATCTTCATCATCAGCCGCCGCATGATTACGGTCGTTTCGGCCTTCGGACAGTTGTCATAGATGGAAAGCTGGATATCCGTGAACGGAACGAGGTGAAGCGTCATATCGCCGGAATATTCGGAGATCTGTTTCGCAAGATCGATCACCTTTTCCCTTGCGCGTTCGCTTGTGTACGGATAACTGTAGAAATGTACCGCGTCGAGCGAAACGCCGCGTTTGGCGATCATATAGCCCGCGACGGGACTGTCGATCCCGCCGGAGAGGAGGAGCATGGCTCTTCCGTTCGTACCGACCGGCATTCCTCCGACCGCTTCCATTTCCTGACAGTACAGATATGCGTGAGTTTTCCTGATCTCCACGCCGAACATGATCTCAGGATGATGAACGTCGACCTGAAGGCAGGAAAACGCCTCGAGCAGCTGATGACCGAGTTCCCTGCAGATCATCTCGGAGTTATATGGAAAACGTTTATCCGCACGTCTTGCGAACACCTTAAACGTGTGAACGCCGCCGGGCAGAGTAGAGAGATACCGGTCAAGCAGTTTCCGTGCACCGTCCACGACCGCGTCCCAGTCCTTTTCCACGGCGACAGCCGGACTCACGGAATGGATTCCGAACACCTTGCGTAACCGTTCCGCATACGAATATACATTTTTATCCGTTACGCCGTTCACAAAGATTCTGCCCTGTTCGCGGTCCACGGTTACGTCAGGATCCGAAATTGCGTGGGAGATCCTGTTGACAAGAGCCTTTTCAAAATAGGGACGGTTCAGTCCCTTTAAATGGATTTCCGAATATCTGACGATCAGTACGTAGTCCATGTTTTATCTCCTTCTGTATTTTCTCAGTTTTGCGACTTCTCCGCGGATCACGTCGGACGCCTCGTCGATTTCTTCCGGCGTGGTATAGGGACTGAGGGAGAAGCGGATGGCGCTGTCTCTCCTTGATCTGTCAAGATTCATCGCATTCAGAATACGGTTATCGCTCTTCTGGGAGGAGGAACACGCTGAACCGGTGGATACATATATATCATGCGCAGCAAGCGCGTTCAGAAGCACCTCTCCGCGTACGCCGGTGAAAGACAGATTCATTATATGCGGCGCGCCTTTTTCAGGTTGCGGACCGTTCAGAAAAACATCCTCCATCGAGATCAGATTATTGTAAAGCCGGAGCTTGCACGCGCGCATATGTGCGATGAACGCGTCGCTGTTCTCCCTGTAGATACGTACTGCTTCCCGGAGCGCAAGGATGGACGGCACATTCGAGGTTCCGGAACGGAACCCATTTTCCTGTCCGCCTCCAATCAGTCCTCCTTCGTTCGGCGTATTCTTCTTCATCAGAAGGATGCCGACACCTTTCGGGGCATGCAGCTTATGACCGCTTATCGAGTAAAGATTGCAGGGGATGCGTCCAGCTGGCAGCTTACAGAATGCCTGCACACCGTCAGAGTGAAACACAGCGCCTGGAGCGAGCTTTTTGATCAGTGCGGAGACCGCGTCAAGATCGTTAACCGCGCCGGTCTCATTATTGACATGCATCAGAGACACGAAAGCGGTATCCCCGTTCAGCAGGGATGAAAGATGCTCAAGATCAACGCTTCCGGTACGTTCAACATCCGCGAATACGACATCGAGATCGTCGTTGCGTTCCTGCAGATACTTAAAAACGTTGTAGACGGAAGGATGTTCGACTTTTGAAGTAATAATGCGGTGTCTTCCGCGCAGTTTGCGTACGCATCCGAATATGGCTGTATTATTGGATTCCGTTCCTCCGGACGTAAAAAATACTTCACCAGGACCGAAGCCATATTCTTCGAACATGGTGCGGAACTGAAGCATTTCCTTTTCGATCCGGACGGACGGGGGATAATTACTGGCGGGATTATAAAAACCTTCCGTCATAAACCTGTACGCGACCTGCGCGACGGATTCCGTCACCCGGGTGGTAGCGCTGTTGTCTAGATAAATCATGCGTTTCTCCGGCAATGGGCAAAAATCAAGGGAAACATCCCAATAGCGTATATTATCACATTATAAACCATTTGTTCACGATTTGTTATTTTTTCGGTTTTCATTACGGTTGTATAATTAAATAGGCAAATAACATTTCGATGGAGGGAATAAAATGGTTTGTAAAACGTGCGGCGCCTATAATGCCGAGAATTTGACAAACTGCAAAGTATGCGGAGCCAGGTTGAAAAGCTCCGAAAGAAATGAGAATATACCGGAAATTGCAGCGGAAGAACTGAAGCCGCTCGATCCCGTCGAAGAACCTGAAGCCGAACAGAAACCGGCCGGAAGACCGCAGCGTCATTTCACAAGCGCGCCCGTTTGGCCTACAAAGGCCTTTAACGGTCCGTCTCCCGCCGCGCATTACGCCAGGAGCGCACA
This sequence comes from Clostridia bacterium, assembly GCA_017394605.1. The sequence goes on along the minus strand of JAFPXU010000118.1, from coordinate 20,313 downwards.
GCAGGCGGCAATGGCTGCAAAGGCCGAGGCCGCTGAGGCACCTGTTGCCGAACCGAAGGAAGAACCCGCTCGTCAGGCGGTCAAGCCTGCTCCCGAGCCGGAATCTCCGCATTCGGATATGCGTTTCTGCATGAACTGCGGAAAGCAGCTGATACCAGGCGCTCTGTTCTGCCCATATTGCGGAACAAACAACGCGCCCGAGGCGTTCCGTCCGGCAGCAGCTGCTGCGACTACGGCAGCCGCCGCGGCGGCAATCACTGCCGAGAAGCGCGATTCTTCCGCAAAGACGTACGCTTCAGCGAAACCTTCCTATGAGTCTTCCTATTCCAGAAAACCGAAAGACGACCTCTTCTCCGACGACGATTTGGATGAGGCCGCGGATGCTGTTGAGGATGAACCGGAAGAAGATGATTTCACGGAAAAGAAATCAAGTGCTTCCAGATCCTGGTTCAAGTCCCGCAAAAACAAGCCTTCTCTGGATGATGACATCGAGGAACTGGATGATTTCTCGCATGATGATTCCGAAAACGGTGAGGAGGAGGAAGAGTACGACGACGATTACTACGATCAGGAGTTCGTTGACGACGAGGAGCCCGTAAAGAAGAAGAGGGGATCCACGATTCTGTTTATCGTTCTGATTGTTGTACTTCTTGCGCTGATCGCTTTCTTCGCGACCTACCTTCTGAAGAAAAACGGCGGAAGCCTGTTCGGCGCAGGGAAGACGAAACCCGCCGCAACAGACGTTGTGGAGACGGATCCCGGCACTGTAGCCCCGGTCAGCTCTCCGGATGATCTGAATGCCACGATCGAAGAAACCGAGAGCAACGGCGTTCCGATGTTTACGATCAATGTCCATGCGCCCACAGGCAGCAAAGTCCGTCTGATCACGAAGGCACAGCTTGAAAATGACACCGTTCCGATCACGCAGGATAACCAGGTATCCATCCGCGTACCGCGCGAGGTGTTCCTGCCCGGCGATTACTGCGAGAGCACGACGGTGACGGTAACACCGCAGCTGGAGATCACGCTCCCGAGCGGCGAATCCAAGACGATCAACGTTCCTTCCGCTACGGTCACAGTTCCGCAGGTCAGTCTGATCCTTGAAACGCCTGAAACCTCTCCGGTAGAGGCGAATCCGGACGGAAGCCCGATCGAAGTCAAAGGAACCGTCACGGACCATACTGTTGAAGTATCGATCAACGGTGAAAACGTTCAGGTCTATGAAGGCGGCGTCTTCTCCGGCTCGTATACGCCCGTTGCAGGTCAGGATGATTCCATCGTGGTCGTTGCCCGTAAAGTCAACTGCGTGACGGCAACCGCTACGATCGAGGTCACACCATATGTTGTAAAGGATATGGAAATCGTTGTCACATCCTCAGGCGCCAATCTGACAGCCGCTGACGGCAAGGTACTTGTCGAAGGCACTGCTCCGTCCGGCGCTACGATCGTCGCAACATGCGATGACAGCAACGTATCCTGCGGCGATGTTCTCGTTGCGGACGGCAGGTTCACCTGCAGCGTCTCCGTCAAGGATGAAGGATGCTACACGATCACGTTCAACGGCACGGGTGAAGGATACAACGACGGAACAGCATCCTGTGTTGTGGAATCGAAGCCCACAACCAAGTCCTCCACCTATAAATCCAAGGCGCTTAATGTAGCGAAGAATTACCAGAAGCTGGTTGAAGGCAAAGCCTCCGATTCCAAGCAGCTCACCTTCACCGGAACGATCAAGGAAATCGCCTCCGATTCGCCTTACGTCATCTTCCGTATGCAGGATTCCGCGGGCAACTCCGTGTATGTGTGCAACCGCAGCGAGAGAAATACGATCAACAACGACGATATCGGAAAGAAGAAGACGGTTGCCGGTTACAACGCCGGATTGTACGAGGATTCCGGATGCCCGTTCATCTGGGGCTGGTTCATCTGGAACGGCTGAGGTTAATGCGCATTGAAACTCTGGTCCAAATGCATAAAGAGCAATAAGACCGTATTGACACAGGTGCAGGATTTCGATCTTGCACCTGTTTATGATACCGAAACATGGAACGGGATCCTCACCGAGGTATGCCGTTCCTTCGATATCTCCAGGCCGCTTGTGATGGACAAGAATCTGCGCGAACTGAAAGAATTCGGTATCACCGTATTCAAAAAGGCAGATTTTATCGATGATTTCCGTTATGACAAACTGGAACTCGAAATCATAAGGGAGAAGAAAAAGAAATTCTGATACGTTTTGAGACTGAAAAAAGAATCTCCGGAAATTATCCGGAGATTCTCTTTATTTACGGAATACCTAAACTGGTAAGCCTTATCAGTAGACCAGGCTGACGCCGTTTTTGTCGAAGAGGTGAACGACCTCGGGATCCCAGGTCAGGCAGACATCATCGCCGTATTTGAAGCCGGCGCGGTGTTCTGCGGGCAGATCGACAGTAGAAAGGACGATAACGATGTCTTTTCCCTCAGCGGACGTATGCAGATGGATGGAGGAACCCATCATCTCGGAGACGTCGACAGTCGCCTTGATGTGCGGTTTGCCGGTATCGGCGCCGCAGAGAACGATATGCTCAGGACGCACGCCGAGCGTGATCGGCTGCGCTGCTGCATCTCTCTCTTTCAGAATCTTCTGCGTTTCCTTGGAAAGCTTGAACGTGACGCCGTCAACCGTGACGTCGTACTCGTCACCGGCTTTGTTCAGTTCGGCGTCGAAGAAGTTCATCTGAGGCGTTCCGATAAATCCTGCGACGAACAGATTTGCGGGGGTGTTGAACACTTCCTGCGGAGTTCCGATCTGCTGGACAACGCCGTCTTTCATGATGACGATACGGTCGCCGAGCGTCATAGCTTCGGTCTGATCGTGCGTAACATATACGAACGTTGTATTGATGGTCTGACGCAGTTTGATGATCTCGGCACGCATCTGGTTTCTGAGCTTCGCGTCCAGGTTGGAGAGAGGCTCGTCCATCAGGAAGACCTGCGGCTCACGGACGATAGCACGGCCGATCGCAACACGCTGACGCTGACCGCCGGACAGAGCTTTCGGCTTTCTGTCGAGGTACTCGGTGATCTCGAGGATCTTGGCAGCGTTGCGGACGCGTTTGTCGATCTCGTCCTTCGGCATTTTGCGGAGTTTCAGCGCAAATGCCATGTTGTCATAAACGGTCATGTGAGGATACAGAGCATAGTTCTGGAAAACCATGGCGATATCTCTGTCCTTCGGGGCAACGTCGTTCACGAGTTTGTCGCCGATGTAGAGTTCGCCTTCGGAGATCTCTTCCAGACCCGCGATCATTCTCAGGGTTGTGGATTTTCCGCATCCGGACGGTCCGACGAGAACGATGAATTCCTTATCGGCAATATCCAGATTGAAATCCTGCACCGCTACGACACCTTTGTCGGTAACGAGAAGATTCGGTCTGTTGCTTTCCGGTTTGTCGGGAGCTTTCTTTTTCTTTGCGTTCTTTTTCTGCTCGTTGCCGGAAAACGGGTAGATTTTCTTGATGTTCTTCAGGGTTACACTTGCCATTCTTCTGAACTATGACGGGCACGAAATTCTTCAACTGCCCGCCTCGCGAGGGACAGGTAAAATGTCCGACGCATTACAGCATGTCTCCACAATGCTGCACCGCTAGTTAGCGGATGATCCTCCTTTTCTTTTCTGTCGCAGGAATTAGGAAGTGGAGTAATTCCTGTGCATAATAATATACAGTAATTATACAATATTCACGATTTTTTTCAATCCTATTTTGCTCCAAATACATGATCTTTCGCTATAATGGTACAGATGACAAAAAGAGTAATTCTGACAACCTTATTAAGCGCGCTTCTTCTCCTTTTAGCCGGTTCTGCGGCTGCGGAAGGCCAGACGGACGATTGGAACGGTGACGGCGCTCTGACGGCAGCGGACGCGGCATGCGCAATGAGAGAAGCAGCGTCCGATCCGCGGATGACCGGTCCCGAGATTCTGCTAAAATCCGTTGGACTCATTGATCCTGACGGATCGCTTCCGGTCGGAGAAACGCCCGATATCATCTCGCCCAATCATCTTTACCGTTTTTCCTACCGGGAGCCCGTTGTCACGGAAACCAGTTATACAGACAGCATGATTTCCGTCACGGTCGCCAAAAAGCGCTTTCATAAGAGCCAGTGTTACGTTGCGGATATTTATGTGCGTTCGCTGGATTCATTCCGGACGGCGTTCTCGTCCGGCGAGTATTTCGGCGACAGGGAGACCGTTCAGCAGATGGCGAAAAGCAACAACGCGGTTTTGGCGATGTCGGGTGACTTCTATTCCATGAACGCGCACGGTGCGGTCGTGCGGAACGGGGAGTTGTTCCGTTATAAAAACAGAGACGAGCTTGGGGATTCCAAGGATATGCTCGTTTTGTACAAAGACGGCTCCATGAAAGTCTACAGTCCGAAACAGCTGACGTTTGAAGAGGTCGCTTCCGATCCCGACATCATGCAGCTCTGGGTGTTCGGCCCGATCCTGCTGAATGATTACGGGATGCCCAAAACGACTTTCCGCTGCGCCGAATCGCTTCTGAAGAGGCACCCGAGGGGAGCCGTCGGATATTATGAACCTGGCCATTACTGTTTTGTGATCGTGGACGGAAGGGACGAGGATTATTCGCTCGGAATGACGATGACCGACCTGTCCGACTTCATGCATTCACTCGGATGCACGGTTGCATACAATCTTGACGGCGGTCAGACAGCGTGCATGGTATTCATGGACCGGACCGTGAACCGTCCGGCAGGCGGCGGAAGAAAAAGCTCCGATATACTCTTCATCGGATAAAGCCTATCACTACAGATTGGAACAGACAGATATGAAACGGGTTCTGGGATGCATCCGGAGAGCGGATGAACGGTATCACATGATAGAAGACGGCGACAGGGTCTGTGTCGGTGTTTCCGGCGGCAAGGATTCACTGCTTCTTATGAAAGGTCTGAAGCTGTATCAGCGTTTTTCTTATACGAAATTCGATCTCTGTGCCGTGACGCTCGATCTCGGGATCGAGGATATCGACTACTCCGAGGTGGAAGCGTTCGCCAAGGAGAACGATATCGACTATACCGTGATCCGCACCGATATCGGGAAGGTCGTATTCGAATACCGCGACGAGCGGAGTCCCTGTGCGCTGTGCGCTAAGCTCCGCCGCGGCGCTCTGAACACCGCCGCAAAAGAACGCGGCTGCAGCAAAGTCGCGCTCGGGCACAACCGCGACGACGTTCTGGAAACTTTTTTTCTCAGCCTGCTTTACGAGGGAAGGATCAACACGTTCGCTCCCGTAACATACCTGTCCAGAAAGGATATCACCGTGATCCGTCCGCTGGTTTTCCTTCCCGAATGCGAAGCGCGTTCCATCGCGCGGAACCAGAACCTTCCCGTGCTGCCGCCTCACTGCAGGATTGCCGGCAGCACAAAGCGCGACGAGGCGAGAGACCTGCTTAAGCACCTCCGCAAGCTCGTTCCGGACGCGGATGAAAAAATGATGCACGCCATCAGTACGACCGAGACATACGGGCTGTGGGACAGGATGCGCCTGAAAGAACAGTGAGGGCACACATTATTCACAATGCGTTTATTCTCATTCCGGCGGGAATGTGGTAAAGTGAAACATATGGTCGGATACGTTAAGAAAACAATTGCTATATTTCTCGTCGCGGTGCTTCTTACAGGCCTCGCCGGCTGTTCCCTCATGCAGGATCAGCCCGCGGCCCCGAAAGCTGCGCTCCGCGTGAACGAAATTGTCTCAAGCAACAAGCAGTCGCTGCTCGATCCGGATGTAGGATCTCCCGACTGGATCGAACTGTACAATCCGACAGACCGCAGCATAGATCTTGCGGGTTACGGCCTCTCAGACAACACAAACGATTTCCATAAATTCGTATTTTCAGAGGGTTCCTCGATTCCCGCAGGCGGTTATCTGATCGTCTACTGCGGTGACAACAACGGAATCAACGCGACTTCTGTTCCCTGTACTGGATTCGGTCTTTCAAAGAGCGGAGACAATCTCTATCTCACGGATCCGTATTACAATCTGCTTTCCAACATCACGGTTCCGGCTCTTGTCACGGACGTTTCTTACGCGCAGAAATCCGACTGCACGTTCGGCTACTGCGCCGAGCCGACTCCCGGCGCGCCGAACGATGACAGCAAGATTTTTTCGTCGATTGACAATATCCTGACGGAGAAAGACTACTCCGGACTTACCGTTTCGGAGGTTATGCCTTCTGCCGTGAACGGAGGGCCGTGGATCGAGCTCTATAACCGTTCCTCTCTTCCGATCCAGCTTGACAACTACTATCTTTCCGATTCGCCGACCAATCTGCTTCGTTTTCAGCTTCCTGAAAGCACCATACAGCCCGGATCATATGCCATCGTTTACGCGGACGGCGTGAATAACGGCGAAAGGGAACTGGAAACCAGTTTCAAACTGAGCAAGAACGATACATCCGTCTATCTGACCTCCATTGACGGCCGTCTGGTCGAAACCGTTACCTGGGAAAAGGATATCCCGACCGGTCTCTCCGCCGTTTTTTCGGACGGGACCGCAAGATATACCGCTTTCCCGACGCCGGGTGCGGCAAATTCGGACCGCCTGGTCGAGAACGCTTCAGGCTCTCCGATGGATTCCACGGATCCTGTACGCATCAACGAGGTTCTTCAGAAAAATAAATACAGCATTACGGACGCGGAGGGAATCCGCTGGGAATGGGTGGAACTGTATAATTCCTCCGGCGCCGACGTGTCGCTGAAGAATTATTTCCTTTCAGACAGTTCGGACGATCTTTTCAAATTCGCGCTTCCCGATGTTACCATTGGGCCGCGTTCGTACCTTGTGATCTTCCTCTCCGGAAAGGATATAACGGACGGGCAGGAGATACACGCATCGTTCAAGCTTGGCAAATCGGATACTTCTATCTATCTGACGGATCTTACGACCATGCGCACGGATTCACTTCCTCTGATGCAGGATCCGCCGGACAACGTTTCCATCGGAAGAGATAAGGACGGCAATCCTGAATATTACGCACAACCGACCCCATGGGCAGACAACGCGCAGGGATTTGAAAACGCCGATTTGATCGGCTTTTTCAATAATCAGGGCGTATTCATCAGCGAAGTAAGCACCGCGAAAAAAGCGAAAACGGACACTCCCGACTGGATCGAGCTTTTTAACGGAAGCGGCACGGACATTGATCTGTCCGGCTGGCATCTCACGGATGATGCCGACCGTCCGGACCGGTATACCTTCTCCGAAGGAACCGTCATTCCGGCGCAGACCTATATTACGTTCGACATGTCCGACGATGAGCCTACCGCGAAGATGATCCCGTTCTCTCTCGCGTCCTCAGGCGATGAAATCGTTCTTTCCGACGCACAGGGAGCGGTGATCGACCGGCTCTTCAGCGGGTATATCCGTCCCGGTTATTCGGTCGGAAGGATTGAATCCGATATCTTTACGGACAGAGTCTATTTCCAGAAACCGACCAAGGGCAAGGCAAATACGTCTGAAACGCTGTCCGGATATACGGCGGATCCCGTTTTTTCCGTCACGTCGCTCTATCATACTGAACCGTTCGATGTTACGATCAGCTGTCCGGACGGTACGGCAGAGATCCGTTATACCACCGACGGCAGCGCTCCCACGAAGAAGTCAAAGCTCTATTCCGGACCGATCAGCGTTTCGCGCAATACCGTTCTCCGTGCAGCCGCATACAGCGACGCACGGATGGACAGCAATACCGTGACATGCACGTACCTGTTCGATGACGCGCATACTGTTCCTGTCGTTTCCGTATCGATCGATCCCGATCTGTTGAGAGATGTCAACCACGCTTCCAAGACCGACAAGCCGGAACGCGTCGCCTACGTTTCCTACTATACGGAAAACGGTCTTCTGGGCGTCAATTTCCCTGCCGGCCTGAAAGCAAAGGGGCAGGGAACGGTCGGGTACGTCCCGAAATCGTATTCCCTTAGCCTTCGTGGCGGGTACGGCCAGGGCAGCGTCACCTATCCGTTCTTCAGTGACTGCGCGGTATCGACATTCTATTCCCTGGTTCTGAGGAACGGGGGACAGGACATTACGATGGCGCGCATGCGCGATTCCTTCTGCTCAAGGATCGTGAACGGTCTGAATCTGGATTACGCCTGCACAAGACCCGTCGCGCTCTATCTGAACGGAGAATACTGGGGTCTTTACGATCTGAACGAAGAACTCAACGCGGATTATCTCGTATCACATTTCGGTGTCAAGAAAAGCGACGTTGATTTTGTGAAACGGAACGAGTGGGCGCTGAAAGGCTCCGCCAAGGGATATCTGAACGCGCGGTCTTTCGCAAGAAACGAGCGGCTGAAAAGCGATTCCGTTTTTGAGGAGTTCGCCAAGATGGTCGACGTCGATTACTGCACCGACTATATCATCGCGCAGACCTTCATCATCAATTCGGACATGTTCAATCAGAAATTCTGGCATACGAAGGACGAGACAGTCAGATGGCGTCCGGTCTTTTTCGATCTGGATTTCGGATTCCAGGAGGCGTCCAGCGCGAAGAGAAACCTGCTTCCCGCATATTTCTCCGCGGAAGGCATTCCGTCCCATGACGGATCGCTGACCAACCTCGACGTGTTCGTCGGGCTGAAAAAGAACGAAGCATGGAAGACGAAGTTCATCGAGCGCTATGTTGAACTTCTTTGCACGAAGTTTTCCGAGGAAGAACTTCTCAAGGTCTTCGACGGCATGGTGGAGGAGATGCGCCCCGAAATGGAGCGTCACATCGCCAGATGGCGTTCCCACGGGATGAGCGTGAAGAGCGTTTCCGACTGGAACGAGCATCTCGATCTGATGCGCAGACGCGTCGCGGCAAGACCTGCGGGAGCGCTTGAAAATCTTCAGAAGTATTTTCATCTTTCTGACAGCTATATCCGCGATCTGGTGCAGAAGTATTCGAACTGACAGATATGTTCTCCGTTTCGCCGGAACCGTCATATGGATTTTGAGATGCTTTGCTTTACGCCGAAGCATCTTGTTTTACATGCCTGCGCGTTTCGTGATATAATGACTTCAAATTGAAATAGGATAGATAGCTTTGCGCGTTTTGGGAATCGATCCCGGGTATGCACTGCTCGGTTACGGAATAGTCGACACGGACGGCAGCAGATTCTCTGCTGTCGATTATGGCGTGATAGAAACCTTCCCGGATATGACGTTTCCGGAACGGCTTGAGAGGATCAGCCAGGGGATGATCTACATCCTCGATCATTTCTGCCCGGACGCCGTCGTATTTGAGGAGCTTTTTTTCTATCACAACATCACGACCGCGATCGCGGTCGGCGCTGCCCGCGGTGTGGCGCTTCTCGAAGCGCAGAAAAAAGCAGTCCCGCTATACGAATACACTCCGAAGCAGATCAAGCAGGTCATCACCGGAAACGGATCCGCCGACAAGAAAGCGATCCAGCATATGGTCATGATGTATCTCGGTATGCGCGAGATACCGAAGCCGGACGACGCGGCTGACGCGCTTGCCTGCGCCATTACGTTCCTCAGCACGATGGAACCCGCCCGGGAAGAATACCGGATCAAATGAGGTTAATAATATGTACGCTTACCTGAACGGTACCGTAGCACAGAAACTGATTGACAAAATCTATCTCGACGTAAACGGCGTCGGGTTTGAGGTGTTCTGCAGCCAGAATACCCTGGACAGTCTTGTACAGGGCGAGAACCGTCTTGTCTACACCTATCTGTATCTGGCGGAAGGCGTTATGAGTCTGTATGGCTTCGCCGATCTTGCGGAGAAGGATATGTTCCGCCAACTGATCGGCGTGACGAGAGTCGGCCCGAAACTCGCGCTGTCCGTCCTGTCCAGAATGAAGCCGCAGGATATCACAAACGCCGTCATTACCGACAATCCCGCCGCATTTGACGGGGTATCTGGCATGGGACGAAAAACTGCTCAGCGGGTCATACTGGAGCTGAAAGGGAAGATCTCGGAAGGGGAAACGCTTCCGGTCGGTCCTTCCGGTCCGACAGAATCGGACTTTTACAGCGATGCCATCGCCGCTCTGATTGCGCTCGGATACGACGGTCTCTCTGCTTCGAGAGCCGTTACCTCCGTCAAAGACGCGCAATCCGCCGAAGACATGATACGGAAAGCGCTGCGTTTCCTTTCCAAACAATAAAGTGAAGTCCGGAGTTTATTATGGAACAACGACTGATTTCCTCTTCCATGAAGGAGGAAGATAAAAAAGCTGAACTGAGCCTCAGACCGCATTTTCTGAAAGAGTATATCGGACAGGATGAGGTCAAGGAGCACGTTCAGATCTATATCGAAGCAGCGAAACGCAGGGGAGAACCGCTTGATCATACTCTGCTGTATGGACCTCCCGGACTGGGAAAAACCACCCTTGCTGAAATCATTGCAAACGAAATGGGCGTATCCTTCCGTATAACGAGCGGACCTGCCCTGACGCATGCGGGAGACCTCGCCGCGATCCTGACGAATCTCGCTCTCGGCGACGTCCTCTTTATCGGCGAGATCCACCGTCTGAACGCGAACGTGGAAGAGATCCTGTATCCCGCCATGGAAGATTTCGCGCTCGACATCGTGATCGGCAAGGGCCCATCCGCGAGAAGCATCCGCCTGGATCTTCCCCGTTTCACGCTCGTCGGCGCGACAACGAGAATGGGGCTACTCACATCCCCGCTGCGTGACCGTTTCGGTATTAAAGAACAGCTTGACCTGTATACAGACGACGCTCTGAATGATATTATAAAGAGAAGTGCCGATATTCTGAACATCCGGATCAGTGAGGACGGTGCGAACGAGATTTCATCCAGATCACGCGGCACGCCCCGTATCGCGAACCGGCTGCTCCGCCGCGTACGCGACTATTCCGAGGTACGTGCGGACGGTGTCATCAACAGGGCCGTCGCTATGGATGCACTCCGGATGCTTTCGATTGACGAGCTCGGTCTCGATTCCATCGACAGGAAGATGCTGGAAACCATGATCACCCGTTTCGGCGGAAGACCTGTCGGTCTCGATACGCTTGCCGCGACTACCGGTGAGGACGCCGCCACGATCGAGGATGTGTACGAGCCTTACCTGCTCAGGCTCGGGTTTATCACCAGAACCCCGCGCGGAAGGATCGTGCTCCCGGGCGGATACCGGCATATGGGATACAACCCGCCGCAGGAACAGATTAAACTGGAGGTCTGAACATGAAAAAGAAAGAACTCTTGGCAAAAATCGAAGACCTTGAAAGCACCGTTCAGCGCCTCCGCAGCAACATCGATATGCAGGATGTCCTGATCCGCCAGTTCCAGGAAAGAGAACACAAGGTGATCGGCACCGCGCTCGATCTGTCCGAACGCACTGATTCCATCCTCGCTGACGCGAAGAAGAACGCTTCGTGCCTGATCGAGGACGCAAAGGAGCAGGCATCCAAAATCCTCATGGATGCCAGGATGGAATCCGCCAAATTGATGAATCAGGCTGAGACCGCCGTATCCGGTTACCGGGATATGATCCGTCAGTACAGCCATGCGCTTGAGCGCGCCGCGAACGACGCCTCGGCCAACGCGAAGGTCTTCGCGCAGTTCGCGAAAAAGCAGATGCATCAGTTCGATACAAAGGATTTCTGCGAAGAAGCCGAACGGGTTGTTCCGACGGAAAAGGAAACCCGTTCCGATTTTGAGGATTCTTCCGAAGATCCCGGAGCCGTCATGCGGAACATTTACAGGCTGCAGAACCGCGACATTCCGGAAGAATACTTTGCGGAAAGTGAAAACAAGGCATCATCCGCCGACAACGATCCCAAACCTGATGATGGAAACGATGTCCCCAAAGTATCAGACATCGTACCCGAATCCGGAAGCAAGGAGAAAGAGACGGATCTTGAAACATTAATAGATGAGATACTGAACGCTGGAGAAACAAACAAAAATGGCTAAAAACAAACAAGAAGGATTTGTCACTCAGATTGCATCCCGCCAGGAGGATTTTCCTCAGTGGTACACGGATGTCATCATCAAAACGGAAATGGTCGATTATTCCGACGTGCGCGGATGCATGGTCATCCGTCCGTACGGCTACCGCGTATGGGAACTGATGCAGCAGCAGATGGACGCACGATTCAAAAAGACCGGCCATCAGAACGCGTATTTCCCTCTCTTCATTCCGGAGAGTCTTCTGAAGAAAGAAGCAGATCATGTCGAAGGCTTTGCCCCGGAGTGCGCATGGGTCACCTACGGAGGAGAAGAGATGCTGACCGAGCGTCTCGCGATCCGTCCGACAAGCGAGACCATCATCTGCTCCATGTTCAGCAGATGGGTCCAGTCCTACCGTGACCTTCCGCTCCTTCTGAACCAGTGGTGCAACGTCGTCCGCTGGGAGAAGAATACACGTCCGTTCCTGCGCACAAGCGAGTTCCTGTGGCAGGAGGGACATACGGCTCACGAGACCGCCGAGGAAGCGCAGGTCGAGACCATGCAGCAGCTCATGACCTACCGCGATTTTATGGAAAACGTGCTCGCGATTCCGGTCATCTGCGGCCAGAAGAGCGAAAAGGAAAAATTTGCCGGTGCGTACGCGACCTATACCCTGGAAGCGATGATGCAGGACGGCAAAGCGCTCCAGATGGGTACAAGCCACAACCTTTCCGATCATTTTGCAAAAGCGTATGACATCCAGTACCTCAGCAAGGAAGGAAAGCTCGAATACTGCTACACAACTTCCTGGGGAACATCCACCCGCATGATCGGCGGCATGATCATGGTCCACGGCGATGACCGCGGTCTCGTGATGCCGCCGCGCGTTGCGCCCATCCAGGTCGTGATCCTTCCGATCGCAATGCACAAGGAAGGCGTACTGGACAAGGCGAAAGAGATTATGAGCGGTCTGGAGGTCGCAGGTATCCGCGTAAAGCTCGACGACAGAGACCAGTCTCCCGGATGGAAGTTCAATGAATGGGAGATGAAAGGCGTACCGATCCGCGTGGAAGTCGGTCCCAGAGATATTGAGAACAATCAGGTTATCGCCGTACGGCGCGACAATCTCGAAAAGCAGACCCTTCCCATGGAAGGACTTGCGGATACACTTCTGAAGATGCTGGATGACGTTCATGACGGCATGTACAAGAAAGCTCTGAAATTCCGCGAGGAGAAGACCGTGATCGCTTCCACGTTCGAAGAACTGGCTGAAGGCGTTCAGACCGGTTTCGTTCGCGCCAACTGGTGCGGTGACAGGGAGTGCGAAGACGCGATCAAAGCGAAGACAGGCGCGACGACGCGCTGCATGCCGTTCGACGCTCCCGACGCGGATCCCGGTTCCAAATGCATTCACTGCGGAAGACCTGCAAAGCATCACTTCTACTTCGCGAAGGCGTATTGATATGAAGCTGACCGTACTAGGCACATCAGGTCCGTTTCCGAAACCCGGAGGCGCCTGTTCCGGATATCTGCTCGAAATAGATGACGCGAGAATCCTTCTGGACTGCGGCAGCGGTGTTGTATCAAGGCTACTTCAGATCTGTGACTTGTCCGAACTGGACGCTGTCGTTCTGACGCATCTTCATTTCGATCACTGCAGCGATATCGGGGTGCTGAGATACGCGCTGGAAGCCTCTCCCGTAAATCGTTCCGTACGCCTATTTGCGCCGGATCCGAACGGGTCTGTGCTGGAACGGTTCCTTTCCGGCACCGGAGTTTTCGGGCAGGAGACCGTTTCGGACGGGGCGGTGTTTGAAATCGGCGGTCTTCGCCTTCGTTTCTTCCGCGCTATTCACCCTGTGGAAGCGTACTGCGTCAGAATCGACGGTCCGGACCGGTCATTCTTCTATACGGGAGATACCGCAGTTTTTGACGGACTGGACGATCTGATGCGCGGAGCGGACCTTGCCGTCTCGGACAGCTGCTTTACCGATGCGCAGGCGGAAGTACGGAAGGGGATTCATATGTCCCCGGGACAGATCGGCCTGCTTCGCAGCCGTGCGGGGGTCAAAAAGATGGTGCTGAGCCATCATTTCGGAGGAGATACCGCGGAATCCGGATCGGAATCTGTTCCGGACGGATGTGTTTATGCGAAAGATTTATCAGTTTTTGAATTCTAAATAATTAATTGCATAGAAAGGATAATGAACCATGGCTAAAAAAACAGTTCGTGATATCGATGTTGCCGGGAAGAAAGTGTTTGTCCGCGTTGATTTCAACGTACCGATCGACGCAGACGGCAATGTTTCCGATGACAAGAGGATCGTTGCCGCTCTTCCCACAATCAAATACCTGCTTGAGAATAACGCGAAAGTGATTCTCTGTTCTCACCTCGGACGTCCGAAGGGAAAAGTCAACAAGGAATTCACGCTCGCACCTGTAGCGAAACGTCTCGCGGAGCTCCTTCCGGATACGAAGATCACGTTCGCCGAAGATACGATCGGACCTTCCGCCCGCGCAGCGATTGACGCGCTTAAGGACGGGGAAATCGTTCTGCTGGAGAATGTACGCTTCTATGCGGAAGAGGAAAAGAACGACCCCGCGTTTGCCAAGGAGCTCGCTTCTCTTGCGGATGTCTATGTCTCCGACGCGTTCGGAACCGTACACCGTGCGCACGCTTCCACTGCTGGTATCGCGGCATACATTCCTGCCGTGGCGGGCTTCCTGATCGGTAAGGAACTTGACATCATGGGTAAGGCTCTGGAAGATCCGGAACGTCCTTTCATCGCCATCCTCGGCGGTGCGAAGGTTTCCGACAAGATCGGCGTCATCAAGAACCTTCTGACCAAGTGCGACTGCCTCGTGATCGGCGGAGGAATGGCATACACCTTCCTGAAAGCGCAGGGTCATTCCATCGGAAGCTCCCTGCTTGACAGCGACAATATCGGACTCGCGTCCGATCTGCTCAAAGAGGCGGAGGAGAAGAAAGTCGCGATGCTTCTGCCGGAAGATCACGTGATCGCGGACCGTTTTGACGCGGAAGCCGACAAAAAGGTAACCGACGGCGTGGACATCCCGGACGGATGGATGGGCATGGATATCGGTCCCAAGACGATCGCAAAATACGCGGAAGCAATCAAAAAGGCAAAGACGGTCGTCTGGAACGGACCTATGGGCGTGTTCGAGTTCAAGCCGTTCGCGGAAGGCACGCAGAAGATTGCGGAAGCCTGTGCGGAATGCGGCGGTGTTACGATCGTGGGCGGCGGCGATTCCGCGTCGGCTGTCAAGAAGCTCGGCTATGCGGATAAGATCACGCATATCTCGACCGGCGGCGGCGCATCTCTCGAATTCCTCGAGGGCAAGATCCTTCCCGGCGTTGCGGCGCTCAATGATAAATAAGATAAATCTGAAAAATAAATATAAAGGAAAGTGTAGATAATATGAGAAAACCAATCATCGCAGGAAACTGGAAAATGAACATGACGCCTTCCCAGGCAAAAGATCTTGTTAAGGATCTGATCCCCCTCGTCAAGGACGCGAAATGTGAAGTCGTGATCTGCCCGCCTTACATCGATCTTCCGGTCGTTAGCGAGCTGATCAAAGGAACAAACATCAAACTCGGCGCTCAGAATGTACACTGGGCGGACAAAGGCGCTTTCACAGGCGAAGTCGCTGCCGATATGCTCAAGGAATACGGCGTGGAATACGTCATCATCGGTCACAGCGAGAGACGCCAGTATTTCGGTGAAACGGACGAAACCGTCAACAAGCGTTCCAAGAAGGCGCTTGAGGCAGGTCTCAAGCCGATCATCTGCGTAGGCGAAACGCTTGAGCAGCGTGAGAGCGGTGTCACGAACGATATCGTAACGGCGCAGATCAACGGGGATCTTGCCGGATTCTCCGCAGAAGAGCTTCTGAACTGCGTGATCGCATATGAACCCATCTGGGCGATCGGAACCGGCAAGACCGCTACAAAGGAAGACGCGAACGAAACGATCGGCGTGATCCGCAACGCCGTCTGCGCTCTCTTCGGAGAGGATGCCGCTTCGAAACTCCGCATCCAGTACGGCGGAAGCATGAAGCCCTCCAACGCGACGGATCTGATGAGCATGCCGGAGATCGACGGCGGTCTTATTGGCGGCGCGAGCCTGAAAGCGGCGGACTTCGCAGGGGTGGTAAACTACTGATGAAACCTATAACCGCACTGCTGATCCTTGACGGATTCGGCTACAGAGAAGAGCCTGAAGGAAACGCTGTTCTGACAGACGGCATCGAAAACATTCACGAGCTGTGGGATGAATATCCGCATACGCTGATTGGGGCGAGCGGAATGGATGTGGGCCTTCCGGACGGACAGATGGGGAACTCCGAGGTCGGGCACCTGAACATCGGCGCAGGAAGGATCATCTATCAGGAATACACCAGGATTTCAAAATCGATCGCCGACGGCGACTTCTTTGAGAATCCCGCGTTCCTTGGTGCGATCCAGAACTGCAAGGAACATGATTCCGCTCTTCACCTTCTCGGGCTCTGCTCCGACGGCGGCGTACACAGTCATCTGACGCATCTTTACGCGCTTCTCAAACTCGCGAAAGACAGCGGGGTCGAAAAGGTATATGTTCACTGCTTTATGGACGGAAGAGACGTTCCTCCTTCCAGCGGCAAGGGATACATCGAGCAGCTTGAAGCCAAGATGCAGGAGATCGGCATTGGCAAGATCGCGACCGTTATGGGCCGATACTACGCCATGGACCGTGACAACCGCTTCGAACGCGTGGAAAAGGCTTATGCCGCCATGACGTACGGAGAGGGATTGACCGCGGATTCCGCGCCGGAAGCCATGCAGAACAGTTACGACGAGGGTGTGACCGACGAGTTTGTCGTCCCCACCGTAGTTGTACGTGACGGAAAGCCTACCGCTACAATCGCCGAAAACGACTCCGTGATCTTCTTCAACTTCCGTCCTGACCGTGCGCGGGAGATCACCAGGTCGTACATCTTCGAGGATTTCGACGGTTTCCACCGCAGAAACGGCTTCTTCCCGCTGTATTATGTATGCATGACGCAATACGACAAGACCTTCGGTGACCTTGTGCATATCGCATACCGTCCGGAATCGTACCGAAACACGCTCGGAGAGTATCTGTCAAAATGCGGCAAGAAGCAGCTGCGCATCGCGGAAACGGAGAAATACGCACATGTGACGTTCTTCTTCAACGGCGGCGTGGAAGCTCCGAATCCCGGGGAGGACCGTTGTCTGATTCCATCGCCGAAGGTCGCGACCTACGATCTCCAGCCTGAGATGAGTGCGTTTCTGGTTACCGACGAGGCAGTGAAACGGATCGAAAGCGGCGAATACGACGCAATGATCCTGAATTTCGCAAACTGTGACATGGTCGGACATACGGGCGTAATGGACGCCGCTGTCGCTGCTGTCCATGTCGTTGACAGCTGTGTCAGGCTTCTCGTTGATGCGATCCTCGAAACCGGCGGAAACTGCATCATTACGGCCGATCACGGTAATTCCGAATATATGTGGGATGAAGTGAACCAGGTACCGTTTACCGCACATACGACGAATCCTGTTCCCGTCATTCTCGTCGGCGAAAAAGAGAAGAACTGCAGTCTGAGATCCGGCGGGCGTCTGTCTGATCTGGCTCCGACGCTCCTCGAGCTGATGGGGCTTCCGGTTCCGGACGAGATGACAGGGAAGTCTCTGATTGAAAAATAAGTGCTTGCTTATTCTTTCAGCACATGATAATATTACCTTTAGTCATGTTGGAGGATTTTGTTGTATGAACATTTTGTCAATCATCATTACGGTTCTTTTGGTTCTGGATGCGATCGGAATGATCATCATCGTACTGATGCAGAAGACCAAAACTGCCGGTCTCGGTGCCGCTTTTGGTGACGATGGCGCATCTTTTACATCAAAGGGACGCGCTGCCAGCAAGGAAGCCAAGCTGCAGAAAATCACCATCATTCTCGCGATTGTTTTCGGTGTTCTCGCACTTGTTCTGGCAGTGATCGGCTGAGTAATTACGAACCCTGAATGCGTTCTGATGTAACCGGATCAGAACGCATTTTTATTTTTAGTTATGGAGACTGTCACGCATCATTATGAAAACGAACGGCGTTAAAATCATCGCAACGAATAAAAAAGCCCGCCATGATTACTTTATCGAGGACACGCTGGAGTGCGGGATCGCGCTGACCGGAACCGAAGTCAAAAGTGTCCGCCAGGGTCAGATCAATCTGAAGGACAGCTATGCGCAGGTCAAGGCAGAGGAGCTCCTGCTGATCGGCGTGCATATCAGTCCTTATGATCAGGGCAACATCTTCAATCATGACCCGTTCCGTACGAGAAAGCTTCTGGCTCATAAACGCGAGATCCTGAAACTCGGAAAGGCGCAGGAAAAAGAGGGGATGAGCCTCGTCCCGCTGTCCGTATATCTGAAAAACGGCAGGGTCAAAGTGGAGCTGGCAGTCGCGAAAGGCAAGAAGATCTATGACAAGCGGCACAGCATCGCCGAACGCGACGCGGACCGTGAAATGGACAGGAGAATGAAGGAGGGGTATAAATGAAAACAGTTCCGTTTACAAAAGAATTTGCTGCGGAAACCGCAAAAACGTTTCCGACTCCCTTTTATATCTATGACGGCGACGCCATCCGCTTCAATCTGAAGCGGTTGCAGCGCGCGTTTTCCTGGAACAAGGGATACAAGGAATTCTTCGCTGTCAAAGCCCTTCCGAATCCTGAGATCATGAAACTTCTGCATTCCGAAGGGTGCGGGATGGACTGTTCCAGCTATACGGAGCTGATGCTTTGCGACGCTTTGGACATCGGGGGCAATGACATCATGTTCTCCAGCAATGATACGCCTGCGGAGGAATTTGTGCTCGCGAGAAAACTGCAGGCAACCGTCAACCTGGACGACATTACCCATATCGATTTTCTGAAGGAAAACGGGGGAATCCCCGAGCGGATCAGTCTCAGATTCAATCCCGGCGGTGAGTTCATGCTCGGGAATACCATCATGGGCAATCCCGGAGAAGCGAAATACGGCTTTACCCGCGACCAGATCTTTGAGGGCGTCAAAAAGCTGCTCGGATACGGTGCGAAGGAGTTCGGTCTCCACGCGTTTCTTGCCAGCAACACAACGGACGAAACGTATTATCCGACACTCGCGAGAAAGCTGTTCCGGCTTGCCGTTGATCTCAAAAAAGAACTCGGCGCGACCGTGACATTCGTCAACCTGTCCGGCGGTATCGGCATTCCGTATCAGCCGTATGAGAAAGAGGCGGACATCGCATATATCGGATCAGAAGTCGAACGGGTATACAGGGAAGTAGTCGTGCCGGCGGGACTCGATATCTCCATCTATACGGAGATGGGAAGGTATATCACCGGTCCTTACGGATATCTTGTGACAAAGGCGATCCACGAGAAGAATACGTACAAGCACTATATCGGCGTCGATGCCTGCGCCTGCAACCTGATGCGGCCCGCCATGTACGGAGCGTATCATCATATCACGGTACTCGGGAAAGAGAACGAGCCCTGTTCGGAGATTTACGATGTAACAGGGTCGCTTTGCGAGAACAATGACAAGTTCGCGATCGACCGTCCGTTGCCCAAAGTTGAAATCGGGGATTATCTCGTGATCCATGATTCCGGCGCGCACGGTCATTCCATGGGCTACAATTACAACGGCAAACTCAGATGCGCGGAACTTCTGATGGAAAACGGGCAGGTCCGTCTGATCCGAAGGGCGGAGAAGCCTTCCGACTATTTCGCGACGCTTGATTTTTTAAACCTGTTTTGATATAACTGTTATTGCTTTGGGGGCGAACCTGGTTTCGACGGGATCCATGGAGGTCGGATAAGCGAGCCGAAGACCCGTGCTTCGATAAAAACGGGAACAGTTTAAAGTAACTGACAACAATACTTTGCCTGTCGCAGCGTAACGCTGCGTCCGTTCAACCTCCGGAAACCTACTGCCGGTGGATTGGGCGTCATTCAGGGTAGGGAACGAATCCGCTTAAGCTTTGCGGCGGACCGGATTTTATGAAGCTACTCAAAGCAGGTTTCGGCAATGTAACGTGCATGCGAGGAAATCAAGACGTTGCCTACGCTCGTAGAAATTCTTACTGACAGCTTTTCGGACGGGAGTTCGACTCTCCCCGCCTCCACCATAAAAGAACGGTAATTTTGATAGAATTGCCGTTCTTTTCTTTTTGTTATAGAATGCTTTGAGTAGACGAGGCCGAGAGCCTGTCTGCAATGCTGGATGATGACTGGTAAACAGACAAATAAATCGGAGTTTGTTGAACCAGACAATGATGTCTAATCGATGGGATGCGGCATTTT
>JAFPXU010000117.1 GCA_017394605.1 Clostridia bacterium | reverse complement strand
GGACGCGATCGGCATCCAGGTGTTGAGCCCCGTCTGCGCGATCATGCCGGCTTCGATCACGTTGTACATGTGGTGCAGGCCCATGACGACCGTCCACGGATAGATCGCGCCCATGACCAGGGATCCGAGCAGAGAGCTTGCAAGCCACTTTGCTCCCGCGAGCACCCAGTTCTCCAGTACGGAGAAGACGGGTCCGATAACCGTGAACGTCACGAACGCGGTTACAAGAACGGTAACAAGCGGAGTGACAAAGAGATCGATCATCTCGGGCACCACTTTATGCAGCCACTTCTCAACCGTCGACATGAGAAGGACTGCCAGTATGACCGGGATGACATGTCCCTGATAGCCAACCTGCTGAACGTTGAAGAAAAAAAGATGCCAGACAGGAATCTCTCCGGCGGCATAGTTGCCGACAGTCCACGCGTTGATCAGCGCGGGATGGACCATCATCAGGCCGATAACGGCTCCCAGAAATACGTTTCCGCCGAATACGCGGGCTGCCGAGATGGCAACCAGCACGGGCAACAGAGCGAAAGCGGTGTTGGCGACCAGGTCAAGGAAGCTGAACCAGTCGGATGCGCCGAAAGCGGGCCAGAACTTCGGAATGGCTTCCACGAGACCCATCATCAGACCGGAGGCCACGATGGCGGGGAGGATGGGAACGAAAACGTCGCCAGGCGTCTTCAGGATCTTCTTCCAGAGCGGCATGCGGGAAGCCGCTGCAGCTTTGACGTCCGCCTTGCTGGCGGCTGTCAGACCGGTCACCGCTAAGAATTCGTCATAGACCTTGTTGACGGTTCCGGTACCGATGATGAGCTGAAGCTGACCGTTGGAATCGAAGAGGCCCTTTACGCCCTCAACTTCCTCCAGTGCTTTGGTGTCGATTTTGCTGTTGTCCGCGATCACGAGACGCAGGCGGGTAGCACAGTGTGCAGCGCTGATGATGTTCTCTTTTCCGCCAAGATGGGAAAAAATCTCTTCAGCGCATTTGCGATAGTCAAGCGCCATACTATTACCTCTCCTTTTTCCTTTATCAAGATTGTGGCCGTCTGAAAAGAGGCGGCCACATTTTTCTAAACATTATATCAAATCCCGATGGATACCACAATGTCCCAAATAAAATATATAGGCGCAAATCAGAGCGGCTTTATGTCGTTTCCAGAAGCCCCAGTTCTCTGAACGCCCAGGCAATACCGTCGTTCTCAACAGACGGGCAGACGAGGGAGCATTCCTTTTTCAGCGTGGGACTGCCGTTTTCCATGCAGACTCCGACCGCAACAGTCTGGATCATCTCGAGATCGTTCATGCTGTCCCCGAAGCCGATCGTATCCTCGACGGAATAACCGAGCGCTTCACAGACGCACCGGATCCCCGTTCCCTTGTCGAACCGCCGGTTGATGAGCTCTCCGTTCAGGCAGTTCGCGCCGGAAAGATCCTGAACGAGAAAGTGGAATTCGTTCTCCAGTTCTTTGATCGCAGGCGTCAGCTGATCCTTCGTCGCGCACATGAAGACCACCTTGTAGATCGGTCTGCCGTCGTATTCCTTCATCGGACGGATGCCGAGGTCCTTCTCCAGCGCCTCGCGCCATCTCAGCAGCTCGCTGTTTCCGCCCGAGCTCATCTGAAGGAATTCTCCCATGCCTTCGTCGCAGTAACTGGCATCCCTCGCCTCGATCGTGCGGAGGACGCCGCCTTCCGCAAAAAGCTTCAGCGCACGGTCTTTCTGATCCTCGGTCATCGGGCAGTCGTAGAGCACACGGTCACCGGCAAAAACATATCCGCCTCCGCTGGCAACGGCGCCGTCAAATGGATAAACAAGAAGCGGCTTCAGCATTTCGTAGTTCCGTCCCGAGCAGAGAAACACCTTGTGTCCCGCTTTCTGGGCGGAACGAATGGCGCCCAGCGCGCTCGCGGGGGGGATGTTGCTCCCCGGCGAGGTCAGAGTTCCGTCGATATCCAGAAAAATCAGCTTGCTCTTCATTTCTCTTCCTCCCCGAAATCGCAGATGAGCCAGGCAAATCCGCCGGACGGAATCCGGATATTTTTTTTGTCCGTTTCATCTCCGGTGATGAGATCGGTAAAATCTCCGAGTTCGTCGACGGACACCGTCTTGTCCCATTCGCTGAAGTTGAACAGGGCAACGAGCTTCTCACCGCGGTAATAGCGCCCGATCCCGAGCACGCCGTAGTCTCCGGTATTCACGATCCAGGTATCCGCTCCGCCGTCAAATACGCGGTGCGAACCCCTGAGTTCCTCCAGCCTCAAAAGCTGATTGAAAAGGATCCCTTCCGGAGATCCCGGGTCGTGCCGTTTCCCGGCTTTTGTCCAGTCCATCTTCCCGCGGTGCAGATAGCGGCTGTCCGCGTTTTTGAGCGGATCCGCGTGATAGCTGTAATCATTCTCCTGCGCGATCTCGTCACCGCTGTAAAGCACAGGAATTCCGCTGAGCGTGAACATGTATGCATGAAGCATCAGGTCCAGACGCAGTGCCCAGGAAAGCCTGTCCGCATCACGGTCGTAGCGTGCCGATTCGACGCCGCACAGCGACGCGGTCGTTCCGCAGAGCCGTGCGTCACCGAGCCGCGGATCGTCGTTGTAAAGCTCTCCGCGGGCGGGGCTTCCCGGCCATTTTCCGGTCAGATAATCGTTGAGAAATTTCTTGTGTTTGACCTCGTCCATGCCGAACCGGTTGAGATACGCGTAATCCAGACCCCAGCCGATATCGTCATGGCATCGCAGATAATTCAGAAAGCCGTATTCCTTGGGGAGTGCGAAAACCTGGCCGAGCTGATGCTTCAGAAGCCTTACGTCCTTGGTCGCGACGGTATGCCAGGTGCTCGCCATGGTCGTCACGTTATACAGCAGATGGCACTCCGGTTTTTCGACCGTTCCGAAATAGGGGACGACCTTGCTCGGTTCCATGACGACCTCGCCGAGAAGCAGTGTGCCGGGGCAGACGATCTCGCATACGATCCGCATCATGCGCACCAGTGCGTGTACCTGCGGAAGATTCCTGCAGTTCGTGCCAAGTTCCTTCCAGATATAAGGGACCGCGTCAAGACGGATGATGTCGACACCCTGGTTGCACAGATACAGCATGTTTTCGGTCATATCGTTGAAGACCGTCGGATTCGCGTAGTTCAGATCCCACTGGTACGGGTAGAAGGTCGTCATGACGACCTTTTTCGCTTCCTCGCACCATGTGAAATTTCCAGGAGCGGTGGTTGGGAACACCTGCGGTACGGTGATCTCGTATTCGTAGGGAAGTTTCCAGTCGTCAAAGAAGAAATAGCGCCGCTGGTATTCCGGATCGCCCTTCCGCGCGCGGACCGCCCATTCGTGGTCCTCGCTCGTATGGTTCATCACAAAATCGAGGCAGAGCGCCATGCCGCGTCCGTGGCAGTCTTCCGCGAGCGAGGCGAGATCTCCCATCGTGCCGAGTTCCGGCTGCACGCGTCGGAAATCCGATACAGCGTACCCGCCGTCGCTGCGTCCAGCGGGACTCTCCAGCAACGGCATCAGGTGCAGATAGTTGACGCCCGCCTCCTGAATATAATCCAGCTTTTCCCGGACCCCCGAAAGCGTACCCGCAAAGGCGTCCACGTACATCAGCATGCCGACGAGATCTCGGCCTCTGTACCATTTTGCGTTGCGTTCTCTTTGCTCGTCCAGAAGCCTCAGATGTTCGTTCCTTGCTTCCCACATGCGTCGGAGCATGCCGACAAAATATGAATAGGCCTGCTGATCGTGATACAGTCCCTCATAGATCTGTTTCAGTTCCGTTTCGTGACGCTGAAAACGCGTGTCGAAAACCGGAGTTTGCTCTGTTAGCGGCATTCTCTTTCCTCCTGATTGATGTGGTATGGCACTCTTTGACGGAATGACCGTTCCGTCCTTTTCAGCATAGCAGATATAGGTTTGGTTTGTAATCCGTTTTGACGATCAGCTCATCGCTCGCCCGGTTTCTGATCGCATCCGCACAGTTTCACGGCTAGAGCCTGTTCCGCCTGGGCGCGGAGCGCGGCGCTCAGTATGATGTCCGTCATGGAACGGTATCCGGCGGACAGATGTTCCCGGACCGCGGAATCGGCGGTCTCGCTGAACCTGTCACAGAATACGTTGTAGAAGATCGGCATGCCCGCCTCGGACGCGGCAATATCGTCGAAAATCTTTTTGATCATGGCGATCGGGAGCGAGTTCTTGAGTATGCAGATCATGAAAAGACGCGCCACGTGTTCCGTCGCGTAACGTTTCCGGACAGGCGGGGGAAGCAATCCCGCTTTCACGTAATTGTTGACCATCGAAGACGTCAAGCCCGTTTCCTCGAATCCCGGATAGGATCCAAGGTGACGGCGGACCAGATTCAGCACCTGATCCATGTACAGATCCAGATCGGGAATCTCTTCCCAGCGGGGAAGCCTGTGATCTTTCAGCTGGTCGCAGAGACCGGCCGTCAGTTCGTTGAGTTTTTCATCCATAGTCCCATCTCCTTCCCGTTCATCATATCAATCTGTTACCGAAAATGCAATTACGTCAAGTAATAAATACCTTGACATAATTCATTCTACGACTTAATATAGTATTAAATACTAGATGTAATAGTTCTTTGTATCTTAGAGGTGTTCCATGAATCTGATCGCATACGGTGATTCCATCATGAAAGGCGTCCGCTACACGGACGGAAAATACCGCGTCTGCTCTTTCTGGGAGCAGCACCTGAAAGACCGTTTCGGCATGAACGTCATCAACCGTTCCCGTTTCGGCTGCACGATTCCGAAAGCGCTTCCGGTCATAAAAAAGAAATCCGGCGAGGGAGAAGAGGGCAGAAGCATCGTGTTCCTCGAGTTCGGCGGAAACGACTGCGACTATGACTGGAAGGCGATCTCGGACGATCCGTCCGGCCGTCACCAGTGCAAAACACCTCCGGAAGTCTTTGTATCGGATTACAGGGAGGCGATTTCTGTGCTCCGAAATAACGGCAGTCATCCCGTCATGCTGACGCTCCCGCCGATCCTGGCAAACCGTTATTTTGACTTCATCTGCAGGAACGGTAATTCCCGTTCAAACATTCTCAGATGGCTCGGATCCGTTTTCTCCATCGAACGCTGGCAGAAGACCTATTCGGAACTGATCCAGCAGATCGCCCGGGAGGAGCAGGTCGATCTGATCGATCTGCGCGCGGAGTTTCCTTCAAACGGGAACGATCTCGAAAGCCTAATCTGCGAGGACGGGATCCATCCGACGGAAAAAGGACAGCGTCTGATCTCCGAAATCCTCATGAGTAAACTGGGCAGCCTTATCACCGTCTGAAAAGAAGGCATACAGAACAAAGAAAAGCCGCCTGCGACCGCAGACGGCTTATTTATTTCCTTCGGACAATTATCAGCCTTCCGTACGGCTCTTCCCCCAGAAGAAAAGCGCCACGGTTCCGGGACCGGTATGGGCGCCGATCGTCGTACCGATGTCATAGATCTCGACCTTGCCGTTCAGATGCGGAAAACTTGCTTCGACAAGATCCGCAACCGCCCGGGCATCGTTCATGCAGTAGGACTGGGAGATATAGCACTTCCCATCGTAGTCTGCGCCTTTTTCCGCAAGCGCCATCATTTTCTGCACGATTGCCTTATAGACAGCCTTTTTGCTGCGGATCTTTTCCATGGGGATCAGCTTGCCCGCTTCGTCGACATGCAGCAGGGGACAGATACCGAGCACTTCGCCGATAAAACCGGCGGTCCGAGAGACCCTGCCGCCGCGAATATAATACTTCAGCGTCGTGGAGAAGAACCAGTGCTGCAGTTTCCGTTTGTTTTCCTCGATCCAGTCCGCGAGTTCCTCGATATCCATGCCGCTGTCGCGCATATCGGCAATCTTGTCCATCAGAAGTCCGTATCCGGATGACGCGGCGAGAGAGTCAAGCACAATGATCTTACGGTCCGGGTATTTCTCGGTAAGGATGCCCTTCGCGCCGAGCGCGGAGTTGATCGTGCCGGAAAGCCCGCTCGAAAGCGTAATATGAAGAATGTCCAGTCCCTGCTTCAGAAACGATTCGAAATAATCGCAGTATTCTTCCGTATTAATCTGGCTCGTTTTTGTTTCGGCGCCTTCGTCCATCGCCCTGTAGAAATCGTCGAAGGAAATGGACTGACCGAGATCGTCCGGATGGGAAACACCGTCCAGCTCATAATGGAAGCAGATGTAGTGAATGTCGCGGGATTCAAAGTGTTCCCTGCTGAGATCGGCGGTAGAGCTGCAGCTCAGAATGTAGTTTGACATGAGAATAAAGCCTTTCCGGTAAATTGTTTTTCGTTTCATTTTTCGCCCGCGCGGCATTCCGGACCGTGAAGCACGGCATCGCGTACCGTCCGGAGGCATAAATCGCGCATCACAATGAAAAATATCCAACATAGTGTTGAAAATTTCCGATAAATTAGTATAAATTATTATCTGGAGTTATGCAATCAACATTTATCCGTTGAATGAAAAATATCATACATTTCCTACGGTTAATGTTGAATAACTGCGCAAGAAAGGATGATTCCATGTCTACAGACGCACGCGTGCGGTATACGAAAAAAATGATACGTGACTCCCTTTTCGACTGTCTCAAGGAAAAACCGCTCATGAACGTCACGGTCCGGGAGGTATGCGACAGGGCCGGCATCAACCGCGCCACGTTCTATTACCATTACAAGGACTGCCATGACGTGGTGGAGCAGCTCGAAAACGAACAGATCGAGGAGTTCCGCCAGATCCTGACGGAAAACGAGAAGTTCGGCGTGAAACTGACGCAGTCGATCCTGGATATGCTCGAGAAAAACCGGGCACTGAACGATGCCGTCGTCATGGGGCAGATCTCCGACACGATGAAGTTCCGGATGATGGAAGTGTTCCGGCAGTACAGCTTTGCCGACTGGAAAAAGAAAATGGCGAAAGCAACGGACGAACAGGTTGAGATGATGCTCTCCTCGGTCGCCGCCGCCGTATTCCAAATCGCCGTGACGGAGAGCGGCACGCATGACCGTCATGCGACAGTCCTGTTTATCCACAATCTCGTTTCCTCGGCCATCAGCGTTTACGTATAAGGGGATTATCGGCGCCGGATAGGTATGCAAGGCGCTTCAGAACGGTTGAGGAATCATCCGCACCTGATGTATAATTAATAAATATGTAATGAGAAGGGAAACCTGATACCCGTACATGGAAAACAACAATCCGAAATACTATATTGAAACCTACGGATGCCAGATGAACGTCCGCGACAGTGAACTCATGGCAGGCGTGCTTCAAAAAGAAGGTTACGCCGCCGCGTCCTCACCCGCGGAGGCGGATCTGATCCTGTTCAATACATGCTGCGTCCGTGATCACGCGGAAAAACGTCTCATGGGCAACATCGGCGCGCTCAAGGAACTGAAGGACGAAAAACCTGAAACCGTGATCGGCGTATGCGGCTGCATGATGCAGCAGAAGGAGGTCTCCGACCGCTTTTTCAAACGGTTCCGGCACGTGGACCTGATCATGGGCACCAATTCGATCGGAAATCTTCCTGATTATCTTCTGAAGATCCGTTCCGGATACCGGGTGAACGCCGTAACAGGCGTCAGCGAGGACGTTGTCGAAGGACTTCCGTCCGTCCGCAATCTTAAGCATTCCGCGTTCGTCAACATCATGTACGGATGCAATAACTACTGCACCTACTGCATCGTTCCGTACGTGCGCGGCCCCGAGCGTTCGAGACGCTCAGAAGATATTCTGAGCGAAATCCGTTCCCTTGCAGACGCAGGATATACGGAAATCACGCTGCTTGGGCAGAACGTCAATTCCTACGGCAACACGAACGGGGATATGAAATTCCCCGAGCTGCTGTCCCGCGTCAACGGGGTGGAAGGGCTGAAGCGGATCCGCTTCATGACCTCGCATCCGAAGGACCTTTCCGACAGTCTGATCGACGCGATGGCGGAAAACGCCAACGTCTGCAATCACGTTCATCTGCCGCTCCAGTCCGGATCCGACCGCATTCTGAAACGGATGAACCGCCATTACGATATGGAGCGCTATACCTCGATCGTGGACCGTCTGAGACGAACGGTAAAAAATGTCGAGATCACGACCGACATCATCGTCGGGTTCCCCGGAGAAACGGAGGAGGATTTCCTTGAAACGATGGACGCGATCGACCGGATCGGATTCGCGTCCGCGTTCACGTTCAAGTACTCTCCAAGACAGGGGACATCTGCCGCAAGGATGGAGGACCAGATTCCG
This sequence comes from Clostridia bacterium, assembly GCA_017394605.1. Next base: position 52,647 of record JAFPXU010000117.1, on the reverse strand, counting down.
GAAGCATTAAAGGCGGACCGTCTCAGAAGGCTGAACGAGCTTCAGAACAGGAAAACGCAGGAAAATAACGAAAAATACGTCGGCTATACCGGCGAGGTGCTGATCGAAGGGCTGGATTCCAAAAACGAATCCGTCGCTTTCGGCAAGTATACGAACTTCAAGATGGTGTACTTTGACAGAGAGGGAACGGAGATCGGTCAGTACGTAAACGTGACGGCGGACGCCGTCAGGAAAAACTCACTGAGAGGACATATACAGCATGACAACGATTGAAATAGCGAGGGAACTCGGCGTATCCCTTGCGGAATCGGAAGAATTTCAGAAGGTGCTTGTAGCGAGGCACCGCGTGGCGGAAGACGACGCGCTGACGGAACTTATCCGCTCGTTTCATCAGAAACGGCAGGATGTGTATGATATGATGTCGTCCCCGGATCTGGACAAGGAGGATGCCATCGCGGCTTCGGCGGACATGGAGAGGCTTCAGCAGCAGCTGTACGAGAATCCGCTGTTCTCCGGCCTGATGACCGCGGAGCAGGATTTCCAGAATCTGGTCGCATCGGTCAACCGCGAGATCAACGCCTGCATCGGATCCGATCAGGCACCCGGATGCAGCGGAGACTGCTCCGGATGCTCGGGCTGCGCTCACTGAGATAAGAGAAAAGGGATATTTCATGGTTCAGCAGGGAATGACGCCCATGATGCGTCAGTATCTCGAAATCAAAGAAAAATACAAGGACTGTCTCCTGTTTTTCCGGCTCGGGGACTTCTATGAGATGTTCTTCGACGACGCCGCCACGGCGTCAAAGGAACTCGATCTGACCCTGACGGGAAGAGACTGCGGGCTTTCTGAGCGCGCGCCCATGTGCGGCGTGCCGTTTCACGCGGTCGACACGTACGTTTCCCGCCTGATCTCGAAAGGATACAAGGTGGCCATCTGCGAGCAGATGGAGGATCCCGCGCTTGCCAAGGGTCTGGTGGAGCGCGATGTGATCCGCATCATCACGCCCGGAACGGTCATCGAGGATCAGATGCTCGAAAAGGAGGAGAACAATTATATCGCCTCCGCGTTCCTTTCCGACCGTGCCTGCGGTCTTGCCTACTGCGACGTGTCGACCGGTTCCTTTATGGTGGAGGAGATCACGGAGGGAGACCGCGTCCGCGCGCTGATCGACGAGATCACCCGCGTTCATCCGACCGAGATCCTCGTAAACGAGGCGCTGTACGGTGTTTCCGCTTTCTCGAAATATGTTCTGCCCGCCTATTACGTGCAGAAATACTCCGACAGTTTCTATGCGTATAAATCTGCTTACGAACGGCTGATCCGGCATTTCCAGATCGCGTCCCTTTCCGGATACGGCTGCGAATCCATGCCCGCCGCCGTGTCGTCCGCCGGCGCGCTCATGTCCTATCTGGAGGAGACGCAGCGCAATTCCCTTTCGCATATCCACAGGATCTCCGTCGTGAACCATTCCTCCTTTATGGTGCTCGACACGGCAACCAGGCGGAATCTGGAGCTGACGATGCCGCTGAGGACGGACGGAAACCGGAAGAACACGCTGCTGAGCCTTCTGAACGCGTCCTGCACCTCGATGGGATCGAGAAAGCTGCACGACTGGATCGACCGTCCGCTGCAGAGCAGGGAAGCGATCTGTTTCAGACAGGATTCCGTGGAGGAGTTCGTCAAGGACGTGCTGCTGCGCGCCGCCGTAAGGGACAGGCTTTCCGCGATGTCGGACATCGAGCGCCTCTGCAGCAAGATCGTCTACGGAACGCTGAACGCGAGGGACTGCAACGCGCTCGCCGCGACGCTGGACGCGATACCGGAACTGAAAATGCTGCTGTCCAAGTGTTCTTCCGCCGGGATCCGCCGCTTTCTGGACGAAACGGACGAGCTCACGGAACTCAAGAACACGCTCCATGCCGCGATTGTCGACGATCCTCCCGCGGTGATCCGCGACGGTGGATTCATCCGCCCGGGCTACAGTCAGGAAATCGATGAACTCCGTTCGATCCGTGAAAACAGCCACCAGTGGCTGCAGGATTTCGAGCAGGCGGAGCGGAACAATACCGGCATCAAGAAGCTCCGCATCGGATACAACCGCGTATTCGGCTATTATATCGAGGTGACACGGTCCAATTTCGACCAGGTGCCGGAGCATTACATCCGCAAACAGACGCTCGCGAACGCCGAGCGCTTCATCACGCCGGAACTCAAGGAGATGGAGGACACGATCCTCGGCGCAGACGAAAAGATCCTCGCGCTCGAGCTGAAACTCTTCTCGGAACTCCGGGACACGCTCCTCACATATACAGAAAAGCTGCAGAAAAACGCGGACCTGATTGCCATGGTCGACTGTTTCCAGTCGCTCGCGACGGTCGCCGCCGACCACGGATACACCCGTCCGAACATTACCGAGGACGGCATCATCCACATCCGTCAGGGACGTCATCCGATCGTTGAAAACAATTCCAGGGAACGGTTCATCCCGAACGATGTCTATCTTGACAACTCGGACAACCGTCTTCTGATCATCACCGGTCCGAATATGGCAGGCAAGAGCACGTACATGCGCCAGGTCGCGCTGATCACGCTTATGGCGCACATCGGCTCGTTCATACCTGCGAGTTTCGCGGATATCTGCATCGTGGACCGAATCTTTACAAGGATCGGCGCCAGCGATGACCTCGCGTCCGGGCAGAGCACCTTCATGGTCGAGATGAGCGAGATGGCGAACATCATCAATAACGCCACCTCGAAAAGCCTTCTCATTCTCGACGAGATCGGAAGGGGAACGAGCACGTTCGACGGTCTGAGCATCGCATGGGCAATCCTCGAGCATATCGCGGACAAAAAGCTCTGCGGCGCGAAAACGCTGTTCGCGACCCATTACCATGAACTGACCGAGCTTGAGGACAAGATCGCAGGTGTCGTCAACTACCGCATCTCCGTCAAGGAAGTGGGGGAGGATATCCTGTTTTTGCGCCGCATCGTCAAGGGAAGCGGCGACAAGAGTTTCGGGATCCAGGTCGCAAGGCTGGCGGGACTCCCGAAAGAGGTTCTGAACCGCGCGAAAAAGATCCTGTACGATCTGGAAAACGCGGACATCAACAGGAAACAGGAAAACACGCCTGAACAGACGCCCGCGAAACAGCCGCAGTTCGTGCAGACTTCCCTGTTCGACGATAACAGGGAAGCGGTTCTGACAAGGCTTCTGAAAGAGATCGACCCGGATTCCATGTCTCCGAAAGAGGCGCTTGACCAGCTGTACGTTCTGAAATCCGTCGTCACGAAGGGAGACTGACCTCCATGCCAGAAATCAAAGTATTGCCGCCGCATGTCGCAAATCTGATCGCCGCGGGAGAAGTGGTGGAACGTCCTTCATCCGTTGTGAAGGAGCTCGTTGAAAACGCGATCGACGCCGGGGCGGACGCCGTTTCGGTGGAGATCCTGAACGGCGGGATCGACGAGATCCGCGTAACGGACAATGGTTCCGGAATCGACGCTTCCGACTGCAGGACAGCGTTTCTTCCTCACGCCACAAGCAAGATCAGGACCCCGGAAGATATCTCGATGATCGGTACGCTTGGATTCCGCGGCGAGGCGCTTGCCTCGATCGCGTCCGTTTCCGAGATCACCATGAAAACAAGAACGAAGGATTGCGAAAGCGGTACGGAGATTATGATCCATTACGGAAAAGTAGTCTCCGAAACACCGTGCGCCTGTCCCGCAGGCACCTCGATTGAGGTCCTCAATCTCTTCTCCAAAACACCCGCGAGATATAAATTCCTGAAAAGCGCCCGCACGGAAGCGGGATATATCGGCGATTATCTCTCCAGGATGATCATGGCCTATCCGAATATTGCTTTTACCTATGTCAATAACGGAAAAACGGTATACCGTTCCTACGGTGACGGAGATCTGAAAACGGCGATCTATGCCATCTACGGCAGCGATCTGGTCCGCTGCATCCGTGAAGTCGGGTATTCGGACGGCTATATCTCAGTCAGCGGATTCATCGGAACGGGAGAACTGAGTTATCCGAACCGTTCCAGATTGTCATTCTTTCTGAATCAGCGTTACATCAATTCCAGATCCGTCGGTTTTGCGGTTGTGGACGCCTACCAGACAAAGCTTATGTCCGGACGTTTCCCATACGCCGTTCTGAACCTTTCTCTCGATATACGCGAAGTGGATGTCAACGTCCATCCGAGCAAGATGGAGGTAAGGTTTGCGGACGAAAGACGGGTCTGCGACGCGGTTCTGAACGCGTGCAGGAATACGCTGGAAGGAACAAAACGAAGCGTTGAAAAACCGGTATTCTATGGCAGGGAGGTCCAGCATGAGCCTGATAAGCGTCCCGCCGCCGTTTCCGTTCCGACGCCTGCGTCTACAAACTTTCACCATGCAGATACCGTCTATGCCGGACCCCGTTCCGACGTTGCCGTTTCCTATAAGACTTCCGGAGGTTTTTCCGTAAAGACCGTTTCCGAACAGCCGAAGGACACTCTGCCCGTTTTCAACATCCGGAAGCGTTCTTCGGATATACAGGAACCCGGGCCGCAGCTGGATACGTTCGACGGCGATCCGGTAAAGATCGTCGGCGCTGTCTTTTCCGGGTACTGGATTGTGGAGCAGGGAGACAAGGTATTCTTTATCGACCAGCATGCCGCGCATGAACGGACGCTGTATGAGAAATACATGTCCCGCGAGATTGAGACCGCTTCGCAGCGGCTTCTCACGCCGATCCATGTCCGTGTCACGGATATCGAGTACGAAGCGCTGAAGAGCAATCTGGACGAGATTTCTGCGTTCGGATACGAACTTGAATTCCCGGATGACGGTCACTCGGTGGACGTATGCGCGACCCCCGTCCTGAACGGTGCCATCCTTCCGCCGGTCTCCGTCATTGACGTAGCGGACGGTCTTGCCTCGGGCGTTCGCCCGGACGCGAAGGATTACTGCCGGTCCGTTCTGATCCAGTCTTCCTGCAAACACGCCATCAAGGTGACGGAATCCATCAGCAATGAAGAGATTGCCCGACTTCTCAGGCAGTTTCAGGAAAACGGCATTCCTCTCACATGTCCGCACGGACGTCCCGTAATGGTCTGCTATACGAAACTGGACTTCGAAAAAATGTTCAAGCGGGTTTTCTGATATGCGCGATCCCTTTATCATCTGCATCGTCGGTCCCACCGCGACGGGTAAATCCGCCCTGGCGCTGGATCTTGCCGAACATTACGGTTCGGAGATCGTCAGCGCGGATTCCGTTCAGGTCTACAGAGAAATGGATATCGGCTCAGCCAAACCGAGCAAAGAGGAACAGGCTCGCGTCAAACACCATATGATCGACTGTGTGGAGATCGATGACGCGGGGTTTTCCGTTGCGCGCTTCAAACAGATGGCTTTCCCGGTCCTGGACAGACTTCTTTCGGAAGGAAAGCTTCCGGTCGTGGCGGGGGGAAGCGGGCTTTACATTTCCTCCATGGTGGATCCTTTGGGATTCGCGGTTCCGTCCGATCCGGATGTACGCGAACAGATCCGCCTGGAATATGAACAGGATCCGCACAATTGCTACGCTCGATTTAAGGAAACCGATCCGGAACTGGCGAAACGGATCCATGAAAACGACGCCAAACGGATCGTGCGCGCGCTGGAAGTATATACGCTGACCGGAAAACCGCTCTCCTCGTTCGGAAATGATTTCCGCAACGAAGAAGAACGCGTACCGCCGTACTCTTCGGTTCAGATCGGCCTCAAAACGGCACGAGAAGACCTCTATAAGCGCATTGAGCTTCGGGTCGACAAAATGATTGTGGATGGCCTTATCGACGAAGCAAGGGCAATTTACGGGCATTATTCCGATCGGTCGCTTCCCGCCATGCAGGCGCTCGGATACAGGCAGCTGTTCCGGTATTTCGACGGAATGATCAGTCTTTCCGAGGCGGTCGATCAGATCAAAACGGAAACAAGGCATTTCGCGAAACGGCAGCTGACCTGGTTCAACCGCGACAAAAGGATCGTCTGGTTCGATCTTCACGATCCGGATCTTCTTGAAAAAGCGGTGGAAACAGTCAATGAAAGATTGGAGGAACCATGAGCATTCAGATATCGGATCTGGCGAAGGAAAACATCTGGAGAGCGGAACGGACCTGTTCCGAGGCTTTTGCCCGGATCCATTCCGTTGAAACCGTCACGCAGGCGAGAGTCCTGGAGGCTTTTCAGAATGCGGGTGTCGCGACAAGGCATTTCAATCCTTCTACGGGATATGGTTATGACGATATCAGCAGGGATACGCTCGATATCGTGTTTTCATTCGCTCTGCAGTCGGAGTCGGCTCTCGTACGTCCCCAGTTCGTAAACGGCACCCACGCGATCTTTACCGCGATCGCAGGGCTTACAAAGCCCGGCGACAAGATCCTTTCCGTCACGGGAAAACCTTACGACACGCTGGAAGAAGCAATCGGAATCCGCGGAAACGCCAAGCATTCGCTGAAAGCATATGGTATCCGTTACGAACAGATCGACCTGACGGAAAACTTCGAGATCGACCAGCAGATGATCGAGGCAAAAATGACGGACGACGTCCGTATCGTGTATTTTCAGCGCTCACGGGGCTATTCCTGGCGCAAATCACTTGGTCAGAGGGATCTTGAGGAGGTATTCTCACTGGTCCATTATCTGAATCCGAAAGCGATCATTTTCGTCGATAACTGCTACTGCGAGTTCTGCGAGATCAACGAACCGACCGCGTACGGTGCGGACGTGATCGCAGGATCGCTCATCAAGAATCCCGGCGGCGGACTTGCGCCGACAGGAGGATACGTGGCGGGGAAGAGCGAATATGTCGCGGAGATTGCCGACCGTCTGACCGTTCCGGGACTCGGCGCCGAAGTCGGCTCGTACGCAGGCGACTACAGATTGTTCTATCAGGGCATCTTCATGGCACCGCATATCGTTGCGGAATGCTTAAAGACCGCTGTACTGTTTTCCGCCGTCTTTCAGCGGCTCGGATTCGATACGCTTCCGGATAAGGACGCATACAGAAGCGATACCGTTCAGTCTGTGCGTTTCAATTCAGCGGACGAACTGATCGCGTTCTGCCGCTGCATTCAGAAAGCCTCTCCCGTGGACAGCAACGTCGTGCCGGAAGCCTGGGATATGCCGGGATACGACGCACCGGTCATCATGGCGGCGGGAACGTTTATTCAGGGAGCGACCAGCGAGCTGAGCGCCGACGGACCGGTCATCGAGCCGTATACCGCCTATATGCAGGGCAGCCTGACATACGCACACGGCAGGATCGCTGCCATGATCGTTTACGATCATTTTCTTAACAACTGAACCTGAGGAGAAAAGGATGAAAGATTTTCTGCATGATTCCGAAGAAATGGAAATCATAGAGGAAGACAATTTCCCGATCGACGAATCCGATTCGCACGATGTAGACGATGGGGAATGGGACGATAGCGGGGAAGAAGACGACCGCTGCGATCTTGATCCGTCAAAGAAGTGCGATAATTGCTTCAAATGTCTGGACAGCAATATCCCCGATTATGAAGAAATCAAAATCGGGGAAATCATCATGGATATGGATGAGCACGCGTTCGATTTCGCGGACACGCCGTTCAAATATCATAAATAACCGGTCAGTCGTCGCGCAGATGGATCATCCTTGCCGCCGCGCGCTTGTTGTCCCTTGACTGCGCCGCGTAGTGCTTTCTCGTCGTATTGACATCCTTATGACCGAGCACGTCCGCGACAAGATAGATATCCTGCGATTCCTGATACAGCATTGTGCCGTACGTGCTTCTGAGCTTGTGCGGCGTTATTTTTTTGAGCGGAACGGCGGAGGAGGCGTACTTTTTCACCAGATTCTCCACGGCGCGCACCGTGATGCGACGGTTCTGAAGGGACAGGAAGAACGCGTTCTCATGTCCTTCGAGGGGGCTCATGTTCTTGCGCTGGTCCGCGTAATCCTTCAAAGCGCCCGCGACTTCCTCGCCGAAGGACAGGATATCCTGCTTTCCGCCTTTTCTCGTAATGGTAAACGCGTAGTTGTCGAAATCGATATCGTTCACGTTTATACCGACCAGCTCGCTGATACGGATCCCCGTACCGAGGAACAGGGTCAGGATGGCGATGTCCCTGAGCTGCGTGTTCTTATGGAACTGACGCTGTTTATCCGTCAGATTGGCACCGCTTTCCGCCTGATCGAGCAGTACGGCGACCTCGTTCGGCTCGAGGCGGATGATCGCGTGCTCATGAAGCTTCGGAGATTCCACAAGCGCCGCGACATTGGAATCCAGGTACTGGTGCTTGAAATAATACTTGAAAAAGGACCGGACAGCGGCAAGCTTTCTCGCGCGGCCGTTCTCACCGTTGCTGATCTCCTGATCGTTTTTCTCATATACGGAGACGTACTCAAGATAAAGATCGATATGGTTGGACGTGACCTTTTTTAGATCATCGATCGTAAAGGACAGGGGAGTGGTACCGGAAAACAGGGGAACCTCCTCCGTAAGAAACCGGAAAAATCCCCTCAGGTCCACCGCGTAACCGTACCTCGTCAGCACGGACATGTTCATATTGGAAAGGCTTCTGAAATATTCTCCGCAAAATTCCGGAAGTTCTTTCTGAACTTCGCGGATTTTGAGAGTATAGGATTTGTTTTTGGAATCCTGATAGGTAGACTCTTTCATAAAAACCTCCGAAAAACCTTCCCGGGGAAGATACGGAGATTTTAACACAACTATTCGTTAAACACAACTTTAACGAATAGTTAGTAACAGAAAATTAAGAAATCGGCTCTTTTGGCAGCTCTTTGATGGCTGCTCTGGCCAGTTCGTCGCAGCGGTTATTGAATTCGTTGTCTGCGTGGCCTTTCACTTTATGGATCGACATGTTGTGCGTTTGCGTCAGTTTTAACAGCTGTTCCCACAGATCGCGGTTTTCCACGTCTTTTTTCTGAGACGTTTTCCAGCCGTTCATCAACCATCTGTCCAGCCACTGATTCTGAAACGCGTTGCAGACGTACGCGCTGTCCGTATATACGTCCACGTCGCACGGTTCCCTGAGCGCTTCCAGACCTCTGATTACAGCCGTGATCTCCATGCGGTTGTTTGTCGTGTACGCTTCGCCGCCGTTCAGTTCCTTGCGGTTCTGACGGTACATCAGAACAACGCCCCAGCCGCCCGGACCGGGATTGCCGGAACAGGCGCCGTCTGTATAGATTGTGACTTTTTTTCTTCTCATAAACCTGCACAGCTAAATTATATATTATATATATTTTTGTCGGTATTCAGAATAACGAATCAGCATGATTTGACAATCAGTCCGTCCTGATCATTATTATACTGTCCCGGGGATAATTGCACAATCCAATGACTTATCCTGAACTTCATCCGTTCCTTTGCTGATTAACAAACGGGATCCCGATAAAAAAACCTCTTCCGCCTTCACAGGACAAAAGAGGTTTTTTGGCAGGGGCACTAAGATTCGAACTCAGAAGAACGGTTTTGGAGACCGCTATGTTACCATTACATCATGCCCCTAATTCTGCAACAGTGCGATTATAACACCGCATATTGACGGATGTCAAACATATCTGACGATATAATCGTGAAGATTCTGATAAAAGACAGCCGAGACTTCCTGTTCCGTAAAACCGCGTTCCAGCATGCGGTCCGCAAGCCCGGGAAGACCTTTGCTCGTACTGAGCCCTGTCGGATAAACGGGCATTCCGTCAAAATCCGACCCAACGGCACAGCATCCAATTCCGCCCACTTCCGCGATATGGATCATGTGATCGATGATATCGTCATAATCCGCGACAGGCTTCTTTGACAGCTGCTTGTAATAAAAGTTGACGCCTATCGTTCCGCCGCGCCGCGCGATCTCACGGATATGTTCGTCCGAAAGCGAGCGGTTGGACGAGAAAACGCTCCTGGCGTTCGAATGCGAAGCGAAAATGGGTTCCCCGGATAGAGCCAGAATATCATTGACGCCCCTGTCGCTCAGGTGCGAAACGTCCACGGCGATTCCTAGACGGTTCATCTCTTTCACGACATCCTTGCCTAGCGATGACAGGCCTTTGTTTCCGAACGCGAGCGCCGCGCCTGCAAGCTCATTGTTGTAATTCCATGTCAGCGTCATGGCTCTAACGCCGAGACGGTACATATCGTGGAGGATCATCAGGCTTCCGTCGATCGCCTCTCCCCCTTCTATCGACAGAACAGTCGCGATCTTTGAGGAATCCGGCATATAATCCTTCGTCAGCACGCACAGATCGTCCGGATACCGTTCCAAATTCTCATGATACGCGTCGATCATGCTCATGGCCTGGTGAAGCGGCGGGATCTTTATCTTCATATCGATCCAAACGGCAAAAAACTGAAGCTTTACATTTCCTTCCTTCATGTCTTTCAAACGGATCGCCTGTGAAGAAACGGGCCGGCTCAGATCATAATTCGAATTGATCTGTCCGTAGAGATAATCGCAGTGTCCGTCCGCAGCGGGAAAAAGCATGGTTCCTCCTTGAAAAAAGGATATGCCGCAACATATCCTTTCAAAAACAGTGACTTCAGATGTTTATTTCGCGTAATCGACCGTGCGGGTCTCGCGGATGACGTTGACCTTGATCTGTCCCGGATACTCAAGTTCATCCTCGATGCGCTTGGCGATGTCCCTGGCGATCAGGACGGTATCCGCGTCGTTGACCTGCTCGGGCTTGACGATGATGCGGACTTCGCGTCCGGCCTGGATTGCGTATGAGGAATCGACGCCGTCAAACGAATTGGCGATCTCTTCCAGTTTCTCCAGACGCTTGATGTAAGTCTCGAGCGTTTCTCTGCGCGCGCCCGGCCTTGCAGCGGAAATGGCGTCGGCGGCCTGGACAAGCACAGCCTCGATTGTCGTCGGCTCCACGTCTCCGTGATGTGCCATGATCGCGTGGACGACCTGATTGCTTTCTCTGTACTTCTTGGCAAGATCCGCACCGATCTGGGAATGAGCGCCCTCGACCTCATGATCGATGGATTTGCCGATATCATGCAGCAGGCCCGCTCTCTTCGCCAGCGCGACATTCGCGCCGATCTCGCTTGCCATGAGGCCGGCAAGATGGGAAACCTCGATGGAATGGTTCAGTACGTTCTGACCATAGCTCGTGCGGTAGCGCATTCTGCCGAGCAGACGGATCAGCTCGTGATGCAGTCCGTTGACGCCGGTGCTCAGAACAGCCTGTTCGCCCGCTTCGCGGATCGCGGCATCCACTTCCTTTTTCGCCTTCTCGACCATTTCCTCGATACGCGCTGGATGGATACGTCCGTCCAGGATGAGTTTCTCCAGAGCGATTCGCGCGATCTCACGACGGACGGGATCAAATCCGGAAAGGATCACGGCTTCCGGCGTATCGTCGATGATCAGGTCGATGCCGGTCGCGGTTTCCAGAGCGCGGATATTTCTGCCCTCACGGCCGATGATGCGGCCTTTCATTTCGTCATTCGGGAGGGGCACGACGGATACGGTCGCTTCCGCAACCTGATCGGCGGCACAGCGCTGGATCGCCATCGTGATGATGTTCCTCGCCTTCTTGTCCGCTTCCTCCTTTGTCTTCGCCTCGATGTCCCTGATCAGGACCGCCGCGTCATGACGCGCTTCCTGTTCCACGTTTTCCAGAAGGATCTGCTTTGCGGTCTCCATGGACATGCCGGAGATCCGTTCCAGTTCGTGCAGCTGCTGCTGCTTGATCTCGGAGATGTCGTTCTCCATTCTTTCGACATCCGCTTCCTTGTTGGCAAGCGCCTTCTCTCTCAGTTCGATGCCGTCCAGTTTCTTATCGATGACCTCTTCGCGCTGGAACAGCCTTCTTTCCGTTTTCTGGAGTTCGTTGCGACGTTCGCGGTTCTCGCGTTCCGCTTCGTTCCGGATCTTGATAACTTCCTCTTTCGCCTCGAGGATCATTTCCTTCTTAATGTCAGCCGCTTTTCCTTTCGCGTCGTCATAGAGTTTCTTGACGGTTTCTTCCGCTTTCTCTATCTTCGCTTCCGCCACGTTCTTTCTGTAGTAATATCCGATGAACAGGCAGATCAGGCCGGCTATCAATGCAATCAATATCGTCAACCACAAAGACATATGCCATTCTCCATTCAAAAAAAAAATAACCGGACAGAATACCTGCCCGGTAAAACGTTCCGTAGATAGTGTATATCACAAAAAAAGCATCGCTTTAAAAATCGATTAGATATCTATATGAACGCACTAAAAGTGCAGGTATTCTTTTACTAAACTATTATACAAAACCATAAAATCAGCGTCAAGTTCAAAACAGTGATATCTGATTTGTTTTCGGAAGATTCATAAAACATCCGCACTCTTCCAGCATGGCGGTAACACCCGTGTTGGCGCCCGTTCTGTTCTGGAAGTCCTCAACGGAAACAAATCTGCTGTCCCCCCTGTTCTTGACGATCGAGATAGCGGCGGTATCGCCGATCCCGGGAATGGAATTGAACGGCGGTCTCAGCGCGTTCCCTTCGATCAGGAACTTCGTCGCGTCCGATTTGTAGATGTCGACCGGAAGCAGCTCGATCCCCCTGAGATTCATCTCGTATACCAGCTCAAGGATCGTCTGGAGTTCGCGGTCGCGTTTCTTTTCAGCGGCTTCCTTATTCTGGGAATCCTTGCTGAGTTCCTTGATGACCGCGAGTACCTTCTCCGGTCCGCCGAGCGATTTCGTCACGTCGAAGATATCGGCGCGGACGGAGAAATAGACCGCGTAGAACGCGAGCGGGTAATGCACCTTGAAGTACGCGATCCGGAATGCCATCGTAACGTAGGCGACCGCGTGTCCTCTCGGAAACATGTATTTGATCTTTTTGCAGGAATCGATGAACCATTCCGGTATGTTGCCGTCGGCCAGCGCCTTCTCATGCTCCTCCGACAGCCCCTTTCCCTTACGCACCTTCTCCATGATCGAGAAGGAAACCGAAGCGTCCATGCCGTGCGCGATCAGGTAATTCATGATATCGTCACGCGTGCAGAGGACCTCTGAAAGCTTGGCGATATGGTTCGTGACGAGAGGCTCCGCGTTGTTCAGCCAGACGTCCGTTCCGTGCGTGAGGCCGGAAATACGGACAAACTCTTCCATCGTGGTCGGTTTCGTGCTTTCCAGAACTCCGCGTACGAATTCCGTACCGAATTCCGGAACGCCCAGAGATCCGACGGTGCAGTTGATCTTGGAAAGGTCGATTCCGAGCGCCTCAGGCGATGAGAACAGGCTTCTCGTTTCGGGGTCGTCCAGCGGGATGGTCCTCGGGTTGATGCCTGTCACGTCCTGCAGCATTCGGATGGCGGTCGGATCGTCGTGACCAAGGATGTCAAGCTTGACGAGACGGTCGTCCATCGCGTGGAAATCGAAATGGGTGGTGATGGTGTTTTTATCCTGCTTGTCGGCGGGATACTGTACCGGCGTGTAATCGAGGATATCGTCCTCCTTCGGGACGATGACGATGCCGCCCGGATGCTGTCCGGTAGTCACCTTGACGTTCAGGCATCCCTTGCATAGACGCTCCATCTCCGCGTTGCGGAACACCGTTCCGGTTTCGTCCTGATAATGGAAGATACACTCGAACGCTTTCCTTTCCGCAAGGCCTGAAATGGTTCCGGCACGGAAAGCATGTCCTTTTCCGAACATCTCTTCCACGTACTTGTGCGCGATGGGCTGATACTCGCCCGAGAAGTTAAGATCGATATCCGGCGTCTTGTCTCCGTGGAATCCAAGGAAGACTTCGAACGGAATGTCGAATCCCTGCTTTTTAAGCAGCGTGCCGCATTTCGGGCAGTTTTTGTCCGGCATATCAAGTCCGCACGCAGAGTCCATCTGGACTGAATTGAATTCCGTGTACTTGCACTTCGGGCAGACGTAATGTGCGGGAAGCGGATTGACTTCCGTGATCCCTGCCATCGTAGCGACAAAGGACGAACCGACGGATCCCCTGGATCCGACCAGATAGCCGTCCGACTCGGACTTGTGCACGAGACGCTGCGCCATCAGGTAAAGGGAAGCGAATCCGTTGCCGATGATGGATGTCAGTTCCTTGTCAAGACGTTTCTGGATCAGATCCGGTAGCGGATCGCCATAGATCTCATGGGCGCGCTTCAGGGTCATATCCCTCAGAATCTCGCTCGCATTCGGGATCTCCGGCGCGTGCGTTCCGTCCGGGAACGGCTTCAGCACGTCGCACATGTCGGCGATCCGGTTCGGAACGTCGATTACAACGGAACGTGCCGTTTCCTCGTCCAGATAGGAAAAGTCCGAAAGCATCTCGTCGGTCGTCTTGAAATACAGGGGAGCCTGGAATTCCGCGTCCTTGAACCCGAGTTTGCAGAGAAGGAGCTTCCGGTAAACGGCATCCTCCGGATTCAGAAAATGCACGTCCCCGGTCGCTGCGACCGGTCTTCCCAGTTCCTTGCCGAGCGAAATGATCTTCCGGTTTATCTCATGAAGGTCTTCAACCGAGTCAACGATCCGTTCGCGGACCATGAACTGATTGTTCCCGTCCGGCTGGATCTCGAAATAATCATAGAACGACGCGATGCGCCGGATCTCATCCTCTTCCCTGCCCGCAAGGATCGCGCGGTAAAGCTCGCCCTGTTCGCATGCGGATCCCAGAATCAGACCGCTGCGGTAGATTGAAAGCAGGCTCTTCGGGATCCTCGGCCTTTTGCGGAAATAATCGAGATGCGCGTAACTGACAAGCCTGTAGAGATTCTTCATGCCGGCTTGCGTTTTGGCGAGGATGATGATGTGGTTCGTATGCCCCGCTGTCTTTTCATCCTCTTCTTCCGCCAGATTCTCATAGACGGGGATCTGGTCGCTTCCGAGTTCGCGGATCATCCCGCAGAATCTGTCGAAGATCTCTGACGTCGCCTCCGCGTCGTCGCTCGCTCTGTGATGATTGGACAGATCGATCGAAAAGTGTTCGCAGATGGTATCGAGCTTATGATTGGGAAGATCGTGAAGCAGATACCGGGAAAGCATCAGGGTATCGGCTACGGGCATCGGGAAATCGATCCCGTGCTTCGCCCCGTGATACTTGATGAACGAGGTGTCGAATTTCGCGTTATGCGCGACGAGATAACAGCCTTCGCAGAATTCACGGAACGAGCGCAGAACTTCATTGGAGGAAGGCGCGCCAGCGATCATGTCGTTTGTGATATGCGTCAGGGCGGAAATGTTCGGCGGGATGACGGCGCCGTCGTTGACGAACGTCTGGAACCGGTCCACGATCTCCCCGCCGCTGACCTTTACCGCGCCGATCTCGATGATATCGCAGTTCTTGTATTTGAGTCCGGTCGTTTCGATGTCGAACACGACGTGGTCGGATGTGACCGGGACGAACGCACAGTCGGGCAGCAGATATCCTTCCACGCCGTAGATCGCCTTTACGCCCGATTTCTTGGCAGCCTTTGCCGCCTCCGGAAACGCCTGAACGACGCCGTGATCCGTCACGGCAAGCGCCTTGTGTCCGAATGCCTTCGCGGTCATGAACGCTTTTGTCAGGTCCGTCAGGCCGTCCATGGTCGACATTCTGGTGTGCAGATGCAGTTCCACGCGTTTGTCCGGACTCGTATCCGTCCGCTTCTTCTTCTCCGTCAGATTGATATCGTTCGGGTAGAACAGGATCTCCTTGGAGAACTTCGGCATCTTGCAGACGCCCTTGATCAGAAACTCCTGATCTGTTCCGAAGTACGGGCTGATCAGGTCGTAAAACTTCTGTGCACGGCTTTCTTCCGCAAAACTGAACACGCAGTAGATCGAATCCGTATCGTCCGTAAAGGTAAACTGGATCCTGTAGGACGCGTGCTGCTGCCCCTGCTGGCCTCCGCGCCTGCCTGCCCATCCCTCTTTCATCTCTCCCGAAAGGATATGGCCGGAAATCACCGTCAGCCCGGTCCCGTCGGTCAGATCGTGGATCGGCATGCCCTTCGTCTCCCTGATCTTGCTGCCGTAAAGGATCGAAGCGTCCCGTTTTTCAGCAGGCTTCTCGCTTTTTGCGAACACCATTCCTTGCGCGGACTGCGCTTCTTCGCGAGGTATGGGAGCCTGCGGAATGTCATCGCCCGTCTTTCCGAGCACAACATGCAGGTTCGGAAACAGTCTGGCGTATGACTCGATCAGATCGACCGACTCGGCATCCGTCATGCGGACGTTTTCGGCGCAGTACAGCACAAGCCTGTTCTGCGATTTCTGCAGAACGGCCTTTTCGACATACATATTGGATTCTGTCGGTTTCGGAGCGCCTTCCATAAATCTGTCAGTCTGTTCCCTCAATCATGCGGTTTGCTTCCGAAATCATCTCGTCGATGATGCCCGGCACCTGACCGCTCTTATACTTCACGCCTTTTTTAAAAATCACGCCGTTGTCTTTTCCGAAGCAGATCCCGATATCCGCGTCCGCTGCTTCGCCGGGTCCGTTCACGGCGCATCCCATGACAGCGACCTTAAGATAGCCTTTCTGATGAAGGAGCCTTTCGTTGACGTACCGGACCGCTTCGAAAAGATCCACTCTGGTTCTTCCGCAGGTCGGACAGCTTACGATGTCCACATCGTCCCTTCTCAGCCCGAGCGCCGCGAGCAGTTTCTGCGCTACGGTCACCTCTCTGACCGGATCGTCCGTCAGCGAGACGCGGATCGTGTCGCCGATCCCGTCCAGCAGCAGTGCGCCGATCCCCGCAGCGGACTTGATGATGCCGGATTCCGGCTCTCCCGTCTCCGTAACGCCAACGTGCAGCGGATAATCCACGATCCCGCTGATCATGCGGTAGGCGTCCACGGTATCCCGTACGGTGGATGCCTTGAGTGAGAGCACGATATCCTCAAATCCCGCCTTCTCCAGAATGCGCACGTGACGCAGCGCGCTCTCCGTCATCGCCTTCGGGGAATGCGGTCCGTACTGTTCCTTCAGATCTTTTTCGAGAGACCCGGCGTTCACGCCGATGCGGATCGGGATATGGTGCGCTTTGGCGCAGGAAACGAGTTCCTCTACCTTTTCCCTTCCCCCGATGTTTCCCGGATTGAAACGGATCTTATCGATCCCGTGCTCGATCGCTGCGATCGCGAGACGGTAGTCGAAATGGATGTCCGCAACGATCGGAATGCGCACGGATCGCCGGATCGTCTCGACCGCCTTCGCGCAATCCATATCGTAAACAGTAAAGCGGACGATGTCGCATCCGGCCTCTTCGAGCGACAGGATCTGCGCGACCGTGCGTTCCGTATCCTTCGTGTCGGTGTTGGTCATGGACTGAATCAGGACGGGATTCCCGTTCCCGATCGTTCTGTTTCCGATTCTGACTTCTCTCGTTTTCATTGCAAAAGATTCCCACTGATCAGATTGGAAATGTCGTTATAGGTAAGGAACACAATCAGACCGATCAGAAGAATGAAGCCGATCATGTGAATGAGACCTTCCTTGTTCCGGTCGATCGGCTTTCCGCTGATCGCCTCCACGACAAAGAACAGGATCCTCCCTCCGTCAAGTGCAGGGATCGGGAGAAGATTCATGATGCCGAGGCTGATGTTGATCAGGATGGAAAGCTGCAGGATGGGCTCGAACCCGTACCGGACCGCCTCGCTGATATACGCGATCGTTCCGACAGGTCCCGCAACGTCTCCCGGCTGCGCCTTGCCGGATAACAGAACGCCGAAAAACGCGAACGTCTGGCGGATCACGCCTCCTACATAGGAGAACGCGCCTATGAGCGATTTCGCGAAGGAATACCGAAGCCGTGCCGGAGAGATGGATACGCCGAGGAAATTCGACGCTTTCTCTTCGTTGTAGATGTTGTCGATCGTCACATGTTCGGTCCGCCCTTCCCTGATCACCGTCAGGTGGATGGAATCCTCCATGCAGTCTGTGATCATGTCGAACACCTCGCTGTAAAACGTAACGGGTGTTCCGTCCACGGCCGTGACGATGTCAAACTGCTTCAGATCGGAAGTCGCGGCGGGTGTCCCCTCCATGATCTCCGCGATCTGCGGCATATAGTTCCCGTAAGCGGAAAGCGCAGCGACGGAAAGGATCAGGGCAAGCAGCAGATTCATGACCGGGCCCGCCAGTACGACGAGGAACCGCTTCCAGACCGGATGGTCGTTAAAACCTTCGCCCGATCCGGATTCGCTGTCCTCTCCGTAAAACTGGCACATGCCTCCGATCGGAAAAGCGCGGACCGCGAAAAGCGTTCCGTTCTTCTCTCTGCCGAACAGGACCGGACCCATGCCGATCGAAAAGCCGGTGATTCTGAACTTCAGAAGGCAGCCGACGATGAAATGTCCGAGCTCATGGACCGTAACGAATATGGAAAGCACGACTAGTGCGGCAATGATCGATAGAATACGACTCAATTTCAAACTCCTTGAACGGAACCCACGTAGGTTTCCGCAAATTCTCGCGCGACGCGGTCGCAATCGCAGATGGACGCCAGATCCGCTTCGGGGCGAGGAATCTCGCGCGAAAGAACATCCTCGACCGTATCGTAAATATCCGTGAACAGGATGCGTCCGTTCACAAACGCCTCGACCGCAACCTCGTTCGCGGCGTTGTAGGCGATCGGATAGCCGCCGCCCTGTTTCAGGCATTCATACGCCATCCGGATCGCGGGATAGCGTTCCGGGTCCGCGCGGAAAAACGTCAGTTCCATAATGTCTGCAAGATCCAGCGCTTTGCATACGGACGGGATTCTGTCCGGATACGTCATCGCGTACTGGATCGGAAGGCGCATATCCGGATTGCTCATGTTGGCAAATACGGTTCCGTCCTCATATTCGACCATGGAATGCACGATCGACTGGGGGTGAATCAGAACGTCGATCTTTTCACCCGGAAAATCGAACAGATAAGCTGCCTCCATGATCTCCAGCCCCTTGTTGAACAGCGTGGAGGAATCGATCGTGATCTTGCTGCCCATCGACCAGGTCGGATGACTGAGCGCCTGACTGACCGTCACGTTCTTCAGTTCCTCACGTGTGAAGCGGAAGAACCTGCCTCCGGAAGCGGTCAGAATGAGACGCCTGATCTGTTCCCGCTTCTCTCCGTTCATGCACTGGAAAATCGCCGACTGTTCGCTGTCGACGGGGAGAATGGTTCCGCCGTATCTTGTCAGAAGGTCTGCGATCAGCGGTTTTCCGCAGACGATGCTTTCCTTGTTCGCAAGCGCGACGGTCTTCCCCCTTTTCAGGGATTCCGAAAGAGGCATCAGCGCGCTGAACCCGGAGATGCCGTTCACGACGATATCCGCTTCCTCCATGGAAGCAAGCGAACAGATCCCTTCCTCTCCGGGAAGAAACCGGCACGCGCCGTTCAGAAGGTATTCCTCCGGAAACGCGCCGGGTCCGGCAACATACCGCGGCCGGAACGCATCGATCTGTTTCGCGAGAAGATCCGTCCGGTGTTTTCCGGAAATTCCGAGAAGCCGGAACTGATCGGGATGGGATTCTATTACTTCAAGCGCCTGCGTACCAATCGAGCCGGTACTGCCAAGCACGACAACATTCTTCATATATGGCTCCTGTCAGGAAATGCCGAAAAGATGGAACAGAAGAAGGACGACCGGCGCGCAGATCAGGATGCTGTCCAGTCTGTCGATCACGCCGCCGTGCTCCTTGAACAGTCCGGAGTAATCCTTCACCCCTGTCCAGCGTTTGTACAGCGAGGCAAACAGATCTCCGAACATCCCGACCACGGCGCAGACGGTACTGATGATCATGATCACGTAGTACGGGATGGAATCGTTTCTCGAGGCAAACCGGACGAGGCAGATCACGACGCCCGCCAGAATGCCTCCCGCAACGGCGCCGAACGCGCCTTCCCAGGTCTTGTTCGGGCTGACGGCGGGCGCGAGCTTGTGCTTTCCGAACGCCCTCCCTACAAAGTAGGCACACATATCCGAGATCAGCGGAACCACCATCATCAGAATCTTTGCGATGCAGTTCGAATCCTTCGAGAAGGAGTTCGCGGTCAGCGTCACGCACACGAAGTTCAGGATCGGATAGATGTAAAGAAAAAGCGAGATCAGCACATTGGCAGGTTCCGCAGGCCTCCGGATGACCAGAAGGATCATGGAAGCAATATAGCAGGCAAGGAAAAGAAGAAACGCCGCCATCTCGCCCGCGAAATAGAATACGTACGGAAAGAAAAAAGAAAACAGATAAGCCGGAACCGGGAACGGGCGGAAGGCGCGCTTCAGCGAAGCGTGAGACACTTCATACGTCCCCGCAAAGGAAAACAGCGATATAACGATTATGGGGTAGAGTCCGTCAAAAGCGATCACCGAGATGAGCAGCGCCGCCAGCGGGATCCCGATCATAATTCTGGATTTCATGGTTTTTCCAATCCGCCGAATCTTCTCGAACGTTCGGAGAAGGTCTTCAGCGTTTCAATGTACCTTTCCTGTGTAAAGTCTGGCCAGAAAGTCTTCGGAAACACAAATTCCGCATAGGAGATCTGGTAAAGCAGGAAGTTCGAGACGCGCTCCTCCCCGCCCGTCCGGATCAGAAGGTCCACATCCGGAAGGCCGGCCGTGTACAGATGCTTCTCGAAGTTCTCCTGTGTCACGCCGCCGGGTTCCTCCGCGGCAAGTCTCGCGGCACGAAGGATCTCGTCCCTGCTACCGTAGTTCATGGCGATATTCAGCTTCAGGCCCGTGTTGTCCTTTGTTTTCTGATTCGCGTTCCGGATCAGCCTATCCACCTCAGCGGGGAATTTGGATGTATCTCCGAGCGCGCGGATACAGACGTTGTTCTCGTTCAGCTCGTCGAATTCCCTGTTGAAAAACTCCACAAACAGCGAGCAGAGCGCGTCGATCTCCGTTTTCGGCCTTGCCCAGTTTTCTGTAGAGAAAGCGTACAGACTAAGCGCCTTTACGCCGATATCAGAGGAGAAGCGGATAATCTCCTTGAGCCGCGTCACGCCCGCGCGGTGACCCAGCGCGCGCGGAATCCCCCGCTGTTTCGCCCAGCGTCCGTTTCCGTCCATGATGATGGCGACATGAGCGGGGATCGACTCCCTGTTCAATCCGAATGCCTTGATTTGTTCGTCCGTATATTTCATTCAAACTAAATCAATGCAAGCAGGATGGCTACTGCTTGCATCAAGTGTCGTTTTTGATGTCCGTCACGAAGAAGGAATACAGGATCTCGGCGCTTCCGTCCTGCCGTTCCCTGACGGCAATGATCCGGGCGTCCGACCCACCGGTGCCCTTGTTGCATCTTGCTTCCTTCAGCTCGTAGCGGATCCCCTTCTGATCAAGAACGCCTGTCCCGACGTCAAGAGGCAGTCCGAGAAGATCTTCCATCAGACAGAAAGGATCTCCTTCTCCTTGGCTGCGAGGATGCCGTCGATCTCCTTGATCTTCTCATCCGTCAACTTCTGGATCTTGTCCTCGAGCTGTTTCTGATCGTCTTCCGTCAGGAGATTGTCCTTCTGGGCCTTCTTGCTCTGCTCGTTCGCGTCGCGGCGGATGGAGCGGATCGCGACCTTCGATTCCTCGCCTTTTTTCTTGACGATCTTGACAAGCTCCTTGCGGCGCTCTTCCGTCAGTTCCGGGAAAACGAGACGGATCACTCTGCCGTCGTTTGCCGGGTTGATGCCGAGTTCGGATTTCTGGATGGCTTTCTCGATGGCGGGAATCGCCTTCTGATCCCATACGGAAATCACCAGGAGGCGGGGCTCAGGCGTACTGATGTTGCCCAGCTGGTTGACCGGGGTCTGCGTCCCGTAATAGTCGACCATCAGTCTGTCAAGAAGCTGCGGGTTGGCTCTGCCGGCGCGGAGGCCGCCGAGTTCCTGCTTCAGAACGGAAATGGTCTTGTTCATTTTGTCCGAACTGTTGTCCAAAATCTCATGATCCATGAAGGTAATACCGCCTTTCTGTAATTATGCGTCGTCAATGGTCGTTCCTATGGAAGGATCGTCCAGAATTTTACGGATCTCCTTAAGCGCGAACACGCGGATCGGGATGTGCTGCTCCTTGCACATGGTAATCGCCGTCAGATCGGTCGCGCGCAGTCCCTCGCCGATCACGCGGTCATAGCTCAGATGCGTATAGCGTTCCGCGTTCGGATTCGTCTTCGGGTCGTCCGAATAGACCGCGTCGATGTTCTTTGCGAGAAGCAGGATGTCCGCACCGATCTCCGCCGCTCTCAGCGAAGCGCCGGTATCCGTCGAGAAGAACGGCGAACCGGTGCCGCACGCGAAGATCACGACGGTATTCGCATCCAGATAGCGCTTCGCGTCGCGGGACGTATATCGGTCGCAGAACACAGGCATCTCGACCGAGGAAAGAACCCTGCACGGGACTCCCCTCTGCTCGATCTCGTCCTGCAGCGCCAGCGAGTTGATCGCGGTGGCAAGCATGCCCATGTGATCCGCTCTGCTGCGCTCCATATGCGCGTTGCTGCGTCCGCGGAGAATGTTTCCGCCTCCGCAGACGATGCCGATCTGGATGCCCAGGTCATGCATGTAGACGATATCGTCCACCGTTTTCTTGATATGTTCCCTGCACAGGACAGAATCCTTGGAAGAGAGCGCCTCGCCGCTGATTTTCAGCAAAACTCTTTTATACATGGCAACCTCACTAAAAAACTACGTTCTATTATAGCAAACGGAAAATAGACAGGCAATATGATCGGAAACCGCATGAAAAAACTGGTACAGAAGGTTTCTGTACCAGTTTCCGGTTTAAGCATTATGCTTTTGTCTGACTCATGACTTCGTCTACGAAGTTGTCCTCGCGCTTCTGGAGGCCTTCGCCCATCTCAAATCTCGTGAAGGACTTGACGGTGAAAGCGCCGTTGATCATGTTCTGGACGGAAACGTCCTGATCCTTGACGAACGCCTGCTCCATCAGGCAGACCTCTTTGTAGTACTTCTCGATCCTGCCGTTGACCATCTTCTCGATGATCGCTGCCGGCTTCGGCTTCGGCTCGTTCAGGGCCTGCGCGCGGAGGATCTCCTTCTCCTTCTCGACGTCATCCTGATTGATGTCGTCTCTGGAAATGCAGGTCGGCTTCGCAGCCGCGATCTGCATTGCGATATCATGCAGCTTCTGCGGGTCGTTTCCGCCCTCGACGTCCACGATGACGCCGATCTTGCCGCCGAGATGCACGTAAGTGTCTACGATGCCCTCACAGCGGACGAATCTGCGGATGCTGATCTTTTCACCGATCTTGGCGACAGCCTGGTTGAGCAGCATGTTCACCGTCACGGCGCTGTCGGATACGAGCGGCTGCTCGAGCAGCGTCTCGACATCGACGGGATTCGTTTCCGCGATCTGCTTTGCAACGGTGGAAACAAAGTTCTTGAAATCGTCGGTCTTGGCGACGAAGTCGGTCTCGCAGTTGACTTCCACGATGACGCCGACTTTCCTGTCGTCGGAGACGTAGCTGCCTACGACGCCTTCCGCTGCGATGCGTCCCGCTTTCTTGGCGGCCGCGGCGAGACCCTTCTCGCGCAGATAATCGATCGCCTTTTCAGCGTCGCCGTTGCATTCGGTCAGAGCCTTCTTGCAATCCATCATACCGGCACCTGTGCGCTCGCGCAGTGCCATAACATCTTTCGCTGTAAACATAGCATTTTCCTCCGGATCAATTATTCCGCTGCGGCTTCGTCTGCCGGAGCGTCTTCGTCGTTCATCTGCTCACCCTGATGGCCTTCGAGAACTGCGTCCGCGATCTTGCTTGCGATCAGCTTCACCGCACGGATGGCGTCATCGTTGCCGGGGATCGGATAATCGACTTCTTCGGGGTCACAGTTTGTATCGATGATCGCGACGATCGGGATGTGGAGCGTACGGGCTTCCGCAATCGCGATGTGCTCTTTTCTCGGATCGACGACGAACAGTGCGCCGGGCAGCTTCTTCATTTCCTTGATGCCGCCGAGGTTTTTGACGAGCTTATCATACTCGAGCTTCAGTTTGACGACTTCCTTCTTCGGGAGAAGATCGAATTCGCCGTTCTCTTCCATCGCCTCGATCTTGCGCATGCGTGCGATGCGTTCCTGGATCGTCTTGAAGTTGGTCAGCATACCGCCGAGCCAGCGCTGATTGACATAGAACATGTCGCAGCGTTTTGCTTCCTGCTCGATGGACTCCTGCGCCTGCTTTTTCGTGCCGACAAACAGAACCGTCTTGTTGTCAGCCGCGAGGTCGCGGATAAACGAATACGCTTCTTCGATTTTCTTTACGGTTTTAGAAAGATCGATGATGTAGATGCCGTTGCGCTCCGTGAAGATGTACTCTTTCATCTTCGGGTTCCAGCGGCGGGTCTGGTGACCGAAATGGACACCTGCTTCCAAGAGCTGTTTCATAGAAATGACAGACATGCTTATTAAACCTCCTCGTTCTAATCTTCCCGGTACGTCTTCTTTCAGGGAGACCTTGCGGCACGAGCCCTGAAATCGATACCGGTGCAGTTTGCCATCGCAGATTATATCATCTGCCATACTTCAATGCAAGAAAAAAAAGGGGATAAAATCCCCTAAATCAAAGATTTTTTATAGATTATTATTCCTCGGAATCCTCGTCGTCGAACTGCGCGTCGAACAGATCGAGGAATTCGTTGAAGACCTCGTCCAGAAGGATCGGATTGTCGATTGAAACGTACTGTTCCTCGGAGCCTTCTTTCACGATCTGAAGAAGGACGACTTCGTCGTTTCCGACGTTTTCGATCTCCTCCATGGGAAGCAGCGCCGCGTAGCGGCACCCCTCATAGTCGAAGGTCATGACCAGATCGAACTCGACCTCTTTTCCGTTTTCGTCCACAAGGGTTACGATGTTGTTCTCTTCCATAATCAATAATTCCCCCTGCTGTCAAGATAGCCCTGCAGAATCACCACCGCGGCGATCTTATCGACGACTTTTTTTCTCTTTTTCCTGCTGACATCCGCCTCGAGAAGGACCCGTTCCGCGGTAACGGTCGTCAGACGTTCATCGTAGAAATCGTGCTCGCCGTTCCAGTCTTCCAGAAGCTTTCCGGCAAACTCCTTCACCTTTTCCGCCTGGAACCCGTATGTTCCGTTCATGTTCCGCGGGAGACCGAACACGAGCTTCTCAGCCCCGTATTTCTCCGCCACGGACAAAAGATAACGGATATCCTTCTGCTCGTCATCCGTACGGGTATACGTCTCTACAGGCTGCGCCGTGATGCCGAGAAGGTCGCTGACCGCGATCCCGATCCGCCTGTCGCCCACATCGAACGCGAGGATACGCTTATACCCGGTCATCGCTTCTCTCCGTGCTGACGGACATAATAGCGGAGGAGCTCTTCCAGCAGTTCGTCCCTGTCCATGCGGGAAATCAGATATCTGCAGTTGTTATAGCTCGAAATGTAGGTCGGGTCTCCAGACAGGAGGTATCCGACGATCTGGTTGACCGGATCGTATCCTTTTTCGAGCATGGAGTTGTAAACCATCATGATGATGTCACTGGCAGTCCGGTTATCCTTGGACGGATTGAACTGCTGCGTTTCGTCTCTGTACATTCGAACAGCTCCTTCCTCTCATGATCATAAAATGAAAAGGACTCGACGCACGGAAATGCATCGAGCCTGTTTCAGCGGATGCAGTTATTTGGATTCCTTGACTCCATCCTCCATCGTGTTCTCCACACCGGCATCCTCCACCTGGGAGACCGCACCGCGCGCAAACACGAGTTTGACCTTATCCGGTCCGACAGCAAGAACGATGACCTCGTCCTTGATGGAGCTGATGGTTCCGTAGATGCCGCCGATCGTTCTGACACGGTCGCCCGGTTTCAGGGAATCAAGCATTTGACGGATTTTTTTATCTTTTCTTCTCTGCGGAATGATCATAATGGCGAACATCGCCACCAGAGCAAGAATCAGGATTCCATATGTTCCAAAGAAAGAACCTGCGCCGTTTGCAACTGAAGCACTCATGTATTCATACCCTTCCTTACGTTAGATATATAGTCATTTTAATGGTTTCCGTTTTTTACGTCAAGTACCACACGGCGCCCCCTCAAAAAGGGAAACGGGATCAGAATGCAGCCTGCCGGACAAGATCCGGAAGAACCGAACAGACACGGTCGATCTCATCGGAAGTCGTAAACTCCGACAGAGAAAAACGGATCGAGCTGTACGCGTCCTGACGGCTCAGCCCCATTGCGAGAAGCACGTGGGACGGCTCCGGAGAACCGGCCGCGCAGGCAGCGCCGGCGGAAACGGCGATTCCGTTCATGTCCATCAGCAAAAGAAGCGCTTTTCCGTCAACTCCCCTGAACGTGACATTCAGGATATTGGGAAGACTGCGGTCAGGATCCGTATTGAGCGACGAGCAGCCGATGTTTTCCGAAATGTTCCCCGCAAGCCTGTCGCGGAGGGAACGTACCGCGTCCATCTTCCCGCAAAGACCGGAAGAAGCGCATTCCGCAGCCTTCCCGAAGCCTGTTAAGGCAGGAACGTTTTCCGTTCCCGGCCTGAGCCCGTTTTCCTGCATTCCGCCGAACATCAGCGGACGGATCTTCTTCGGATCGGCGCAGTAGAGCGCGCCGGCGCCTTTCGGACCGTGGATCTTATGCGAAGAAACGGATATGAAATCGGCTTTGATCTCTTCCGTGCGGAGCGGCATGTGTCCGAACGCCTGCACGGCGTCGGTGTGAAACGGTACGCCGCAGTCTCGGCAGACTTCGGAAATCCCGGATACAGGTGAGAGATTGCCCGTTTCATTGTTGGCGGCCATCACGGTCACAAGCGCGGTATCCGGCGTGACCGCGTCCCGCACCTGTTCCGGAGTGACTCTTCCGTACCGGTCCGTTTCAAGAAATGTCACGGAAGCCATTCCCCTGTCCGCGTATTCGCGCAGCGTATTCAGCACGGCGTGATGCTCCGTACGCGACGTGATCACGTGCGGCATCCTGCCCGTGCGCTGCCGAAACGTCTGCACGGCGCTGTATATGGCAAGGTTATCGCTCTCCGTACCCCCGGCGGTGAACAGGATGTTCCCGGGTCTGCAGCCAAGCGCGCCCGCGACGCGCGATCTCGCCTTATCCACATAATGCCGCGCAGCGCGGGAAAAGGAATGCGTTCCGGAAGGATTCCCGTAGTCCTGCATCAGGACGGGCATCATTTCGGCAAGGACTTCATCCCTTACCCTCGTCGTGGCGGCATTATCAAGATATACGGGACGCATACCGTACGTTCGCGTTCAGATGTGTTTTTTGATCATGTCGACGATCCTGTCCTTCGGGACGGCGCCGATGATCTTGTCCGCGACCTCGCCGTTCTTGAAAAGAACAAACGCGGGAATGGATGATACGCGGTAGCCCATCGCAAGGAGCGTGTTCTCGTCCACGTTCACCTTCGCGAACGTGACCTTATCGCCCATCTCCTCCGCGATCTCGTCAATGACCGGTGCCATCATCCTGCACGGTCCGCACCAGCTCGCCCAGAAATCCACCAGGGCAAGTCCGTCTTTTTTAATATTCGCATCAAACGTGTCAGATGTCAGTTCAAGAATCTTACTCATGTGTGTCTTCTTCCTTTCGTTTTATGATTTCCGTCATAACGGGTCCGCATCGCTGAGCCGGCCGTTCCACGGACGGTATTACTCATCCGTACAGGCGATATGCAGCTCTTTCAGCTGCTTGGCGTCGACGGTATCCGGCGCACCTGTCAGCGGGCAGGAGGCATTCTGGACCTTCGGGAACGCGATCACGTCGCGGATGCTGTCCGTTCCGCAGATCAGCATGGCAAGCCGGTCGAGTCCGTATGCCATTCCGCCGTGCGGCGGCGCACCGTATTTGAACGCGTTGAGAAGGAACCCGAAGCGTTCCTGCGCCTGCTCTTCCGTGAATCCGAGCGCCTTGAACATCCGTTTCTGCAGTTCCTGGGAATGGATACGGATGGAACCGCCGCCAAGCTCAACGCCGTTGAGAATGATGTCGTACGCTTTCGCGCGGACTTCACCGGGATCGGACTCGAGTTTGTCCAGATCCTCGTCCTTCGGGCTGGTGAACGGGTGGTGCATCGCGACGTATCTCCCTTCCTCCTCGCTGTACTCAAGCAGCGGGAAGTCGGTCACCCAGAGCAGGTTGTACTGTCCTGGACGGATCAGCCCCAGCTTGTTCGCAAGATGGCACCGGAGTGCGCCGAGCGCGGCCTTCACGACGCTGATCTTGTCCGCGACGATGAAGGCGATGTCGTGCTTTTCGATACCGGCTCTTGAAAGGACGGACTGGAGTTCTGTCTCCGTCATATGCTTCAGCGCCGGGGAATGGATCCCGTCGTCCTTGCTGCTGATCCACATCAGGCCCTTCGCGTTGTATCCCTTCACGAACTCGGTCAGAGCGTCGATATCCTTTCTGGAAAGCGTATCGGCAGCGCCCTTCGCGACGATGCACTCGATCGATCCTTTCGATTCGATCACGCTGCGAAAAACCGTAAACTCGGAATCCTTCAGAAGGTCGGTCAGTTCGCAGAGTTCCATGCCGAAACGGGTATCCGGTTTGTCGGAGCCGTATCTGCCCATCGCCTCCGAATAGGGAAGCCGCGGCAGCGGAAGCTGTACATCGTAGTTCAGCATTTCCTTGAACAGTCTCTTCAGAAACCGCTCGTTTACCTCCATGACATCGTCTTCTTCAACAAACGACATCTCAAGGTCGATCTGCGTAAAGTCTGGCTGACGGTCCGCGCGAAGGTCTTCGTCGCGGAAACATCTCGCGATCTGCATATAACGGTCGAATCCGGAGAGCATGAGAAGCTGTTTGAACAGCTGCGGGCTCTGCGGAAGCGCATAGAACGAACCGGGATGCACGCGGCTCGGGACAAGATAATCGCGGGCGCCTTCCGGCGTGCTCTTTGTCAGGATCGGGGTCTCGATCTCCAGAAATCCGTTCTCGGCGAAATAGTTGCGCGCGATATGCGCGATCTCATGCCGCATGATCAGATTCCTCTGCATGACCGGGCGTCTGAGGTCCAAATAGCGGTATCTGAGCCGGAGCGCTTCATTCGCGTTGCAGTCGTCATCGATCTCAAACGGCGTGGTCTCGCTCGCGCTGAGCATTTTGAATTCCCTGACCAGAATCTCGATCTCGCCCGTTTTCATGTTCGGATTGACCATGTTGCCCGTACGCTCGGATACGACGCCCTTAACGGCAAGCACGTATTCCGTCCGGAACGAGGCCGCTTTCTCATAGTCCGCCTCGGACAGCGCATTCTTGTCAAATACGATCTGGATCAGTCCGCTGCGGTCGCGCAGCTGAATAAAAATCAGGGAGCCCAGGTTTCTGTACACATTCACCCAGCCCATCAGAACGACCTCCTGCCCGGCGTTCTCCTTCGAAAGCTCCGTGCAGTAGCAGGTTCTCTTCCAACCGTTCAATAGTTCACTCATTTTCCTTTTCTCCATTCAAGATAAAGCCGGCAATGCTGTCCGCATCCAGCCCGATTTCCTTTTCCTCTCCCGTGCGCATGTTCTTGATGCGGCCGGTTCCGGACGCAAGCTCATTCTCGCCTATGACGACGATCCGCACGGCGCCGACCTTGTCGGCGAATTTCATCTGTGCCTTGAGACTGCGGCCCACATGATCGATATCGACCTTCAGCCCCTTCGACCGGAGCTTCCAGCAGAGTTCGAACACCTTATCCTTCGATTCTGCTCCCGCGGACGCGATGAACAGATCGTAAAGCGGAGCGGACGGGACTTCCGTTCCCGTTTCCTCCATCAGCATCAGAAGCCGTTCCATTCCGAGCCCGAACCCGATGCCCGCGCAGTCGGGACCGCCGAGCTCACGGACAAGATTGTCGTATCTTCCGCCGCCGCAGATCGCGATCTGGGGCGTCATGTCCTCCGACACGACTTCGAAGACCGTCTTCGTGTAATAGTCGAGTCCGCGGACCAGTTTCGGATCCAGCTCACAGGAAACGCCCATAAGCTTCAGATAATGCTGGAGCGTTTCAAAATGCGTCCTGCAGGAATCGCACAGATAGTCCGTGATGACGGGCGTATCCGTCAGAAGCGCCTGGCAGCTCGGCACCTTGCAGTCCAGGATGCGGAGCGGATTCGTCTCGAATCTTCCCTTGCATGTCTCGCACAGGGCGTCGTACCGCTCCTCGAGATACGCGTGCAGCGCCTTGTGGTAGGTCGGTCTGCATTCCGGGCAGCCGATGCTGTTCAGCTTGACCTTGAGGTTTTTGAGGCCGATCCCGGAAAGAAACTCGAGCACGAGAGCGATGCACTCCGCGTCGGCGGTCGGTTCCGGCGCGCCGAAAAACTCCACGCCGAACTGATGATGCTCGCGCAGCCTGCCCGCCTGGGGTCTCTCGTACCGGAACACGGGGCTGTTCAGGTAATAGATCTTGGTAGGCTGAAGATCACTGCAGAGATTGTTTTCGACGAACATCCTGACGATGCCCGCGGTTCCCTCCGGCTTCAGCGTAATGGACCTCCCGCCCTTATCCTCGAACGTATACATCTCCTTCTGCACGATGTCCGTGGTATCTCCCACGCCTCTCAGAAAGAGTTCCGTATGTTCAATGACGGGCGTCCTTGCTTCCCGGATCCCGTATTTCGCGGTCAGTTCCCTGATCTTGTTTTCGAGATACTGCCATTTGTAGCTGTCGCCCGGCAGTACATCTTTTGTTCCCTTTGGAGCTCTGTAATTCACGGATTTTATCCTTTCAACCGTTCGCCCGTTCCCGTGCGGACCGCCGCAGGTCATCAGGCTCTTATCAAATTATTAATTATACTTTCAATCGGGCTTTGCGTCAATTGAAAAGCATCTGTTTCTGCAGGTTGACCTGGTCCAGTTTCGACGCGTATGTGGTAACGTCCTTCGGATGGAAGATCCGCTCGATCCTGTTCTCGCTGCCGTAAATACGCTTGGATACGGCGCAGGCGCCGTGCGACATGATCTGCGCCGTTTCCTCCATCATGTCGATATTGTATACACAGAGTTTTCCCGGCCTGGCATAGCCGATGTTCTCCAGGTTCCCGCTCATGTATTTCTGCCTGTACATGTAATAGGGCAGGTATCCCTTCTTCGGCAGCTCTTCCTGGCTCAGGGCGATCATGGAAGCGGTCTCCCTCTCGTTCAAAGCGAAGTCCGTCTGGAACAGCGCGGCAGAGCGCTTCAGGGCTAGCGAGTGGACCGTGATATCGTCCGGCTCGAGCAACATGACGGCATCGAGGCTTGCGGTAAAGTCTTTCAGACCCTCTCCGGGAAGCCCGGCGATCAGATCCATGTTGATATCGTCGAATCCGGCGTCTCTCGCCATGCGGAACGCATCCGTGATCTGATCCGGGGTATGGCTTCTGCCCATCCGTACCAGCGTTTCCGCGTTCATCGTCTGCGGATTGATCGAGATCCGCGTGACACCATGCTTTTTCATGATCCGGAGCTTCTGCTCCGTGATCGTATCGGGACGTCCTGACTCTACCGTATACTCGAGCCCGCGCACGGCATAGGCGTCCGCAATCATCAGAAGCAGCCGCTCAAGCTGCGTGGCTGAGAGCACGGTCGGCGTTCCTCCGCCGATGTAGACTGCCCGCACCCGCCTTCCGGTCGCGGAAACGATATTTCCTCCGAACCGGATGTCCTTTTCCAGAACGCTCAGATAATCGTCCAGTTCCGAACTGCCTTCCTTAAGAACCCGGGACGGGAAGGAACAGTAAAGGCATTTTGAAACGCAGAACGGAATGTTGACATACACATCGATATCCCGTTCGGACGCGGAATCGATCACGGGTTTCTGGATATGATAGATCTCCTCCGAGAGGCGGATCTTGTCAGAACTCACATCATATGTCTCAGAAAGCGTTCGCGCAGCGCCTTCCGTGCCGTAGGTTTCAGCGAGTTCCCTGAACAGTTTCGACGGCCGGACGCCGGTCAGAGATCCCCACGGCGTCTCCGTTCCGCAGTTCGCTTTCAGTAGCCGGAACACGGTGGATTTCAGGCAGCGCTTGATCAGCCGTTTCCGCACAAGCGCGTTCTCATCCGGCGGCAGTTCGGCCGACTGGGACAGCGTCTGCCCCTCCCATTCCGCGCAGGCGGAAAACACCGTGCCGTCCTGATCGAACGAATGGCGGACACCGAGCGTCCGGACATCGTCAGCAGGCTCTTCTTCCTGCGCTTCCGTGATGGTTTCCCTTCCGAAAAAAAGACGGACTTCTTCGGATATGTCGTTGTAAAACTCGGGAAGATCCGAATCGATGCGTATCATGGCATGTAATAAAGATAATAGGGATTGTGCGCCTGTTCATAGGATTTTTCCGTCTCCGGACCATGTCCCGGATAGATGAGAGTCCCGTCGGGGATCGAATCAATGAGCGCATGAACAGACCTGAGCAGCGTCATCTCGTCTCCGCCGGGAAGATCGCTTCTTCCGACGCTGCACTGGAATACGGTATCTCCGGAAAAAAGAACTCCGGAATCCGCGAAAAGAAAAGAAACGCTTCCCCTCGAATGACCGGGCGTATGAAGCACCTCAAAGGAAAAGCCGGCCACGGTCATCGTTCCTTCCGCAAGTGTCCGGTATTCGGATACCGGTTCGAAGCTTCTTCCGAAGTATGAAGCGAGGCACGCTCTCGGATCGGAAAGCATATCCGCGTCGTCCGGATGGATATAGACCGGACATCCGGGATTTTTCCTCTGCAGCGCTGGAACGCCGTTGATATGGTCAAAATGGCCGTGCGTCAGAAGAATGGCGGAGCAGGACAGTCCGTTCGCTTCAAGGTAACGCGTTACGGGAGCCTCGTCTCCCGGATCGATCACAAGGCACCCGGGAGCATTGCCGCTCACGATATAGGTATTGACGGACAGCGGTCCGCACGGAAGAATCTTTACGTTCATACTCAGATCTCCAGAAGAATCGTGAACGGTCCGTCGTTGACGGACGCGATCTTCATATTCGCTCCGAACACGCCGCATTCGGCGGGGACGTAGCGGCGGATCTCCTTGAGAGCCGTCAGATAGAGAGGCTCCGCGCTCTCGGAAGGCGCCGCTTTGATATAGCTCGGCCGTCTCCCGTGCGAAGCATCCGCATACAGCGTAAACTGCGACACAAGCAGCACTTTCCCGTTCACATCAAGAACCGAGCGGTTCGGAACGCCGTTCTCATCGTCAAAGATACGGAGATGGACGATTTTCTCCGCCATCTTGGCTGCTTCCTGCTCCGTATCCGTTCCGGTGATCCCCAGATAAACAAGAAGGCCGTGTTCGATGGAAGAGACGGTCTTCTTTTCCACTGTGACGGACGCATCCGTCACTCTCTGTATAACTGCTTTCATATCCGATCCTATTTGTACTGACGGTAGACGTCGTACACGCACTTCAGTTTTTTGAGATTCGTCACGACCGTCTCCATCTGCGATGAGTTTTTCACATCGAACGTCATTTCCACAACGTATTTGCTTCCGTCGTGCATCGGACGTCCGTTGATGCTGACGATATTGATATCGAGGCCCGACAGCAGCGCGGAAATCTCGAGCAGCGTGCCCGGACGGTTGTCCGCATGGATCTGAAGCGCCGCCTCGAAGGAGGATTCGGTGTTGACCGCCCATTCCACGTCTATCAGACGGTCGGAATCCTGCGTCAGGGAAGCGATGTTCGGACAATCCTTCTTGTGAACGGATACACCCCTGCCCCGCGTGATATATCCGATGATCGGATCGCCGGGAAGCGGATTGCAGCAGTTTCCGAAGCGGACCGCCATGCCCGGGTCCCCGTACACGATAATGCCGTTCGTCGCGGTCGTCTTCGATCCTCTGCCCTGTCCCTTGTTCTGCTTGACCTGCGGAGCCGTTTTCTTCTTCAGCTTGACTGCCTGATCGATCAGTTTATGCAGCGCCTGCATGGACGTGATTCCGCCGAATCCGACCGCAGCGTAGAAATCGTCAAGTGTGGACATGTTAAGCCGTTCCAGAACAGGCTCGTAGATATCCGGATGCAGCAGTTCCGTCAGATCCTGATTCGCGCGTTTCGCGGAATCCTCGATCATCTCGCGGCCCCGGACGATGTTCTCCTCTCGGTTCTCCTTCTTGAACCACTGTTTGATCCTGTTCCTCGCGGACTGCGTCTTGACGATCTTCAGCCAGTCACGGCTCGGCCCCTGCTGCGACTTGGACGTGATGATCTCGACCATGTCGTTCGTCTTGAGCTTGTAATCCAGTTTGACGATGGAGCCGTTGACCTTGGCGCGCGTGCAGTGATGACCGACGTTGGTATGGATCCTGTAGGCAAAATCCAGGACCGTCGAGCCTTTCGGAAGATCGAAGATCTCGCCTTTCGGAGACAGCACGAACACATATTCGCCCAGAAAATCCTTCAGGATGCTCTCGACGAACTCGCTGCTGTTCTCCGTCGTGTCCTTCGTCTCCAGAACCTGTCGGATCCAGCTCGTTTTCCGGTCAAGATCGCTCTGAACGTTCCTGCCTTCCTTATACATCCAGTGCGCGGCGATGCCGTACTCGGCCGTCCGGTGCATCTCGACCGTGCGGATCTGAACTTCGAACGGAATTCCGTTCGCGCCGAGAAGCGTGGTGTGCAGAGAACGGTACATGTTCGGTTTCGGCGTGGCGATATAGTCCTTGAATCTTCCCGGAAACGGCTTCCAGTTCGCGTGAAGGACACCGAGCGTAGCGTAGCAGTCGTTTACGGTATCCACGATGACGCGGATCGCGATCAAGTCGTAGATCTCGTTGATCGTGCAGTTCTGCCGCTGCAGCTTTCTGTAAACGCTGTACAGATGCTTCGGGCGGCCGTTGATCGTCCCGTTGATCCCAGCATCCATGATCTTTTCGGATATCTGCTGCATCGTCGTGTTGAGAAGGATCTCCCGCTCTCTTTTTTTCTCGTTGAACGCTTCCTTCGTCGCGCGGTATTCGTCCGGGTAAAGGTACATGAACGAAAGGTCTTCCAGTTCGCCCTTGATGGCGCCCATGCCGAAGCGGTGCGCGAGCGGCGCGTAGACTTCCAGCGTTTCCTTGGAGACCCGCATCTGTTTTTCACGGCTGCAGTAGGAAAGCGTCCGCATGTTGTGCAGTCTGTCGGCGAGTTTGATGATCACGACGCGGACATCGGACGCTATGGACAGGAACAGCTTTCTCAGGTTCTCGACCTGTTCCTGCTTTTTGGTAATATACTCGTTATTCGCGGACTTCGTCAGTTTTGTGACGCCGTCGACAAGCATGGCGACGCCCTTGCCGAATTCATGTTCGACTTCCTCAAGCGTCACGCCCTTGCAGTCCTCCACAGAGTCATGAAGGATTGCTGCGATGATACTCTCCGCGTCCATTCCAAGGTCCAGGACGATTTTCGCCACCTGAAAAGGATGCGTGATATACGGCTCGCCGGATTCGCGAAGCTGTCCTTCATGATGGTCGATCGCAAAATCGATCGCCTTGGTAAACAGCTCCGTCTGCTCGGGCGTGTAGGATGCGGAAAACTTATTGATAAGCTGTTTTTTAAACTGGTCGATATTCATGGTCCGCGTTCAAAAAAATCAACGGAAAGCCGTTGATTTTCTTTTAAGGATAAATAGATTGAATCAGTACTGCATAACGGACTGCACGTCGTAGTCCTTCAGAAGTCCTCTTCCGTCAAACTCAGAGGAAAGCTCAATGGCGAATCTGAGAGCCACGACATTGCCTCCGGCCTGTTCGATCAGCTTGGCAGTCGCGAGAGCGGTACCGCCGGTAGCGAGCAGGTCGTCCACGATCACGACGTTCTGTCCGGGCTTGATCGCGTCTTCATGGATCTCGAGAGAATCCGAACCGTATTCGAGACCGTAGTCAAATTTCATGGTCTTGCAGGGAAGCTTGCCCGGCTTGCGCGCGAGAACAAAACCTGCACCGATCGCGTACGCAAGCGCAGAGCCGATCACGAAGCCTCTCGCTTCCGGTCCGACAACAAGGTCCACCTTTTTTCCGTCCAGGCTTTTCACAATCTCGTCGATCAGGCAGCGATAGCCGTCCTTATCCTTGAGAAGCGTGGTGATATCTCTGAAGAGAACGCCTTCAATCGGGAAATTGGGGATGCTTCTGATTAATGCTTTAAGATCCATAATCAACCTCCATAATATCTTGACTGAAAATCGGAAACCGACCGGAAGATTCCGCTTTCCGCCAGCTGCCTTCGTGGTGGATCGCTGCACAAGCGGAGCATTCCGCGTTCGGGATCCGGTTCAAGAAAACCCAGTTCCGAGAACACGCAGGCGCCGAACAGAACATCCGGATCATCCAGATCGTTCATGGATATCCCGCCGGTCTTTCTGATCCTTCCCGCAAGGGAAGCGTAAACCGCCCGCAGGAAAACGGTATCGCAGCAGATGAACGGCCTGTCGCCGTGCGCGCATATGTCAAGAAAACTGTTTTTAATTATATCATAGTCGCACGGATTGTGGCACAATAATTCCCGCTTAATTTTATGCACCTGATCCCCCGCGTTCCCGTCCGCTGAGTAGCCGTACAGATTTCCGGCGGACAGTATGACTTCCGGGGAATCGACCCCGCGGAATGAATTGATCTGAAGACGGATCAGAAAATCGCCGTAAGAAGCGAGCCGGTAGGAGTCGAACTGTTCTCCCGTCTGGAACGAGATCGTACGGATCGATTCCCCACCTTCCGACAGGGTCATGTCCAGATGGGCCCCGTTCCTTCCGATCTGCCTGACTCCGCCGATAGAGGCATGCGCGAGTTTGAAGACGGGAGCGGGATTCTCTTCCCCGAACGGCGCGAGCGTTTCGATCTCCCTTGCAAGTTTGAGCGTGATCTCCGGGATCCGGATCTCATAATCGTAGTAGTACCGTTTCGTATTCTCCGCAGGATAATTCAGGGACAGATACGCGTGGTACGCGTTTCGGAACTCCTCGAATTTTTCCGGCGGCACGGCCAGGCCGACCGCCTTCGCATGACCGCCGAAGCGCAGGAAATAATCCGTAAACGGAAGAAGGGACTCGTAAAGCGGAATGTCCGGCACGGATCTGCCCGATCCGGAGCACGTTCCCTTCATGTCCGTAAAGACAATGGCAGGCCTCCCGAATTTTTCCACTAGCTTCGACGCGGCTATCCCGAGCACGCCCGGGTTCCACCCGGGATGATAGATCACGACAGCCGGCTTATCGCATTGCTCCGCGTACTCCGTCTCGATCGTTCTGAAGATCTCCTCTTCCGCGTTTTTCCGGTTTCTGTTTTCCTGTTCGATCTCCGAAGCGAGTCTCGCGATCCCGTACGGATCCTGTTCGGTCAGCAGCCGGACGATCCGGGACGCGTCCCCCATCCTGCCCGCAGCATTCAGTCTCGGCGCGATCACAAACGACACGCAGGTATAATCGACCGGGTACGCATATCCGCTTTCCGCTAAAAGCGCCGAAAAGCCTCTGTTCTCCGTAACATACGGCATTCCGAGCTGTACGATCATGCGGTTTTCGTCCTCAAG
This sequence comes from Clostridia bacterium, assembly GCA_017394605.1. The sequence continues at coordinate 15,203 of JAFPXU010000117.1, read as the reverse complement.
GGACACGATGTCCGCAAGCGTAGCGACCGCCGCCAGAGCCAGATAATCCCCTGTAAGAACCTTTCCGCTCAGGGCGCACGCCAGCTTATACGCGATTCCCGCGCCGCAAAGATTCGGGACCGGATAGACGGAATCATTCCGTGAAGCCGCTACGACAGCGCAGCATGCGGGAATATCGCCGCTCTGGATATGATGATCCGTTACGATCACGTCCGTTCCGCGCTCCGTGCAGTACCGCACTTCCTCCGTAGCGTTGATTCCCGTGTCCACCGTGATGATCAGATTCGCTCCGTCGTCGATCAGGGGCTCGAGCGTATGGATATGCAGTCCGTATCCGTCGGTATGCCTGCTCGGAATAAAGTACCCTGCCGACGCGCCGATCTCTCTGAGCTGTTTGATCAGAATCGCCGCGGCGCATGTCCCGTCCGCGTCATAATCGCCGTAAACAACGATCTTCTCGCCGTTTTCAACCGCTTTACGGATTCTGTTGACCGCCTGCTCCATATCCGGAAGCAGATAAGGATCGTAAAAATTCTCCAGCGACGGATGAAGAAACCGTTCGTACCGTTCCGCCGTAGTAATACCGCGGTCGCGGAGCAGCCGGACGGTCATCGGCTCGAGCCCGCCAAATACAGTCATTTCTTTTTCGGTGAACTGCTCCGTCTCCGGATGAAGTCTCACAAACTTCTGTCTGGGCATTCCGTTTCTCCATAACGCAAGAAAGGCCGTTAAGGCCTTTCATGCGGAAATCCTATTGATCAGAGGGCAAGCGCAGCTGTGTCGTGCGCGATCGTCATCTCTTCGTCCGTCGGAATGACATAGACGCGGACCTTGCTGTCCGGAGTGGAGAGTTCTACCTCTTCGCCGCGCGGGCAGGACAGGTTGTAATCGAAGTCGACCTTAACGCCCAGATAGTCCAGATTCTCGATGATCATCTGGCGCATCGTCCTGTCGTTCTCGCCGACGCCTGCTGTGAACACGATCGCGTCAACGCCGTTCAGAACCGCCGCATACGCGCCGATATACTGCTTGACCTTATAGGCGAACATATCCAGTGCAAGAGCAGCCTTCTCGTTGCCCGCTTTCCGCGCGGCGTCCAGATCCCTGAAGTCGCTGGAAACGCCGGAGATGCCGAGCATACCGCTCTTCTTGTTCATGTAGGTATCCATTTCCGCAGGGGTAAGATTCCGTTTCTCCATGATGAACGGCACGATAGCCGGATCGATGCTGCCGCAGCGGGTGCCCATCGGCGGTCCCTCCAAAGGCGTGAGACCCATGGAAGTATCCACGCACTTGCCGCCCTTCGAGCAGGAAACGCTGGAACCGTTGCCGAGATGGCAGGTAATGACTCTGGCTTCTTCCTTCGGAATGCCGGCTTTCTTCAGCCACTCGATGGCTCGTCCCGTCACATAGCGGTGGGACGTTCCGTGGAAGCCGTATCTCCTGACCTTGAACTCCTCATAATCCGCGTACGGCGTGCCGTACATATATGCTTTCGGCTCCATCGCCTGACCCCACGCCGTATCGAACACGGCAACCATCGGGACACCCGGCATGACCGCCATGCAGCCGCGGATACCCATCAGGTTGGCGGGATTGTGCAGCGGTCCGAGCGGGATGCACTCTTCAATCGCCTCAAGAACCTTGTCGTCCACAAGGACCGGCTCGGAATACTTCTCGCCGCCGTGGAGGACTCTGTGGCCGACCGCCGCGATGGAGGACATGTCCTTGATGACGCCGACGTCTTTATCCGCCAGAATATCCAGCACCAGGCTGATCGCGTCCTCATGGTTGCGCATGTCCTGCTGCTTGACGACCTTCTCGCCGTTCGCGGGGCTGTACGTCAGCTGGGAACCCGCGATACCGATTCTTTCGCAGATGCCTTTCGCGATAACGGACTCCGTGTCGATATCGATCAGCTGATATTTAAGGGAGGAACTGCCGGCATTGATAACCAAAATATACGTCATTGTGTTTTTCTCCTTTTAAGATTTCTGAGCCTGAACGGCTGTGATAGCGACTACGGAAACGATGTCCTCGACGCTGCAGCCTCTGGAAAGGTCGTTGATCGGCGCCTTGAAGCCTTGGCAGATCGGTCCGATCGCTTCCGCACCGGCAAGACGCTGAACGAGTTTGTATCCGATATTTCCCGCCTGAAGATCCGGGAAGATCAGCACGTTCGCGTGTCCCGCGACTGTGCTGCCCGGGGATTTCAGTTTGCCGACCTTCTCGACAAGCGCGGCATCCGCCTGAAGCTCGCCGTCCACCTCGAGATCCGGAGCGAGCTCATGAACGAGCGCGGTCGCCTGCGTGACCTTGTCGACCAGTTCATGCTTGGCGCTTCCCTTTGTGGAGAAGGAAAGCATCGCGACCTTAGGCGTCATGTTGCAGAGAACTTTGGCGGTGTTGGCGGTGGAAACCGCGATCGCCGCGAGCTGTTCCGCGGTCGGGCAGGGATTGACGGCGCAGTCGCCGAAGACCATGAGTCCGTCCGCTCCGTAGTTCTTGTTCGGAAGCTCCATGATGAAGCAGCTGGAAACGACGGAGATGCCGGGCGCCATCTTGACGATCTGGAGTCCCGGACGGAGCGTGTCGCCCGTGGTGCTGATCGCGCCCGCGACCATGCCGTCCGCTTTCCCGTCCTTGATCATCATGCCTGCATAGAACAGTGCGCTGCTGATCATGGAACGCGCTTTCTCGGGCGTAACGCCCTTCGCTTTCCGCAGTTCGTAGAATTCGTCCACGTATCTATCGAAATCAGCGCTTGCCAGATAGTCGAGAATTTCGACTTTGCTGAGATCAACGCCGTTTGCGTCTGCCACTTTCTGTACTTCCTCCGGTTTTCCCAGCAGGATCACATGCGCGATTCCCTGCTCGGCGATCAGCTGGGAAGCACAAACCGTGCGTTCCTCGGTTCCTTCCGGAAGAACGATCCGCTTGAGGTCGGATTTCGCTTTTTCTTTAATCAGGTCCATTAAAGCCATTCCAGTATTCCTCCATAAATTGAGATAGTATGATTATAGCATACGCATAAATTAATGGTATACTGAAACAAAGGAATAAGCGTTATGAAAATTGTGGGAATCATCGCGGAATACAATCCGCTCCATAACGGGCACGTATACCACATCGAGCAGGCGAAAAAGCTTTCCGGCACGGACAAATGCATCGTCGTCATGTCTGGCAATTTTGTCCAGCGCGGGGAACCCGCCGTCGCGGACAAGTTCCAGCGTGCGGAGTGGGCCGTGCGTGCCGGCGCCGATCTGGTGATCGAGCTTCCGTCTGTTTACGCGGTCTCAAGCGCGGAACGGTTCGCGCTGGGCGGGATCCGTACGCTGATCGGGACCGGCATCGTAACGCATCTCTCCTTCGGATGTGAGGAGCCGGATATCGACAGGCTTCTGAAAATGTCCGACATGCTCGCAAACGAGACCCCGGAATTCAAGGAAAGCCTGCACTATCACCTGAAGCAGGGAAAGTCCTATCCGCGCGCGCGGTATGACGCGCTGTACGATCTCGGCATTCCGGAGGAGGATCTGGACATCATCGACAAGCCGAACAACATCCTTGCGATCGAGTATCTCCGCGCTCTGAAGCTTTACGCGCCGGATGTCGTCCCCGTTCCCGTCGCCAGGGATTCGTGTACGTACGATCAGGAAACACTTTCGGGCTATCTTTCCAGCGCCACCGCGATCCGTCTTGCGCTGTCGGAAAACCGCGAGGAAGTGCTCGGAACGATGCCTTTCTTCGTCGGAGGAAAGCTGTTCTACGATGAGGATTATCCCGTTTCGATGCAGAGCTTCGAGAAAATGATCCTGTACAGGCTTCGCATGATGCATCCGGAGGATATCGCGCGGCTGCCCGACGTGACCGAAGGATTCGAAAACCTCATTTCCGACTCCGTCAAAAACGCCTGCTCTCTCAACGATCTTCTGGATAAAATCAAAAGCAAGCGTTATACCATGTCGCGTTGCAAGCGCATCATGCTTTCCGCGCTGCTGAACATTACGAAAAGCGATCTCATCCATTCCATCCAGAACAAGGCGGCGGACTATATCCACGTGCTCGCGGTCAACCAGGACAGTCAGAACCTGATCTCCGCGATGCGGAAATACGGTTATGCGCCTGTTCTCATGAAGAAAAAGGACCAGTACTATTGCAATGAGATGATCCAGCGGAACGTCAACGCAGACAGTCTCTCCACGGATATCTACTCCATCGCGACGGGCGCGGAGATCCGGCGTGACTATCAGGGTCCGCTCATGGTCAGTTTAAAATCCCTGAATCCGGAGGACGCTTTTTAAAACCGCTTCCGCCTAAACGGCTGATTATTCAAAGTTTTCCCTGCCGTCCATCTCTCCGTTATCCGTCCGAGCGACGCAGGATAGATTTCTTCACCCCTTCTTTCAAGCATCATGCACGCTGATTTGGTCAAAGCGGGACTTCCGAGCCATAAAAGGCGGGACTGTCCCTTTTTTCTGTTTTGCATTTTCTTCACATTCGGTTTACATGTTTCCCTCTTTCCCCGGTTGACAGTTGTAGTCTGCATGGATAGCATAATAATCAGACTACACGTGTAATCTGCTTATCAAGGAGGTAGGAACCATGTCGATCGAAGCCGTGCAGAAAATCAGCGATTCGGAACTTGAGATCATGCGGGTCCTTTGGAAAGCGCAGGACGCGCTTCCTGTTTCGGAAATCCGGAAACAGCTGAAAGCAAAAACCGGCTGGGAGGATACAACGATCAAAACTCTCGTTCAGAGGCTCGTCAAAAAAGGAGCTGTCATGCAGGAAGCCAGGCAGGTGTATTATTACAGTCCGGCGGTCAGCGAGGAAGAATACACCAGACAGGCAACCGAGCAGCTCATCGACAAGGTTTACAGCGGCAGCGCAAGAAACCTGGTCGCGGCGCTGATCTCTGCCGAGTCGCTTTCTCCTGATGAAATCGACGAACTGAGAGACATGTTCCGTTCAGGGAGGCAGTCATGATCCAGTTTCTGTATCATCTTCTCCTGCTGAGCGCAGCGGGATCCATCGCCGGTCTGCTTCTTGTCCTGATCCGAAAAGTCACCGGGACGCGGGTGCCCGCCTTATTCTGGCATGCCGCGTGGGTCCTCGTGTTTCTGCGTCTTGTCCTTCCGATACCCGGACTGATGAAAGCGCCTGAATCTCTGAGCCCGGCAATCTCTGCCGCAGAACCCGTGGCAGCTATCAGAATCGGAACGGAATCCCATCCAGAATCGGAAGCCCCGCTCCGCGAGCGGATAGTTTCATTCCCGTCCACAAATCTGGAAGTCTCTTCACGGGACGGCAGCGAGCCTGTCCTCCCGCATCCGGCGGAACCTGCTCCGGACGCATCTGCCGTCCGCATTTCCTTGCGCAGGATCCTTTCCGATCCGGCACTGTGGTTTGCGCTATGGCTTGCAGGTGCCTTCTTCACGGTTTTGCGGCAGCTGTACGGCTATTTCAGGTTTATCGCCCTAATCAAGCCTTCGCTTACGCCTGTCAGCGCAGAGGAATCCTCCGGATGGGGTTTTCTCCCAGGCCGGAAACCGGAGCTGATGAAGTGCCCGTGGATCCGTACGCCCATGCTCATCGGATTCCTTCATCCCAGAATCCTTCTTCCGGAAGGACTCGCAGACAGTGCGAGGATCCGTATGATCCTGAATCATGAGCTTACCCATTACAGGCGCGGCGACCTCTATGTCAAATGGTTTGCTCTCCTTGTTTCATCCATTCACTGGTTCAATCCTTTAACGCGCGTGTTCCGTGCGGAACTTGACCGCGTGATCGAACTCAGCTGTGACGCTTCCATTCTGAAAAGGCTGTCCCTGTCCGGGCGCGAAGCCTACGGGGAGGCCCTTCTGGACGCCGCAGCGCAATGTCCGCTTTCCCGTCAGATCGTTTCCGTATCCTTCGTGACGGAGAAGCGCAAACTGAAAGAAAGGCTGGTACAAATCTTGAAATACAGTATTCCAAAAAAGAGCATTCTGATTCTGCTCACGCTTGTCCTGTTTCTCTTCGGAGGATGCCTTGCGGCGTCCGGTCCCTCGGCAGCTTCCCCTTCCGCTCCGCCGCCGCTTGCGATCGAAAGCAGCACGGACACCGTCCAGGAGGAAAAAACTTCCGTTGAGAAGCCTTCCGTTGAAAAGACGTCCCTTGCCGCTTCTTTGGAATCCTCCGGAGCCGTACGTGTATCCGATGTGGATTCCCTGCTACGCGCGATCCATCCGGACGCGGATATCATACTTGAACCCGGCGTCTACGATCTGACGAAAGCAAAAGACTACGGTTCACAGAACACGGGAAGCGCCTGGTATTTCTGGAGAGACGCCTATGACGGCTCCGAACTGACCCTGACGGGTGTTTCCAACCTGAGCATCCGCTCCGCTACCGGAAAACCCGAGGATGTCTCGATTGAAACACGCCCGCGTTACGCAAATGTTCTTTCTCTTAGCGGCTGCAACGGGATAACGCTTGCCGGCATCACGGCAGGCCATACGGTTGAAGCAGGTCTCGGAGAATGCACGGGCGGCGTGGTCAGCATGACCGACAGTCTGGACATAAAAATACAGAATTGCTCGCTCTACGGGTGCGGCGTGCTGGCGGTCTACGCGGATAACTGCAACTGGGTCTTTGTCGAGGATTCCGATCTCCACGAATGCTCCTACGGCGCCGCTTCACTCTACAATTCCAGCAACATTCAGTTCTCCGGATGCGTCTTCCGCGACTGCGGGGAGGAAACGGATGATCCCTCTGCCCCTCTGATCGAGATTTACTCCTGCTACGGCGTCGCGGTCCTTGACAGCTCGGTCTACGGGAACCGCACCGCAACGGTTCTTGCCAGCGATCACTCGCAGGAGGTCTACTTCATCGGAAACACCGTCGATCATCCGGGTATCGGTCAGAACAGCGCGGTCCTGCAGATCTTCGGCGCGCCTGTCATCATTGACAAATGCGCTTTTACCGGTTCCGCGAAAATGTACGCGGATTATTCCGATAGAGCGCAGTCCAGAAGCAGAGCCGACCTCTACGAAGCCGATCTTTCTTCCATGCAGCATGCGCCATCCGATTTTGACGGATTCCGTTTGTTTGAGTTGCCGGAAGTCACCGAACTGACGCAGGAAGAAGCGGCAGCTCTCCCGCTTCCCGAATCCGCAAAGGGAAAGCGTACCGTGAAAGTCTCCAATATCGACGAATTCCTGGCCGCCATCGCCCCCGAAACGGTCATCTATCTGGAGGAAGGCACCTATAATCTGTCTGCCGCGTTCGGCTACGGTGCCGTACGGAACGAGTATTTTCACTGGGAAAACCCGTATGACGGTCCCGGGATCGTAATATCCGAAATCCACGGACTGCAGATCGTAGGCGCAGGCAAGGACAAAACGAAAATCGTTACGGAACCGAGGTATGTCGATGTTCTGACCTTTGAATACAGCAATGATATCCTGCTCAGCGGGTTCACCGCCGGACACACCTCCGAACCCGGTGAGTGCATCGGAGGCGTACTGATGTTCCGCAACTGCGACGGAATCGATGTGGAAAAATGCGGACTGTTCGGCTGCGGGATTCGTGGAATCACCGGCGAACAGTCGGAATACATGACCGTGAAGGACTGCGAGATCTATTCCTGCAGCCTGGGAGCAGTACAACTGGAATCCTGCACGGACTGCACATTCGAGCAGAATTCGATCCACGACTGCGCCTATCCGACATTCCAGCTGTTCTCGTGCAAGGATGTCGTGCTGGACGGGAAGAAGCTCTCCCCGAACGAAGCAATCGATCTGCCCGGCGCGGGTCCCTACAAGAAAGCAGACTGATCTCTATGATTTCTCCGGCTTATCCGGTCGATTTAAAAGCTGTCCCATCCGATGCGGTGAGACAGCTTTTTTATTTGATCCGGAAGGAGAAAATCAGAAGTAAAAAGGCGCCGTTTCCGGCGCCTGTCTTTATGATCTCATATAAAGTTATTTGCGTGATTTAAGGAGAGATTTGCGTTTTTTCGGCGGCTCTTCCTCGAAATCATCCTCATCCTCATCGTCATCGTCGTCGTCATACTCTTCGACTTCGAACATCCGCTGGAAAAAGTTCTTTTTCTTCGGCTTTACTTCTTCCTCCTCATCTTCAAAGGAGAAGTCTTCCTCGTCCTCATCGGCACGCTTGCGGACGTTCTTCGGAGCGAATGCTCTCTCCTCTCTTGGAGCGGGCGCCTGCTGTTCCTGCGCGTAGTTCTGATACTCGTTCCGGTCAAACAGAACCGTATCCTGTGTGGGAGCCGGTGCCGGCGCCGCGGGAGCAGGACGGTATTCCTCCGCCTTCGGAGCGCGCACATAGGTCTCGTTAAAGCTGCGTTCCGGAGCCGCTTCAAGGTCAGGCTGACGGACGTCGGGCGTGTCGGACAGCTCCGCCCTATTGTCTGCAATCATTCTGTGATATTCGCTCAGGTAATTCTGGAGATCGAGAAGAATGCCCTCGGCATAGTTCTTGGCGCCGTTATAGATGGCGTTCGCGTTTGTCTCCGCTTCCTGGGAGATCTCGTTCGCGCGGTTGAGCGCTTCTCTGTAGATCTCGGATTCGCTGACGCGCTGCTCGTATTCGGTCTGTGCCTTCCGATAGATGCTCTCTGCGTTGTTCTGTGCCTGCTGGAGAATCTGATCCGCTTCCTGCTGGGACTCGGCGATGATGTCATCCGCCTTCTCCTTCGCGTCCCGGATCGTGTTCTCCGCTTCTGCGATAATGCCGGTCGCTCTCCTGATGTCCTCAGGAATCGTCACCTTCAGGTCGTCCAGAAGATCGAACAGCCGGTCTATTTCCACGACACGCCTGTTGCCCTGTCCGGCGAATTTGGTTTTCGGGCTGTCTTCCAGCTCGTCCTCTATCCTGGAGATGATACTGTAGATCTTCATTGTCTGTGCACTGCTCATTTTTTATTCAACCTCTCTGTTATTTTATCTAAAATGCAATCCGGAACGAGTCCCTTGATGTCCGCTCCGAGACTGACGACTTCCTTGATCGTACTCGAACTCAGAAAAGAATGCGCCGGCGAGGACATGAAATATACCGTTTTGATGTCCGGTGCCAGATGATGATTCATCGCGTCGATCTGAAATTCGTACTCGAAATCCGTAATAGCCCGCAATCCTCTGATCAGATATCCCGCGTTGATCTTCTTGGCATATTCCACGAGAAGACCGTTGAACTGATCCGCAATGACGTTCTTCATCGAATAGGAATCGATCACCTTCTGGATCATTTCCACCCGTTCGTCCGGTGTGAAAACGGGATTCTTCGATGTATTGTTCAAAACGCCGACATATACCTTGTCAAAAAGACTCGCCGCGCTCGTCAGAACATCCAGATGGCCGATCGTAAACGGATCAAAACTACCGGGGTAAACGCAGATCTTCATTCATTGCTCCTTTTCAGAAGGGAAAAACTGGAGGCGCCGTATCTTCTTGTTCTCTTTATTTCATACAGTTCCGGGACACATACCGGAACGTCGTCCGAAGCGTGCTCCACAAATACCGAACCGCCGGGGTTCAATATGCCTTCCGAGAAAACAAGCCCCGCTGCCTCCGCGGCAAGGCCTGTACGGAACGGCGCGTCGATAAACACGAAATCAAATCTGTCCCCGCGACAGGCAAGAAAACGTACACAGTCCCGGAAATCCTTCTGCAGAATCTCCACATGATCCGAAAGACCTGTAATATCCGTGTTCCGCCGGATACAGGATACCGCTGCGGGAGAATGATCGTTCATGACCGTTTTACGCGCCCCTCTCGACGCCGCTTCCAGACCGATATTCCCGGAGCCGGAAAACAGGTCCAGAACGGCTGCACCCTCCACTTCAAACTGGATGCTTCCGAAAAGCGCCTCCTTGACACGATCCAGTGTCGGACGTGTTTCAAGTCCTTCCGGCGCGGTCAGAACCTTTCCCTTCGCTTTTCCCGTAATGATTCGCATAATTCAACCTGTAGATTATATCATTCTTGCAATCCATCGTACAAGATGTATACTAATATCTGACTTTTTTATTCATATATTGCCTCCGGGTGTATTATACTGATGTAATAAATCCAATCCAAAGGCTGTCAAATGAGACCGACAATTGCTGAAATCAATCTTGATCATATACTCCATAACGTAAGCGTCCTGAAATCGCATATACCGGACGGTACGAAATTCCTTGCTGTAATCAAGGCAAACGCCTACGGACATGGGCTTGTGGATACCGCGCTTCATCTTGAGGATCACGTGGACTACTTCGGCGTCGCGATCACGGAGGAAGGAATCCGGCTGCGCGAGGCAGGCATCCGGAAGCCTATCCTGATCCTGGGCGCCACGCTTCCGGACGAGTTTCCGTCGGTTGTCGCGTACGATCTCCATCCCGCCGTGGCGCAGAAGGAAAGCCTTTCCGCGTTGAACACGGAAGCAGCCAGGCAAGGGAAGATCTGCGGATTCCACTTTAAGATCGATACCGGAATGAACCGTATCGGCTTTATCGATCTGAAGGACTTCAGGGACGCGTTGGACCTTCTTCCATCTCTGTCTTCCCTGAAATTCATCGGCATGTTCACCCATTTCGCCGTTTCCGAGATCAGCGATCCGTCCTTTACGGACCGCCAGCATGAGCGTTTTGAGCTGTTCATCCATGAAGCGCATAAACGCGGATTTGACCCGATCATTCATGCCGCCAACAGCGGCGCGATCTTCTACCACCCGTCCCTGCACTATGACATGGTCCGCGGAGGAATCTCCCTCTACGGATACAGTCCGCGCGGATCCTCGGATATCGTGGACGAACTCTCCCCCGCGCTTACCTGGAAGACGCACGTATCCTTTGTCAAGGAGATCCATCCGGGCGACTCCGTCAGTTACGGGCGGAAGTATATCGCGGATTCTGTCCGCAGAATCGCCACGCTTCCTGTCGGATACGGCGACGGGTATAAAAGATGCCTTTCGGGAAAGGCTTTCGTCCTGATCAACGGGAAACGGGCTCCTCTGATCGGCACCATCTGCATGGACCAGATGATGTGCGATATCACGGATGCAGGAAATGTTTCCGTCGGCGACGAAGTCGTTCTCCTCGGAAAGCAGGGAGACGGATATATTTCAGCGGACGAGCTCGCGGATCTTGCCGGTACGATCAGCTATGAGATCCTTCTCAGCATCAACAGCCGCGTACCGAGAGTCTTTTTCGTTTCATAATCAGAAAACAAAATGCTTTTCAAGCGTTTCGCGGATCGCGGAGATCACGTCCCCCGCGATCATGGCGCGCGCTTTTAAAAGTTCGAGAGCAGTCTCGCTGGATGCGCCTAGCAGATACGCTCCTGCGCAAGCCGCGTGAAACGGATCCACTTTCAGAGCCATAAGCGCCGTGATGATGCCGCTCAGAACATCGCCGCTCCCGCCTTTGGCCAGACCGGGATTGCCGGTCGTGTTCAGGACGCAATCCGATCCGTTGCTGATGCAGGAGGTTGCGCCTTTCAGTACCGTCACGCAGTGATACCGTTCCGAGAACGTAACCGCGGATTTCACGGGATCCGACTGGATCGACGTGATGCTGTCCCCGGTCAGTCTGGACATTTCACCGACGTGAGGCGTGATTACGGTATTCGCGTGAAGCAGTTCAAGCAGTGCGGGATTCGACGCTATGCAGTTCAAAGCGTCCGCGTCAATAACGCAGGAAACACCGGACCTCAGGATGCAGGCTATCAGTTCCGGATCCTCGACCGGTCCCATCCCGGGACCAGCGCATACGACATCCTTCCCTGAAATCAACTCCCTTGCCTCGCAGCAGCAACCGACGCTCCACGAATCGTCGCGGTCCTCGCCGAGCGGGACGGAAATGGCTTCCGGCAGAACGGAAAACATGTTTTTCAGCGCGTGCGGAACCGCGCAGTAAGTCAGGCCGGAACCCGTCCGCAGCGCGGACGCGGTGCACATCAGCGCCGCTCCGGAATAATTCCTGCTGCCCGCCAGAATCAGTGCCTTGCCGTTTTTCCCCTTGTAATCGTCCGCTTTCTGTTCGGGAATCCATGCGCGGAGATCGCTTTTCTCCATGGTTAACAGTTTCGTCTCCGGCTTCGGATACCGGTCGTCGATCGGTACTGACGTAACTATGCCGGCATTCGCCCTGCCGGGATACAGAAGGAGTCCCGGTTTCAGATACTGAAGCGTCACCGTCATGTCCGCGCGGACCGCGCATCCCATGATCCGGCCGTTTTCCCCGTTAACGCCGGATGGAATGTCGATGGAAACAACATACGCCCCGGAATGATTGATCGATTCGATGATTTCGGCATAGGCGCCGTTCAGTTCCCGGTTAAGTCCCGTACCGAACAACGCGTCAATGACGATCGTGCTGCGGTCCACGTCCGGACTTCCGGTGAATATATCCATCCTGCATCCGCTTCGAACAGCGTCCTCATAGGCATCCAGCGCATCCCCCGAAAAACGGTCCGACATCAGCAGCCCGCGGACGCTGTATCCGGTCTCATGCAGCATTCTAAGAATGCAGAGTCCGTCTCCGCCGTTGTTTCCCTTCCCGCATGCTATGACAATCTGTCTTTCGCGCAGATCCGGAACGAGACGGACGATATCGTTCAATGCGGCTTTGGCAGCGTTTTTCATCAGCGCGTAACCGCTGATAATCCCTCCGTCTATCAGGAAGGAATCCATTTCCCGCATCTGCTGCGGGGTATACAATCCGATCATTCCGTGTACTCCTGTTCCGCGTCGTCCGTGATTTCTGGATCTTCCCCGCTCATACCCGCAAGAGCCTCACGGATCACTCCGTACGGATACCCTTTCGCTGACATTTTGGCGGCTGCGCGTCTCCACCGTTCCTCCTTCGGATATTTTGCGACCTTGCGGGTCACTTCCTCCGCAAGTTTCCTGGCGGAGGCCAGCTCCATTTCGTGGTCAAATTCCGAAAGCGTATCCTCTACGATCTCTTTCCCAATCTTGTGCCGGATCAGCACGGCTTTCATTTCCTTCCGGCTGACCGGTTTCATGGCTGTCTTGGAGCGCAGCACCCTCCGGGCAAAAGCACTGTCATCAAGGAGCGAAAGCTCCTTCAGGCGCGTGAGAATGCTTTCGATCTCATCCGCTTCGTACTGTTTCTTCTGAAGATACTCACGCATCTCCCCGACGGACCTGTCCCTTATTCCGAGATAGAATAAAGCAGCGTCCATAGCCGACTTTTTAGGCGCAGATTTCTTTTCCATTTTTGTAATATACCACACCCTCTGATTTGTTAGAAACTGGCATGAACAAATTGTAACAAAACTGAAAACCCCGAAAAAGGGCGGATTATTTGTTGCATAATAATCATATATCATTTTTTAACGGTGTAACGATGAAAAACAAACCAGCTGAATCCAATTATTCTTCAAATTCCTCCTCTTCCTTTGACGAGGAATTTGATCTGCTGCCTTCCCGGAAAAAAGCAGGCACTTCCAAAAAGGCGATTGTGATCGTATGCGTCTGCATTGCGATCGTACTGATCGCGATGGCTTCCTATTTTATCATTGAGCAGAAGCGCATCTCGGAAGAGAAAGCCGCGATTGCGCTCGCGGAAGCGGAAGAACTTCGGCGTCAGGAAGAAGAGCGGCGCGTCCGGTACGAAACAATCATGAGCGGATCCACCGTTCCGCAGGGCGTTACGATCAACGGTCAGGATCTCGGCGGCATGACGGAGTCGGAAGCCATGTCGGCGCTCCGCCCGGTCATTGAAGCATATGCTCCCGGCATCCAAATCAACGCGCAGTTTGAAGGCAGTTCGACCCCGATCGACCTTTCAAACGTTGCCTATTCCAATGATGCTGCCGCCCTGATCAAGAAAGCGATCAAGGAACCGCAGTCCGATTCCATCGATCTGGCACTCGCCGCCGCGGACAGGATCGCCGCGGAAGGAAGGACATACGAAATCACCTTTACGCCGTCGGAAGCCTCCGTCAAAAGTATCGCGTCCTCGCTCGCGAACCAGATCAACCACAGCGGTTCCGGAATCGGCATCACAAATATCGACAGGGAAAACCACACGATCGAAACATCCGGTTCCACCCGTCAGGTCACCGTGCGTCAGGACGAGCTGTCCGGCATGATTCTCAACGCACTTACGAACAGAACAAGCCAGAACATTCAGATACCCTGCGACATTAAAGAAACCGCTTCTTCCGAATACATATCGGTACAGTTTGATACCAGCTTCAAGGGCAGTTCCAGCAGCCGTATCTTCAATATTCAGAAGGGCGCCGATCTGATCAACGGAACAAAGCTCGCTCCCGGAGAAACCTTCTCCACCAACGACACCCTCGGCGTAAGAACGCTCTCCAGAGGTTGGAAGGAAGCTAACGCGTACGTATCCGGCACGACCGAAATCCAGGCGGGAGGCGGCGTATGCCAGCTTTCCTCCACGCTGTACAATGCCGCTGTTAAGGCCGATCTGAAAATCGTCTCACGGAGAAACCACTCCATGCCGGTCTCCTATATCGACAAGGGACTGGACGCTACGATCAACTCCGTCGGAAACATGATCGATTTCAAGTTCAGCAACAATACCGACAACGATATCGTGATTTTCAGCTGGACGGAAGGCAAAAACGTTTACTTCAAAATCTACCGCGTGGAATTCGATACGGACGAGTATGACGAGATCCGTCTGACCGCGGAAAAGATCGAGACCCTCTACCCGGACGGTGAAATGGAAGTCATTCTTGATCCGACTCTGGAGCCTGGCACGGAAGAGATCGACGTTGCGACGCAGAACGGTGCCATATACCAGTCCTATAAGCATTACTACAAAGACGGAAAACTGGTCCGCACCGAAAAGCTGGCGCTCTCCACGTACAAGGCGTTCAACGGATCGAAGCGTGTCGGACCGGACCCGGTCTATGTCGATCCCGCCACGGGAACGGTCGTCGAAACGCCCGACCCGAACATACCGGTCATCACCGATCCGCCCGAGATCCTTCCCACGCCCGAACCGGTCTATATCGACCCGGATCCGCCGACAGACGGCGTCATTACCTACACCGATCCCGATTCGGAACAGCCCTAGTCATCACCACCCTTCAAAAGGGTGGTTTGATCTATGGCTATAAGCCCGCGTTGCCGACTCGCGTCTCAAGGCGCTGCTTTCGCAGGCTCAAGCTACAGTGTCTCATCTTACTTTACGCCCCTCAAGGGGCGTTTTTCCG
>JAFPXU010000116.1 GCA_017394605.1 Clostridia bacterium | reverse complement strand
GTTAGCGGGATCCCCAGCCGGAGCATGCACGCGACACGGATCAGAAGTCCAAAGGCAAATCCGAGAAGGGAAAGAATAAGAAAAACGATCATAACAGACATACACATACATCCTCCATATACAGTTTGCTCAGGAGCAGGAACCATGTTGAGGGTGTCGTCAGGGAAAGGAGCAATATCTTTTGGAAATCAAAATCAATAAGGAGATCCGCGACTATCAGGAAGCGGTATTCATGGGACTGTCATTGAGACAGTTCCTTTTTTCATTGCTGGCGGTCGGGATCGCGCTCGGGATCTATTTCGGGCTTCAAAACGTGATCGGGCAGGAGACCGTCAGCTGGCTGTGCGTCGTCGGCGCGTTCCCGTTCGCCGTACTGGGGTTTGTAAAGTATCACGGCATGCCCGCCGAGCAGTTCATCCGGGCATATATCGAATCCGAGTTTCTCCTGCCGAAAAAACTGGAATCCCGTCCGGAAAATCTTTACGCCGAAGTCCTGAAAGAGTCAAAACTGAAGGAGGTACTGAAACTTGATTAAAACGCTGAAACAGGTCCTGAACTCGGACAAAGAATCGTTTCGGGTCCCCCGCTCCGTTCAGGATACGATCCCGATCAAACGGATCTGGCCGGACGGTGTCTTCCAGGTCGGAAACAAGTTTTCCAAGACCTTCCGGTTCTCGGACATCAATTACAGCGCCGCGTCCAAAGACGATCAGATGGCGATGTTTTTAAGCTACTGCGAACTGTTAAACGCGCTGGAGGTCGGCGCGACCACAAAGATCACGATCAACAATAAGCGCATGAACCGGAACAGCTTTGCTAAAAATCTCCTCCCGGAACAGCCGGACGGGCTGAACGAGTACCGCTGGGAGTACAACGATATGCTGACCGACAAGGCGACCGGCGGCAGCGGGATCATCCAGGAAAAGTACTTCACGGTATCCGTGATCAAGAATAGCTACGAGGAGGCAAAGACCTTCTTTAACCGCGTTTCCGCCGAGCTGTCTGCAAGGCTTTCGGGTCTTTCCTCCCGGTGCACGGAACTCGACATAGCGGAACGCATGCGCATCTTCCACGACTTCTTCCGGATCGGAAAGGAGGATCATTTCCGCTTTCGGATCAAGGAGCTCATGCGGAAGGGCCACTATTTCCAGGACAGCATCTGTCCGGACCATCTCGCGTTTAAAAGCGACCACATCCGCATCGGGAACAAATACGCCAGAGTCCTGTACCTTCGGGAGTACCCGTCGTACATCAAGGACAGCCTGATCACGGAGCTGTGCGAGCTGAACCGGAATCTCATGCTCTCGATCGACATCATCCCCGTACCGACGGACGAAGCGGTCCGGGAGGTGGAGAACCGGCTCCTCGGAACGGAAACGAACATCACGAACTGGCAGAGAAAGCAGAATCAGAACAACAACTTCTCCGCCGTCGTCCCGTACGACCTCGAACAGCAGCGTCAGGAGTCCAAGGAATTCCTCGACGATTTGACGACGCGCGACCAGCGCATGATGTTCGTCGTGGTAACGCTTGTACACGTGGCGGATTCAAAAAAGCAGCTGGATACGGATACGGAAACGCTGCTCTCCGTCGGGCGCAAGCACATCTGCCGGTTCGAGGTCCTCAAGTACCAGCAGATGCAGGGACTGAACACAGCGCTCCCCTACGGGCTTCGAAAGATCGACGCCCTCCGGACCCTGACAACAGAGAGCACGGCGGTGCTCATGCCTTTCCGTACGCAGGAGAT
>JAFPXU010000015.1 GCA_017394605.1 Clostridia bacterium | reverse complement strand
GCCTTCTTAACTCCCAGCATCCACCCCCGACTGGGCGTCGGCAGCAAACACCAGGAACTTCATCGCTGTGCCCTTAACGGATTTTTAGGCCCGTTTTCAAAAACGGTTTTACCGACTAGAATACTGCACCACCTTAAAAAATAATTATATCATAACCGGTTTTGGTTCTCAAGTGGCAAGCTCTGCCGAGCCGGTTTCATTCCAATTAAATGCCCTGATCGTCCTTCCGCTCTTCCGTTTCCGGAACGGGCGTTTCCTCCTTGTCACGGAAGACGAAAAAGCGCTGTCCGATATAGTTGAACGCGACAAACAGGACCATACCCGCAAGCATTGCCACATTCTCCTGAATACTGATCGTCGACGTGCTCAAAAGTCTTGCAATCAGGGGTTTTGCAATACCATACGCTAGCAAATAGCAGAGGAGAATGTTTACCGTAAACCGCAAAACAGACTTCAATGTATCACCCTTTTTGCGGAAAGTAAAGTGCTTGTTCAGAAAATAGCTCAGAATGCTTCCGAATACGTAGTTCGCCGCGGACGACACCCAATAGCTGAAATGGAACGCGTTATAGAACAGAAACATAATTGCGGACCCAAACAGCGTATTCGCGATCCCGACCAGGATGAACTTCCAGAACTTGATATCAAAAAACTTTTTGAAAAACTCTTTCATCTGCTTTCCTCTCTCAGTCCTCCGTATGAATTACCAGCTTCTGTTCAGTGTAAAGCGAGTCAATTCTTCCAGAAATGAACTGTCCAGTTTTATTTCCTGAAGGGATTCCAACGCAGCATCCGCCGCATGGGAAGCTTCCACCAGTGCGACGTCCATTCCGTACAGCGTCACGAATGTGACTTTATTCTCCGTTCTGTCCTTCCCGGGCGTCTTTCCAAGCAACTCGGGTGATCCGGTCACATCCAAAATATCGTCCGTGATCTGAAACAGCATGCCGAAATGCTCCGCGAACTCCGCAAGCAGCTGTACCTGTCTCTGGTTCGCCCCCGCAGAATAGGCCCCCGCCAGAACGGAAGCACGAATCAGCGCACCGGTCTTCTTTTCGTGAATCGCGAACAGTGTTTCTGCATCCTGCTTGCCGTTGAGGTCCAGCGACTGTCCGGAAACCATATCAAGAGCGCCTCTCATCACGCAGTTGATCACTTTCAGATTGTTGCTCTGAGCCAGTGTCAGGCAGGCAAGGGTAAGAAGCCCGTCGCCGGCAAGGATTGCGTTCGCTTCGCCGAACGCCTTGTGGCAGCTGGGTTTGCCGCGGCGCATGTCGTCGTTGTCCATCGCCGGAAGATCGTCGTGGATCAGCGAATAGGTATGGATCATTTCGAGCGCGCATGCTGCTTTCAACGCGTCTGTTGCCGTTCCGTCCAGCATTTCGCTAGTCGAGAGGCAAAGCGCCGGTCTCAGGCGTTTTCCGCCCGCGAATAGGCTGTACGTCATGCTGTCATACAGAAGCTGAGGCGTATCGCTCTGATCCGCCAGCACGCGAAGCATGCTCTCCGTCAGCGTCTGATAGTAACTCCATTTTTCCTTAAAAGCCATATCTCTGCCGGCCGGCACGGGTTTGATCACGGTGCCGGCACGCTCCTTTTTCAGATTTTGGAATGCCGTTTCCTACGCGTCCGCTTTCACCGCAGAAAGTTTCTGAAGCTTACCTTCGTATTCGTCCAGCTGCTTGGAGCACGCTTCATGAAGACGCATTCCCTCTTCATAAAGGGAAATCATCTCATCCAGCGAACCCGTTCCGCTTTCCAGCTTCCTCACCACGTTCTCGAGCCGTTCCATCTTCTGTTCAAAAGTCATCTGTTCCTGTTCCATCAATCATTCCTCCGGATCGTTCTGATCTCCGCGTCCGCGGTCCCGTCGCGGAATCTAACCCCGACCGTGTCTCCCGCGGACAGTTCCTTCACGCTTTTGACAGGATGTCCGTCCGGTGCGCAGATCATCGTAAACCCGCGGTCGAGTACCGACTGCACCGACAGCGCTCCTATCCTGTCATGCATTCTTTCGAGCCTGTGACGTTCCGAAACCGCTTTTTCATTCATCCCGCGGAGCATTCTTTCCGCAGCGGCATCCAGTCTTGTCCTCTCCTCGGAAACGCGCATCTGCGCGTGCATGAATCCCGGCGAACGAATCAGAAGGCCGAGCTTGTCTCTTCGTCTCGAAAGATCTTTCCCAAGTATCCCGTCCAGTCTCTCCCGGTCGCGGTCCAGAACCAGACGAATCTTTCCCAGTTCCGGCACGGCGAGCTCCGCTGCGGCGGAAGGCGTCGGCGCCCTGAGATCCGCGGTGAAATCCGCAATCGTGAAATCCGTTTCATGACCGACCGCGCTGATGACCGGTATCCCGCTTTCGTAGATCGCGCGCGCGACGACCGGTTCGTTGAACGCCCACAGATCCTCGATGCTCCCTCCGCCTCTTCCGACGATCAGAACGTCGGCGGCGTGAAGCCGATTCATTTCGGATACCGCATCCGCAATTTCCTGCGCCGCTCCTTCCCCCTGCACCCGGACGGGGCACAGAACCAGATTCATGGTCGGAAATCGGCGCCCGATGATCTGCAGAATATCCTGCAGGGCGGCGCCTGTCCCGGATGTCACGATGCCGACGCATCCGGGCAGAAACGGGATCGGTTTTTTGTGTGATTCGTCAAAAAGGCCCTCTTTCTCAAGGTCCTCCTTCATTTTCATGAAGCGTGCGTAAAGGTCTCCTCTCCCGGCGCTTTCCATTTCCTGCACGTAGATCTGGAACTTGCCGTCCCGCGTATAGATGGAAGCGGCGCCGGACACCGTGACCTGCTGCCCGTCCTCCGGACGGAATGACATCCGGATCGCGTACTGGCGGAACATGACGCACTGCACGACGGCGTTCGCGTCCTTCAGAGAAAAATACAGATGTCCGGAACTGTGCCGTTTGAATCCGCTGATCTCACCTCTCACCCGGACCGATCTCAGATTCGGATCCGCCGACAGCAGGGCAGAGACATATTCGTTCAGTTCCGATACGCTGAAAATCATTTCTGGCTGCTGCATCGATTATCCTCCGCCATCAGCGCGATACCGACCGCGTTGTCCGTTGACAGCTCCGGAGCGCCGAAAAAGAGCTCCGCTCCGCCCCCGATCCTGTCACAAAGCATCTTCCGCAGCAGACCGCTCGATGAAACGCCTCCGGCGAACAGGATCTTTCCGCAGCCGGTTTCTTCCGATGCGTTTTTCGCCATCTTCGCTACCGTGCGCGCGATGCAGTCGTATACGGCGTACGCGATCTCCGTCCGGTCCCCGCCGGATTCGATCATCCTTTTCGCCATCGTCTCCGCTCCGGAAAGGGAGCAGTCGTTTCCCCGCACGCTGGACGGAATCCGGATGTCCCGAGCGGACGCTGCCAGCGCGAGCTTCTCCAGATGAGGTCCGCACGGAAACGGGCAGCCGAGCATCACGCCTGTCCTGTCGACCACCTGGCCGGCATGCAGGTCTCCGCTCCATCCGATCCTCGTAATCATGCCAACCTGTCCTCCGTCGATTTTCACCGCAAGAAGATCCGTCGTTCCGCCGGAAAGGTGGAACGCAAGAAAGCGTTCCTCGTCCTTCAGTGTATCGTTCCCTTTCATCGCCGCGCGGATATGCATCTGCTGATGGGTGCCTCTGAACAGGGGCACGCCTCTGGACAGTGCGACGGATTCCGCAGCAAGAACGCCCGCAAGAAAAGCAGGCATGTAGGAACCGGGCACGGAAGTCGGGCATTCGGTCACGCCGATCCCTTCGATCTCTGACGGATCGATCACTCCGAACAGCTTTTCAAGAAGAGCCGGCAGATTCCGGTTATGCTGGAACAACATATCGGACTGGCGCAGGCCACGGGCACCTGAAGGTACAGAAAGCACCGTCCTTTCATCCAAGACGATGCTCCCATGATTTATGCAAGCCACCGAAGTCGTGTAGCAGCTTGTATCGATTCCGATATACAGGTTGTCCATGTGCTGTCAGTTTTGTTCTTTCGCCAGAGAACCGAGTATTCCGTTGATAAAGGAATAGGAATGATCTCCGCCGAACTGTTTGGCCAGTTTTACCGCTTCATTGATGGATGCGCCAACCGGGATCTCGTCAAGATAACGGATCTCATAGGCAGCGATCCGCAGAATGGCCAGATCCACCTTGTCGATTCTGCCGATAGACCATCCGATCGCATGCGCGCTGATCACCTCGTCCAGTTCTTCTGCGTGTTCCGTCACGCCGAGAACCAGCTGCTCCGCGAATCTGGAATCCTGCTCGGTAAGTGGTTCTGTGATCTCTGATTTTTCAAGAATTGCGTCCTGCGTGTCATTGCCGCCGACGAGACGGGAATAAACCAGTTTCATCGCGACTTCCCGGGCGAGCGTGCGGTTCATTTGCTGTCCTCGTCCTTTTTGCTGAAGATTTTTTCAACCGATTCCTTCACGTTATCGGTTCCGTTCTTGTCCAGCTTGTTGCCGATGAACAGGCACGCGGCAACAATCGCGGCAAGAAGCAGCGTCTTGAAAAAGCCGATGGTCAGCAGGAGAATCGTCAGAACGATACCCGCGACAACCAGAATCGTTGCCCACAGATGTTCCTTTACAAATGCCTTGAATTTATCCATAGTTTTCTCCGATACTCCAATCTTTCTTATTTTGCCGCAGGTTTTGCCTGGTCGATCAGCAGCTTAACATCCATGACCCGCAAGCCGGTCACGTTGCTCACAGCGGTACGGATCTTGCTCATCAGCGCGGGGGCAAATGCGGACAGATCCGTTTCCGGCGGAACAGAGATACGAACAGTGGACGAAATGCCGTTCTCGGACGGATCGACCTGAACGGAACATTTCTTCACATCGTCCTCGCGCTTGCAGACCGAACGGATCATGCGTTCCAGCGCGTCTACGGTGATGAACATGCTTCCGCTCTCATCCGAACCGATCTTCGCGGACCGCGCCTGAAGTCTGCTCATATGAACAGCCCTGACGACCAGCCCCGCAATGGAAAGCAGGACGAGCAGTCCGAGACCCGCAGCGATCCATCTTCCGGCGTCAGAAGCGAAAATCTTCGCTGTCAGCCAGGAAGTCGTATCAGCAGGTATCACATGCAGCGCTGCGAGGATCGCACCCAGCGCCGCCAGGCCGCTGATCACGCTCAGCACGCCCGCGCTTATTTTTTCAAGCAGTTTCCATCTCACGGGTCAGTCCCCCTCATTACAAAGATAAGGCGGTTTGAAAAAACCGCCGTATGTTTTATCCGCGACCGGAAAATCAGTTCTCTTCCGGCTCTACCACTTCCGCCTCGGGCGCTTCGGGCTCCTCGGGGACCGGCTCTTCTGCCTTCGGCTGCTCAAACACCACGGACTGCACATACGCGTCCACGGAAACAACCGGCAGTCCGGTCATCGTCTCGATAGCGTCCTTGATGGCTTTCTGCAGCGTCTTGCAGACTTCCTGGATCTTGTACCCGTAATAAATGTTGACGCAGGCAACCACTTTCACCTGATTGTCCGCCGTTTCCACACGGACGCCCTTGGTCAGATTCTTCTTGCCGAACAGTTCGGACAGACCTTCGGCCATGGTTCCGCTCATTCCGGCAACACCCTCTACGTCCGCAGCGGCCAAAGCCGCGATGGTAGCTATAACATCATTGGCAAAAACTATTTTTCCGCCATCTTCAACAGGTTCTTCCTGGTTGATTGCTTCCTGGTTGAGTTCTTCCATGGTTCTACCTCCTAGTTATTCATTGTAATCATTATATCAGCGGGAATCCGCAAAGTAAATGTATGGAATGTGACGTGATGGGAACAAGAAATTGTCAGCCCCGTTCTCACGGCTCTTTCCTGAGGATCCTGTAATCTCCCGTCATATCGAGGATCTCGTCCGGGGAGCAGAACATCATCATATCGATCACGGAAAGCCCGGGTTCAAACCGTCCGATCCGCTGCACATAGGTCGGAAGATTGGACTGGAGAAACTGCAGATCGATCCCGGCAGCAGCATATTTGCGGGGGTCAAAGAACGACATCCCGCCCGGCGGGTTCACGTAGACATCCCCGCCCAGTGCCTTGGTAATATTCAGTGCCCACTCGTCCGGTTCCCTTACCGGATCGATTCGAAGCTCCATTTGCGAGAACACGTCAAACGGGCGTTCCAGTCCGATATAAGCGCACACCGCCTCAGTCGTCCTGATGTTGAGCTCGGAAAGCGATTCGCCTTCCCTGGCAGGAAGCACCTCGCGGAGAAAATCGACCGTTTCTCTGTAGCGCGGCGCACGTTTTTTATATGCCGTCAGCTGTCCGAATATCTTTTCCGTCCAGTCGGTCCCGCTGATCTCGATTTCCCTGATCGGCGTTTCGCGCGCCGTTTTTTTGATCGGGACCGTAATGTACATCGTGCTCCCGTCCTGTTTCAGAACACGGTTGCGGTTGACCCATCCATGCTCAATATACTGCGGCGTATCGAAAAAGATAAATCTGTCCGCATGCCTGATCAGGGAAAAATAACCGAGATACGGGAAAAAATACGGCTGCATGATCCCGTAGATCATCGTTCATCCCCTCCGTTGCCCGCCTCCGGGGGATATTCCCTCAGAAGCTGATCGATCAGGGATTCTTCCCCGTGCTCTTCCTCCTTCATGTCCGCCTCCCGGTTGGTTTCCTCCGGAAGGATCAGGAACGAAGGCTTCCCGGGCGTTTCCTTCTTTTCCGCCGGAGCAGGCGGCTCCGCTTCACGCTTCCCGGAGCTTTCTTCCTCCGCCGTCCGCTTTCGGGGATTCCGGAACATGTTCAGCTCGGATTCGCTCCGCTGTCTGTTCTTTCCCCTCTCCTTCTGCTGTTCCGGGGCATCGCTGCTCTCGTACCGTTCGATCTCCTTCAGCAGATACTCCATTGCGGTGAGCATTTCCTGACGTTCGCGGTCAAGCGCTTCCATCTTGTCGATGATATCGTCCAGAAATCCGTCCACCTGCTGCGGGTCATATCCGAAGAAACTTCTGCCGAACTTTTTATCCAGAATATCCTTGACTGTCACGGTCTTTCACCTTTCAAAAAAAGGCACACGTCTCTGTGTGCCTGACCTGTCTGATTTGTCCTGATTCCGTTACATGTCCCATTCTTCGTCGTCGCCGTTCCCGACCACGTCATAGTTCAGGGGAGCGACAACGAAAATGTTTCTCGATATCTTGCACATCGTTCCGTCCAGCGCGTATACGGCGCCGGAAAGAAAGTCCAGAATCCGCTGTGCGGTATCGACTTCCAGTTCCTCCATGTTGACGATAACGGGCTTGCGGTTGCGGAGGTTGTCGATAATGCTCTGCGTATCCTCATAACTGACCGGATGATACACGATCATCTTCTGTCCGCCGTTAATGGGAAGATTGCCGATGCCGGACTGCGCGTTTGCCGTGCTCTTCACGTTTTTCGACGGCTTTTCTCTGCCGGAGAACGTCACGGGATTGTCACGGTCGCGGTCGCGGTCTCTGTCGCGATCGCGGTCCCTGTCACGGTCGCGATCTCTTGTCCGGTCGTTATCCCTGCCGTAATCGCGTCCGTATGACCGGTCGTTGTTGCCGTACCGATCATCCTGATCGTAATATCCCTGATCTTCCGGTTCGTCCGATTCTTCAATTCCGATAAAATCAAGAAACTTTGAATAGAGTCCTGCCATGTATTGCGCCTCCGTTGTGTCAAACATGCAAAGCCGGCACCCGCCGGCGGATTACTTTCTGTCACGCGCCCCGAAAATCGCCGTTCCTACTCGGACGATCGTGGCGCCTTCCTCCACGGCAACGTCGTAGTCGTGGGACATGCCCATGGACAGCGTGTCGATCGGCAGCTCCGGAAACGCGGCAGCCGTCCTTTCGAACAGTGACCTCATTTTCCGGAAATATGCCCTGACCTCGTCGTGACCGCAATCCGGCGGAACGCACATCAGTCCTCTGATCCGAAGCGCCTCAAGAGAAGCGGACTGTTCGACCAGCTGAAGCAGATCGTCTGCGTCAACACCGCCTTTTTGCGGTTCATCTCCGATATTCACCTGAATCAGGATGTCCTGGACGCACCCTTTGACAACGGCGCGCCTGCTGATCTGCTCCGCAAGAGGGAACCGATCGACCGAATGGATGAGGTCGGTTTCGCCACAGACGTATTTTATCTTATTCGTCTGTAGTTGTCCAATGAAATGAACCTGGCAAAAATGCTGTTTAAAAAAAGTTAACTTTTCCCTGATTTCCTGGGCATGGTTCTCTCCGAACGCCTTCTGCCCGGCCGCGACCGCCTCCGCGATCCGTTCCGTATCCACGTATTTGGATACCGCGAGCAGCAGAACCTCGCGCGGATCCCTGCCGGCGCGGATGCAGCTGTTTTCTATCGATTCGCGGACTACCGCGATGTTCTCGGCAATGCTCATGGTTTGATAACCTTCTGTCCCTGATTCAGTATCGAAGTGCCGCCGCTTTCACGGATCACGCAGTATTTTTCATCCTCCGACAGCACATTCACCTCGACGCGCATCAGCGCGTCCCCGTTCTTGATGTACACATACGGAATCCCGTTTTCGATCGTGATGAGCTCCTTGTCGAGTTTCAGCCCCTGCGCGGCTTTTGAGATCGTCGCGTTGACGGTCCGGATTCCCGAAAAGCTTCCGATGTCCGTATAGAATTCCAGAATATTGACGACACCCTGGCCGGATGTGGAGGTTTCCTCTTCCTCGCTCGTCGGTTCAATGGCGAACACGATCGGTGCCTTCGCGGTAACCTGATAGACGGTATCCGAATAATCGTCAAACGTTACGTAGTAGCTCTCCCCTTCCGTGACGCGGAACGGATCGTCTATGTCGGTCGCAAACGCCAAATAGAAATGATTGGGAGAGACCAGCCGGTACAGCAGGGCTTTCGAAGAACTCGTCGAAGCCTTCGATGTATTCAGACCGCGAACGACGTTTCTGATCAGAGAAACATTGACCGTACCCAGTTTGGAGCTGGAAAGAACATCCTCGTATCCGTCAAAATAAAAGCTGATGATGCCACTTCCCGCCGTATTGATGATATCGCGCGTCCAGTTGCTGATCGTCGCCTTCTGGTCGTTCAGCTGGGTGATCAGCCCCTGGAGATAGGTATCGACTGGCACTGTAGCGTACAGGTAGTTGCTTCTTTCCTGCTGGAGAGAGCGCAGCTGCTGCTCAAGCACAAGATCGTCCTGGTTGCTGTCCTGGCGGGCGACGTCGCGGATCAGCTCCTCCACGGCCGTGATCCTGGAGTTGATATCGTTCAGCGTGGCGTCGGCGGATCCTACCTGCTGCGCCTGATACTGATAGATCTCCTTTTCCAGATTCAGGATCGTGATCATGGACTCGTCCTGATATCCCATCCGGTACACGGTGGCGATCAGCGCGTTATTGGCGATCATGTCCCCTTCGATCACATGGAAATTGATCTTTTCGTAACGGTCCGTGCTGACCGCGGTCTCCTCGCGGATGATGGCGCCTGCCACTTTTCTTTCCATGGAAATGCTGTCAAAGGACAGCGATCCGGATCTCGTCCTGTGGCGCAGCAAATACACAGCCGCGACCACGACAGCGAAAAGAACACCTATGATAATGAAAAATCTCGGATTCAGCCTGAATCTTCTTCTTTTTCTCCGTGCCATGCGTCCTCTCCGGATCCGTTTCCTTCTTTACATGCCAAGCGCGTTTCTCAGTTCCCGCCTTGCCTTGCCGACCCGGCCGGCAAAAGCGGCGCAGAGGTTTGCCTCATCCAGAACGATCGGAATGACAGCCTCCACCTGTTCTATTGTAACACAATCCATCTTCCCGAGAATCTGCGCCTCAGTATATTCACGTTTTTGTAACAGTGCCGAACGGCCTATGGTCTCCATATGGGCGTGCGGTGATTCCATATCCAGGATGAAACTTCCCCTCGCCTGTTCTTTCCCGCGGAGAAACTCCTCGCGTGAGATACCGTTTCTCCGGATGTCCCGCAGTTCGTCCGCCATGAGTCTCGTCACTTCCGCTGCACGGCTCTCATCCGTACCGGCATATACCTCAAAACTCCCGGTCGTCGTGGAAGGTTTCGGGCTGGAACCGACGGTATAGGCAAGTCCTCTCTGCTCCCGGATCACCTGGAACAGTCTGGCGCTCAGATTCCCGCCGATCGCGTTTGACAGCACGCAGAGCGCATAGCTTTCCGGCGTCATCGACGCAAATCCCGGCATGCAGAACGTAATGTAAACCTGTTCCGTGTTCCTGCGGATAAAGGAAACCCTCCTTCCGCCGGGATAAGCGTTCGGGGAAACCGGTTCAGACGGTCCCGCGGCCGCGCTTCCGAAACAGCGCTCCGCAAGCTCGGCAAATTCTTCCGGGTCGAAGCGTCCCGCGCAGGAAACGACCAGATTCTGAGGAACGTACCTCCTTTTCCAGTATTCCCTGAGACCTTCGGCGGTCATGGCGTCCACGCTTTCCCTTGTGCCCAGCACGGGCTTGCCCAGCCTGTCGCCCATGAAAAAGATCCTGCACGCTTCTTCTTCCGAAACATCTTCCGGAAGATCGTTGCTCATGAGGATCTCCTCCATGACCACGTTCTTTTCCCTCGCGAATTCCTCCGGATCGAACGCGCTGTTCAGAATGATGTCCGAAAGCACCTCGCACGCCTTCTGAAGATGTTCTGCTGGAACGTCCGCGTAGAAACAGGTCCCCTCTTTCGAAGTGAACGCGTTCAGATTCCCTCCGATGGCGTCCATCTCGCGGGCGATGTCCTGCGCGCTGCGCGTTTCCGTGCCCTTGAAAAGCATGTGTTCCGTAAAATGGGACGCGCCTGATTCCTCATCGGTTTCCGATACGGTCCCGGACAGAGCCCAGACGCCGACGGAGACGGAACGTGCGTGCGCCATCCGTTCCGAAACGACCCTGATTCCGTTTTTCAGTCTGCGTTTTCTGATCATTCCCGTTTGAAAACAGGGCGCAGCACTTCGCTGCGCCCTGAATGAACCTTTCCGCTCTTATTTGTTCTTCTCGTCCGGAAGCAGATCCTTCCTTGTCAGGCTGATCTTTCCGGTCTTCGCGTCGATATCGATGACGCGTACAAGAACCTGATCGCCGAGATTCAGAACGTCTTCGACTTTCGCGATACGCTCCTTGGCGATGCGGGAGATATGGAGAAGGCCGTCCGTGCCGGGCTTGAGGTTGACGAACGCACCGAAGTCTTTGATCCCGACTACCGTTCCGTAAATGACGTCGCCGACTTCAATGTCCTTCACGATGCCGTCAATGATGCGCTTGGCCTCTGCGGCGGACGCTTCGTCCGTGGATGCGATGAACACGGTGCCGTCGTCGTCGATATCGATCTTGACGCCGGTGTCCGCGATGATCTTGTTGATGACCTTGCCGCCTGTGCCGATAACTTCACGGATCTTGTCCGGATTGATGCTGAACGAGATGATCCTCGGAGCGTACGGAGACAGGTTCTCTCTGGGCTCTGCCAGCGTTTCGGCCATACGGTCAAGGATGAACAGTCTGCCCTGACGCGCCTGTTCCAGCGCTCTGGTCAGGATCTCTCTGTCGATCCCCTTGATTTTGATATCCATCTGGATCGCGGTAATACCGTCTCTCGTGCCGGCGACCTTGAAATCCATGTCGCCCAGGAAGTCCTCGAGTCCCTGGATATCCGTCATGATGGCGATATTGCCGTTGGTCGTGTCCTTGATCAGACCCATCGCAACGCCTGCGACCGGCTTCTTGATCGGAACGCCCGCGTCCATCAGAGCCAGCGTGCTGGCGCAGATGGAAGCCTGGGAGGTGGAACCGTTCGAGCTGATGACCTCGCTGACGAGACGCATGCAGTAGGGGAACTCCTCCTCAGAGGGAAGCACCGGCAGAAGGGCGCGCTCTGCGAGAGCGCCGTGACCGATCTCGCGGCGGCCAGGGCTGCGTACGGGACGGGTCTCGCCCGTACTATACGGCGGCATGTTGTACTGATGCATATAGCGCTTGGACTCCTCCGTCCCGATACCGTCGAGGATCTGCGCCTCGGCGATGGTACCCAGGGTGGCAATCGTCATGACCTGGGTCTGACCGCGGGTGAAGACCGCGCTGCCGTGGGTACGTTCCAGAAGGCCGACTTCAGACCAGATCGGTCTGATCTCGGTATATTTGCGTCCGTCCGGACGGATCTCGTGATTGATGATCTTGTCGCGGACGATCTCTTTCTGGATGTTGTACAGAACCGCTGCGATGTCCTTGGATCCCTCCGGGAACTCCTCGGCAAACATCTCCTGGATCTCCTGGTTGACCTGCTCGGTTCTTGCCTCCCGCTCATAACGGTCGAACGTATCGAGCGACCAGCGGACTTTCTCCGTTGCCGCCTCACGCACCTTCGCATCGATCGTCTCGTCCGGCTGGTAGACTTCGACCGGGCGTTTTTCCTTGCCGATCTCCGCCTGAATGCCGTCGATGAACGCAACGATCTTCTTGATCTCCTCATGTGCGAAGAGGATAGCACCGAGCATCTCCTCCTCGGAGATCTCCTGCGCGCCCGCTTCGACCATCATGACCGCGTCTCTGGTTCCCGCTACCGTCAGGGTAAGGCGGCTCGCCTCGCGCTGCGCGACATCCGGGTTAAGGATGTATTCCCCATCGATCATGCCGACCGCTACGGAACCCGTCGGTCCCATGAACGGCGCGTCGGAAATGGACAGCGCAACAGAAGAACCGATCATGGCGAGGATCTCGGGCTGTACGTCCTGCTCCACGGAGAGGACGGTCGCAATGACCTGGACGTCATTGTAAAAGCCCTTCGGGAAAAGCGGACGGATCGGACGGTCGATCAGTCTTGACGTCAGGATCGCTTTGTCGCTCGGACGCCCTTCCCTTTTGATGAATCCGCCAGGAATCTTTCCGACGGAATACAGTTTCTCTTCAAACTCTACGGACAGCGGAAGGAAATCCACACCTTCACGCGCTGTCTTTGCGACTGTTGCGCAGACAAGCACCGCCGTGCCGCCACACCGTACCAGGCAGGATCCGCCCGCCTGCTGTGCGTACTTGCCGGTCTCCACGATAAGCGTGCGGCCGCCAATCTGCATTTCAAATTTTCTGTCTTGCATTCTCATGCTCCTTCTTTTTTCTATTTATCTCTATTTTAATTACAACCAAAATCAGCGCAGGCAATCAAAAGCCTGCGAAAGGCGCAAAAAAAGAAAAGGCGGGAAAAAACCCCGCCGTTTTCTTTACTTTCTCAGGTTCAGCTTCGCTACGATCGCTCTGTAACGCTCAATATCCTTTTCCTTGAGATAGTTGAGCATGCCTCTGCGCTGACCGACCATCTTCAGAAGGCCGCGGCGAGAGTGATGGTCCTTTGCATGGACTCTCAGATGTTCATTCAGGTGATTGATCCGGTCCGTCAAAAGCGCGATCTGCACTTCGGGGGAACCCGTATCGCCTTCATGAAGCGCGTAGGTTTCGATGATTTCCTGTTTCGTCATGATTTTATCCTCCATTTTTTTATAACCCCGCGGACAGAGTAGAGCGTCGGAGTGTCGCCAAACTATGTGAGCGGTTTAACTCTGGAATTATAACACCGGCTTTTCAAAAACGCAATAACAATTATTATATATTGTTATCAAGTAGTATCCTATAGCAATAGTGAAGTATCACAACATATATGAGTAAAAAAACATCATCTTGTATGCGTTTCTTTTTACTAGTATACTAAACAAAGAATGAGTATTATTCAAAAAAACAAAATCATATCACTAATCATTTTTGCTTTTTTCTGGGCTTTGATGGTTCTATCCGAATCCCCTATACTTTCTATTTCAGAAGATGGTCCCGGGGCATTATATAGTAATATTTTATTGGTTGTTTTGATATGCACATCATTTATTGCAGTGTTGTTGTTTAATGACTCATTTGTCCGGAACTTTCTTATTATTTCCTTATTACTAGGCATTTTTTTTATAGTTTTACGTCCATTTGCCCGTAGTATTGACGAAGAATATCACTTTTTCCGTTCATATGAATTATCTTTAGGCAAGCTTTTCCCGTCAGAAACCGGCATAATCGTCCCAAAAGGATATACCGTTTATGCGGAAAGAGAAAAATGGAATCTGACTACAATATTCGATAACCCGATTTGGTTCAAGCAAGTTACCGAAAATGTAGAGTTTCCTAGAATACGTTCTGCATCCTACCTGTTTATTGAGTATATTCCAGGCGCTGTGGGAATCGCCATTGCAAGATTGCTGAGATTTCCTCTCTTTGGCATTGTGTTGTCTGGAAGATTATTCTATTATCTTTTTTTCATCGGCGTATGTTATCTTGCATTAAAACGAACAGAAACCCTGCGTTCCGTTGTTTTTCTGGTAGCGCTGTCTGGAGGGACAGTCTTGCTTTATGGAGTTATTCAGCCAGATCTTGTTTTGATTTCATGCTGCCTTCTGTATGTTTCCATATGTCTCCATTACTGCCTTGATGAGGTACACGAGACGGCAATAAAACGTTCAGATATCCTCCTTTTAGCAATATCGGCTTTGATTATTGCCTCCATCAAATATTGCGGCTATATACTGATTCTTCTATTAGTCTTTTTCATACCGAAAGATCGATATGAAAACAAAAATAGAGTAATCGCAGCAATTTCAATCTGCGTCGGAATCAGTGTAGCTTTGCAAATATACGCATTACTGAGATACCGAGGCAGTCTCGGAGACACCCCTCCGGGAGTGGATATGCTCGCACAGATCCGTTTTATGATTAGTCATCCCATCCATGCATTAAAAGTCATTGGCGGAGATTTCCTCGGAAATCTATTTGAAAGAGTTTTTCACCAAAGAGAAACATCCGAAACCGCATTTGATTCTTTAGCAAATTTTTATGCGCTTTTTCCAGTTCTTGGCGCTGTTTTAGCGCAGGATCGGCCACGATCTTCTAATAAATCGAACATCAAGAATATAGTTCTTTTTTGTATTATCGGTTATATGATAATGCAATTGACAATATGCATTAGCATGTACATCAATTGGACACCGGTAGGCTCGTCACCTGTTCAGGGAGTACATCCGCGTTATTCTATGCCGTTTTTTATGCTCTTCTTAATTCCCTTCTCGATTATTGATTTAGATAACAAGATTTCAAACTGGTGTTCAGTCTTGACAATAATCTCTGCGCTCTCGCTTCTTAACACAGCAGTTTGCATGTTTTGATTCAGGTCCTAAGCTAAAAAGCGGATAAAGTACGTTCATTATAATCATAAAAACTTGTTATAATGGTAGGTGCAAATTAAGATACAGAGACCGTCATGGCAAAAGGCCGTATCTAAACCGTCGATGAACAAAAACTGTTCATTTTTTTAATATGGCTTTTTCACCTCGCAGATTCGGTCTGAAAAGACTATCATCATATCCACACAGCCTTTCGTTTATGCATAATGCATCCCGATATTATCAAAAAAAGACCGAAATCATGTATTTCGGTCTACAGTTCACCCAATGTCTTCAATGGTTTCTGCTTTTAAAATCCATAAATAGTATTCATCTTTTCAGTAATGTAGTCGATATAATACTGCGGGTCGAACTCCGCGCCGCACGCATTCAGGATGATCTCGTGCGGTTTCTTGAGCATGCCGTATTTCCAGATCTTATCCGTCAGCCATTCGATCACAGGCCTGAGCTCACCTTTTTTCACTGCTCCGTCCACGTCGAAATCCTTCTTCATGGACGCGATGATCTGCGCGCCGTAGGCGGAACCGATCGCATAGCTCGGAAAATACCCGATCATGCCACCGGACCAGTGGCTGTCCTGCAGAACGCCCTTCGTATCGTTCGGTACCTCGATCCCGAGATACTCCCTGTAAAGGCGGTTCCATTCCGCGGGAAGATCATCCACGGTCAGGCTGCCCCCGATCAGACGTTTTTCAAGCTCGTACCGGATCATGATGTGGAAGCAGTATGTCAGTTCATCGGCTTCCGTACGGATCAGGGATGGAACGCTCTTGTTCACCGCGCGGTAGAATTCCTCCGCGGTCACGTCCCTCATCTGCTCTGGGAACAGCTCTTTGATCTTCGGGAATACGGCGCCGATAAAGCCCTCGCTGCGTCCGATGATGTTCTCGAACAGTCTGGACTGGGACTCATGGATGCCCATGCTGGTTCCCGACGCGAGCGGGGACCCCATCAGTTCGTCGCCGGTATGCAGTTCATACAGCGCGTGACCGCCTTCATGCACGACGGAACAGAAGGAACTGGCAACCGAATCCTCATGGTAGTGCGTGGTGATCCTGACATCATGCTTGGAGAAATTCGTGGTGAACGGATGCTCCACCTCTCCGAGAACGCAGTAATTTTTATCGATGCACATCACGTCCATGATGTAATCGGACAGCTTGCGCTGGATCTCGACCGGACAGTTTCTGGAAAGAAAATCATCCCTGACCGTGTCTCTCGCGGCGGACGTCTTCTCGACCATCGGTCGGAACGCTTTCAGAAGCTTTTCGAAGAACGCGTCCAGCGTCTCCTTGTTCAGACCTTTTTCATACTGATCGAGTAGCGTGTCGTACGGATCCTTGTCGGGCGCGTAATAGAGCGCGAACTTTCTCTGAAAATCCACGATCTTCTGAAGATAGGGCTTGAAGGATTCATAGTCGTTCTCCACCTTCGCGCGGTGCCAAACCGCGGAAGCCATGGACTGCAGCTCGGAGTACGCCACATATTCCTCCATGGGGATGCAGTCGATCCGGGCGATCTGTTCCCGGTGCTCCTCCACCTCGCGTCTTGTGATCTCGTCCAGATTCTCCCTGTTTTCATACAGTTCCGCCACAAGCGCCTTTAGTTCCGGAGCGGTCTCCATCTTGTACATCTCTTCGGAGAGCGTTCCCATCGTTTTGGCGAAATGATCCGCGGCGCCCTTCGGCATCACGGTTTCAAAATCGTAATTCAGTACGCCGACCGCATGCGCAAACGCGTCCGCCTTTTTCAGGTATTCCTTGTACTGTCTGACTTTTTCCTGCATTGTTCCGTTTTCCTTTCGTACTGATTCTGTCTTCTTCAATAGGCGGTGCGGAACACGATCATCGCATCCGATCCTTCCGCCGTTTCAATGTCGCCGGAAATCATGCATTCGGCGACGCCGTCTTTCGGAAACGTCTTTGTGATCGCGTCGAATGTCCCTTTCTCCGAAAGAATCTGAGTCCGGTAAAGACCTTCCCCTGGAATCACGATCGAAGCTTCCGGGCGGATCCGGAGGATCCCTCCGCCGTCCCGCTCCGTTCTGCCTGAGATCGTGTAACATCTCCCCAGCGCTCTCGCGGCGCTCATGATGTCGCCATCGTCAAGCTTTCTGCGGATGCCGGTACTGGATACCGTTTCCCCGTCGATCGTGACCGGGGGAAGAATCCGCACGATAAATCCTTTTTTCTGTCCGAAAGTCTGCAGCGTGTCCGCGTTCCCTGCGCCTCCGTCCCCGAAGGTAAAGTTGAAACCGGCCACCAGTCCCTGCACGTCCCATCTGGAAAGCAGCATGTCGACAAACGCTTCGGGCGCCATATGCATCAGCTCTTCCGTGAAGGGTTCCATGTAAACGCTGTCCGCGCCGCAGTCTCTGAGCAGATACTCCCGTTCTTCCGCCGTGCAGAGCAGTTTGACACTCTTTCCGATCAGCTCCGCTGGGTGATTGGAAAATGTATACGCCTTACAGGAAGCGTCCAGTGCGATCGCAAGATGTTTTGCCCGCTCCACAAGTGCCTTATGCCCCTCGTGCACGCCGTCGAACATGCCCAGCACCAGCACCGCTTTTTCTTTTTCAGCCATAATCCCTCTAATCAATACAAATGCACAAGGAGTCTCGCTCTTCCGTTCCTGACCTCTCCGAGTCCAAGAAAGCCGTCGGAATAAATACGGTATATCCCGTCCTTTTTGCGAACGTCCGTCTCAAGGCCGTTCATGGTCGGGATCCGCCGATCACTCTTCAACTGAAGAATATCATAACCGGAAAGCGCGTCCTCGCAGGAAATGAGCGCGGACTGAAGCGCCCCCTCCTGTTTCATCTCTTCCAGTTCCCGTATCGTATATCCGCGTTCGGACTGAAACATCCCCGTTCCGGTCCTGAGCAGGAACGCCATGCAGGCGCTGGTCCCGAGCCGGTCCCCGATATCCTCGCAGAGTTTCCGGATGTACGTTCCTTTGGAACATGTCACGCGGAGAAGAAAGCGGTTCTTTCCCATCTGCCGGACCAGTTCGATCTTCGGAACCGAAATAAGGCGTTTTCGTTCCGGAACTTCGCCCCCGGCTCTTGCCAGTTTATACATCTTGACCCCGTCGACATTCAGCGCGGAATAGGCGGGCGCGGTCTGCCAGATCTCTCCGGTAAAGGCGGGAAGGACCGATAAAAGCTCCTGCTCCGTCACCATCCTGTCCGGATCGCGTCCCGTCACTTTTCCGAACACGTCGAGCGTATCGGTCCGGATCCCGAACAGGATCTCGCAGACATACGTCTTTTCTTTTTCGATCAGGTAGTCGAAAAGCCGCGTTGCCCTGCCGATACTGACGGGAAGCACGCCCGCCGCTCCGGGATCCAGCGTACCGAGATGACCGACCTTTTTTACGCCGAAAACGCGGCGTACGTCATACACCGCGTTGTTGGATGTCATACCGGGTGGTTTTAATACGCAGATAAATCCGTCCATCAGCGCTCCGCCCCGTCGTATGCCTGCTGAAGCTTTTCAGTCATGAGCCGGAACGCTTCCTCCATACTCATGTTCAGCGTGCAGCCGGCAGCCAGTCTGTGACCGCCCCCGTCGTACTCCGACGCGATCAGGCTGATATCCACTTTGCTCTTTGCCCGGAAACTTACGCGGATGGATCCGTCCTCGGCTTCGCGGAGAAATGCCGCGCATTCCACCGTATCGATATCCCGCATGGAATCGATGATGCCGTCGGAATCCTCCGCCCCTGCGCCGCAGGCAGCAAAATCCTTCAGCTCCGCATAGGAAACCGCGACAGCGTTATTTCTGGACAGCTGCATCCGCTCCAGGACCAGGTTGGTAAGCCGTACTTTTCTGAGCGGGATCGTCCTGAACAGGAGCCGGTTCACTTCCGGCAGATCGAAGCCCGTTTCCAGTATCTCCGCCATCGCCCGGAACGTATCGGGCGTCGTGCCCGAATAGGAAAAGTTGCCGGTATCGGTCGCGATCGCCGCGTACAGGCACATCCCGATCTCACGATCCATTCCATAGCCGAGTTCCTTTAGAAGCAGTACGATGAGTTCCCCCGCCGCACCCTTCCGCCGGATAAAATTGACGTCCGCAAATCCGGTGTTCGTCCGGTGATGGTCGATGCAGAGCGATTCCTTAGCCGAGTCGAACAGTCTCTTGCTGTCCCCGGTCCGGGAAAGCGTGGAGCAGTCCACGGTAATCACCGCTTCCGTCGGCTGCACTTCCGATGGTTTTCGGATCGAAGACGCCCCCGGCAGAAACCGGTAGGCCTCCGGAACCGGATCCCCACACACGATCTCCGCTTTTTTTCCGGCGTTTTTCAGAGCAATCGAAAGCGCCAGACTGGATCCAAGCGTATCCCCGTCCGGCGATATGTGAGAGATCAGAATAAACTCCTGATATCTGCGGATAAACTCTGCGGCTTCCTTCAGCATCTTACTCTTCCGTTTCCCCTTCAGCGCCGGCTTCCTTTTTGATATCCAGGCTGTTCAGTATCTCGGTGATATGGATGCTGTATGCAATGGAATCGTCCAGCCTGAACTTCAGGGAAGGCACTCTCCGGATCAGCATCCGCTGACCGAGCTCATGCGCGATGAAGCCCGCAGCATGATTCAGCGCATCCACGGTGCCCTGTCGCACCGCGTCGTCCTTGTCATAGACGGAAACGCTTATTTTTGCATATTTCAGATCCTTTGTCACTTCCGCGCCGGTCAGCGTGGTCATGGGAGAGATTCTCGGATCCTTCATCTCCCTTACGATAGCGGAAAGGGTCTTTTTTACTTCCTCGTTGATTCTGTCACTTCGTATTGCAGACATAGTTCTTCCTTACCGTTTGACTTCTTCCATTACGAACGCTTCGATCATATCGCCGACCTGAAGATCATTGAACCCGTCGATGCCGATACCGCACTCGTAGCCCTCCATGACCTCGCGCGCGTCGTCTTTGAATCGTTTGAGAGAGGAGATCTTTCCCTCATGCAGGACGACGTTGTCGCGGAGCACTCGGACCTGGGCATTCCTCTGGATCTTGCCGTTCTTGACGTAAGCGCCGGCGATCGTGCCGACACCGGAAACGCGGAACGTCTCCCTGACTTCCGCCATACCGAGATCGACCTCCTGGAAGACGGGTTTGAACATGCCCTTCATGGCGTTCTCCACATCCTCGATCGCGTTGTAGATGACGCGGTAGGTACGGACGTCGACCTTCTCCTTCTCCGCTTCCGCGCGGGCGATGGCATCCGGACGGACGTTGAAACCGATGACGATGGCATTCGAAGTGGATGCGAACATGATGTCCGATCCTGTGATCGCGCCGACCGCGCCGTGGATGCACTTCACGCGGACCTCGTCATTGGAGAGCTTTTCAAGCGCCTGCTTGACGGCCTCCACAGAGCCCTGCACGTCGGCCTTGACGATAATATTCAGCGTCTTCAGCTCGCCTTCCTCGACCTTTTTGAACAGGTCTTCGAGAGATACCTTGGAAAGATTCTTGAGCTGCGCCGCTTTGATTTTTTCCCTGCGCTCCTCGGCGACCTGTTTGGTCAGCTTGTCCGCTTCCGCAACGATCAGCGTGTCTCCCGCCTCGGGAACCTCGTTGAATCCGAGTACCTCGACCGGGATGGACGGACCGGCGGAGCTGACCGAACGTCCTCTGTCATCCAGCATGCCGCGGACACGGCCGTAAGCCGTACCGGCAACGATGGTATCGCCCTTCTTCAGCGTGCCGTTCTGAACGAGGACCGTGGCGATCGGGCCGCGGCCCTTGTCGAGCCTTGCCTCGATGATCGTTCCCTTTGCCATACGGTCGGGATTCGCCTTGAGTTCCAGCACGTCCGCCTGCAGCAGCACCATCTCGAGCAGGTTTTCCAGACCCATCTGCGTTTTCGCGGAAACGGGAACGCAGATCGTTTCGCCGCCCCACTCTTCCGGCACGAGTTCATGCTCGGTCAGCTGCTGCTTGACACGCTCCGGATCTGCTTCCGGGCGGTCCATCTTGTTGATGGCGACGATGATCGGTACGCCGGCAGCTTTCGCGTGGTTGATCGCCTCAACGGTCTGGGGCATGATTCCGTCGTCAGCCGCAACGACCAGAATGACGATATCCGTCACCTGGGCGCCGCGCGCACGCATGGAAGTAAACGCTTCGTGGCCCGGGGTATCGATGAACGTGATCTGTCTTCCGTTCAGCGTCACGGTATACGCGCCGATGTGCTGCGTAATGCCGCCCGCTTCTCCCGCCGTGATGGCGCTCTTGCGGATCGCGTCCAGAAGAGAGGTCTTGCCGTGGTCGACGTGTCCCATGATCGTAACGACCGGCGGACGCGTTTTCAGCTGCTCCGGCTTATCCTGATCCTCGACAGAATCGCTCAGAACTTCTTCGTAGGTCTTCGCGATCTTCTGCTCCAGCTCGATCCCGTATTCCGACGCGATCAGCTGGCAGGTATCGAAATCGATTTCCTGATTGATGGTCGCAAGAATATCCAGAAGGAACAGCTTTTTGATGATTTCCGTGACCGGCTTTCCGATCTTCTCGGAAAGATCCTTGACCGTGATCATTTCCGTCGTAATGACGGCCTTTTCGATCACGACCGGCTCCGGCTTATGAACAGGCTGCTGTTTGGTGTTCCGTTTCGGACGGCGGCTTCCCGTCGGGGATTCGTCATCCCAGGACCTTGCGTCCGGACCGGCCTCACGCTGCATCGCCTTCTTGTTCTTTGCCTTTTTCTCGGTATCGTAACTGTTGCGGTTGCGCTGATCCTTGCCGCCCTGACGTCCTTTCTCGTTCTGGGGGATCACGGTAGCGGACATGGCGGATCCGCCCCGCTTGATATCGGGCTGAGGCCCGCGCTGAACGCGCTGCGGACCTTTTTTATCCTGACCCTGCGCCGCGTCGCGCGTAATCACTCTGGGCTGGAAGCCTTTCCTGTCCTGTCTCTGAACAGGCGCGGGCGCCGGCTTCGCGGCCGGTTTTGCGGCAGCGGCGGGCGCCGCCGGTGCGGCATCCGGCTCCGCTTCCTGCGCAGGAACGGTTTCCTGTACGGGCTTCTCCTCTGCCTTCGGCTCTTCCGCGGGCGCTTCCGCCGGTTCGGAGGGCACTTCCGGCTCCTCCTGCGCGGGCGTTTCATCCTCGCCCCCGACATGAACCGCCAGATCGTCCTGAGACTCCAGCATGGAGCGGAACCGCTCTTCGCGCTCCCGTTCCTGACGCTCTTTCCGTTCTTTCGCTTCTTTATCCAGCAGGGTCCGTTCGGCGTCCGACACCTGTTTGATCAGGTCGGAAACCTCCTCCTGCGCAGAAGCCAGCTCACGGAGCAGCGCGCCGATGTCCGCATGGACTTCCTTAATGGATTCTGAAAAACTCATATTCGCCATATGTTCTGTATTCCCCCGAATTATTCGTTATGCGGCTCAGCCGCTTTCAATATCATGTTCTTAAAACCTTCATCGGTTACGCCGATGATCATCCGCGTCGGTTTGCCGATCGCGCTCCCGATCTCCTCCGCCTCCAGGTAAGCGATTCCGTGGTGTTCGCAATCAATCCGGAACCGGTCTTTTGTTGCACCGGACGCGGCCGCGTCCACAATCAGAAGCCGCACTTTTCCCGAAGGCATGGCCTTCGCGACTGCGAACTCCCCCGAAACGCATTTTCCCGCTTTCTGGGCAAGTCCGAGCGCCCCGTAGAATCTGTCGGTCATCCCATGAACTCCTTGACGAGCCTCGCGGTCGTCTCCGCGTCCAGCGTAACGTCCAGCGCACGGTTCAGCGCGCGAATCTTCAGCGCCTTGTTCAGGCACTCCTCTCTCGCGCAGAGGTAGGCGCCGCGGCCGTTCTTCTTTCCGGTCCTGTCCACCTCGACTGTACCGTCCGCCGTCCGTACGATCCGGAGCAGTTCCTTTTTGGGGCGCATTTCGCGGCAAGCCACGCACATGCGCATCGGTATCTTCTTCTGCAAAACGCTTTATTCCTCCGTGTCGAATTCGGCAAACTCATCGCCGCCGAATTCCGGCTCATCCGACATGGTGGCCATTTCCTCTTCCGCCTGTGTCTGGTTCTTGATGTCGATCTTCCAGCCGGTCAGCTTGGCGGCAAGACGGGCGTTCTGTCCTTCCTTGCCGATTGCAAGAGAGAGCTGGTTATCCGGCACGATCACCTTCGCCGCCTTCTCGTCCTCGTTCACGTATACCATCAGGACCTTCGCCGGGCTCAGAGCCTTGGCGATATAGATGGCGAAATCGGGATCCCACTCGATAATGTCGATCTTCTCATTGTGGAGCTCGTTGACGATGCGCTCCACGCGGACGCCTCTCTGTCCGACGCACGCTCCGACCGGATCAACCTGCGGATCGGTGGAATGAACGGCGACCTTCGTTCTGAACCCAGCTTCGCGGGCGATCGATTTGATCTGCACAACGCCGCTCTGGATCTCGGGCACTTCCAGTTCGAACAGACGCTTGACAAGGCCGGGATGCGTTCTGGAGACCAGAACCTGCGGTCCCTTGTTGTCGCGGCGGACTTCCAGTACGTATACCTTGATGCGCTGGCTCGTTTCGTAGGTCTCGCCCGGAATCACTTCGGAAGCGGCGAGCATGCCGTCCGTTTTGCCGAGTTCCACGAACACGTTGCCCTTTTCGACGCGGTGCACGATGGCGGTCAGAACTTCGTTCTCCTTCTCGACATATTCCTCATAAATCACGCCGCGTTCCGCTTCCCGGATCCTCTGCACAACGACCTGCTTCGCAGTCTGTGCCGCGATCCTTCCGAATCCGGTCGTCTTCACTTCCTCTTCCAGCACGTCGCCGATATCATAAAGCGCGTTGACCTTCCTCGCGTCCGTAAGCGCGATCTCGTTCTGCGGATTCTCGACCTTTTCAACAACGGTCTTGGACGCGTAGATATGGATCTCGCCGGTATCCTTTTCCACTTCTGCCCGGACATTGGTCGAGGAACCGTAGTTCCTGCGGTATGCAGAGATCAAAGCTGCCTCAATGGCGGAGATCAGCACATCCTTGCTGACACCGCGCTCTTTTTCAAGTGCGTTCAGTGCTTCTACAAACGCTGCGTTCATTTTGGTACTCCTTATCTATAAATAAAAATAATAATTGCCTGTTTCATTCGTTCCGTCAGAACCGGATAAACGGCTTGACAAGCGCCGCGTCTTTCCGTTTGACCGTGACCGTCTCCCCGTCGCACATCAGTTCAAAACTGTCTTCCGTAAAAGACTGCAGCACGCCGGTGATCTCTTTTCTTCCGCCTACCGGCGCATACAGTTTGGCGGTGATCTCCTTGCCGAGATTCCGTTCATAGTCGGCGTCTTTCTTCAACGGGCGGTCGATCCCGAGCGAGGAAACGGAAAGGTAATAAGCCTGTGCGATCGGATCCGCCTCGTCCAGCACGGGATCCACCGCCTTGGAGACCGCCTCGCAGTCATCAATCGTAACCCCGCCGGGTTTGTCGATAAACAGGGTCAGGACCCAGTTTCCGTATTCCTTCTGAAACTCCACGTCACAGAGGGAAAAGCCGAGGTCTTCCACGGTTTTCCTGACGATCCGGTCCACTGCTTCCGTCGTTTTCATATCGCAATTCACCCCTTCAAAAATGAAAGAGTGGGAATTTCCCACTCCTTCAAGGATCTGTTCAAAACTGCAACATTGGAAGCATAGCACATCGTTTTGAAAAAAGCAAGTATCCCCGTTCATTATTTACACATTCAGGCATGGAAAACCGCGGAAATATCCGTTTTTCCGGCGTTCCGGACGGTCAGTCTCTCCTGAACAGGTCTCTCGTATACACTTTGTCCCGGATGTCGTCCAGGATACTGTCGTAACGGTTCGCGATGACCACGTCGCACATCTTCTTGAACCGGTCCAGATCGTTGACGACCAAACTCCCGAAAAACGTCGTCCCGTCTTCCAGCGTAGGCTCGTATACGATGACCGAGGCGCCCTTTGCCTTGATGCGCTTCATCACACCCTGAATGCTGCTCTGGCGGAAATTGTCGCTGTTGCTCTTCATGGTCAGACGGTATACGCCCACCGTGACAGGATGCTCCCGCTCCTCGTTCCACATGCTGTTCTCGGAATAATAACCGGCTTTCTCCAGAACGCGGTTCGCGATGTGATCCTTCCTCGTCCGGTTGCTTTCCACGATTGCGTGGATCAGGTTCTGCGGCACATCCCGGAAATTTGCGAGAAGCTGCTTGGTGTCCTTCGGCAGGCAGTACCCGCCGTATCCGAAGCTCGGATTATTGTAATGGTCGCCGATCCTCGGATCCAGGCATACACCCCGGATGATATCCGCCGTATTGAGTCCCTTCATCTCCGCGTAGGTATCCAGCTCGTTGAAATAGCTGACGCGTAGCGCAAGATACGTGTTTGCGAACAGCTTGACCGCCTCGGCTTCGGTGAATCCCATGAACAGGGTCTCGATATCCTTCTTGATCGCGCCATCCGTTAGCAGGCGGGCGAATTCCTCGGCCGCTGCCCGTGTGCCTTCATCACAGCCCACGATGATCCTCGATGGATAGAGACAGTCGTAGAGCGCCTTGGACTCCCTCAGAAATTCAGGAGAAAACAGGATCCTGTCGCTGCCGGTCTTTTCCCGGATGCTCTCCGTATAACCGACCGGTATCGTGCTCTTGATCACCATGAACGCCTTCTCGTTCACGCTCTTCACGAGCCGGATCACGTCCTCCACGGCGCTGCAGTTGAAATAATTCTCTTTCGGATTGTAATTTGTCGGCGTCGAGATGATGACAAAATCCGCGTTCCTGTAGGCCTCGGCTCCGTCCAGCGTCGCCGTGAGATCCAGTTCCTTATCAGCAAGATATTTCTGGATATACTCGTCCTGGATCGGCGAGACCCGCCGGTTGATCTGCTCCACCTTTTCAGGCAGAATATCCACCGCCGTCACATGATTGTTCTGTGCAAGGAGAACCGCAAGGCTCAGCCCGACATATCCCGTTCCCGCTACCGCAACATTCATCTTCCGCATCCTTTCCCTCTCCGGGTTATTAAAAATCTCTTCTTCATCCGCGCGATCAGGCTTCCGTCTCCCTCAGAAACCGTCCGACCGCGTCCACGACCGCGTCCAGATTCCGGTCGAAGCAATGCGTATCCCCCTCTACCGGGACAAGTCTCGCATTTTCATACCGCTCCCGGATCTTTTCCGCATATTTGAAGGGAATCGTCTCATCCTCCGTTCCGTGAACGATCAGAACCGGTTTTTTGAACGATGACGCGGCCTCGCTGACCGGCAGGGAACGCATCGCGCGCACATATTCCGAAGACAGCTCATACGTGTCGACACGGATGGTTTCAGGAAGACGCTCCGGATCAAACGTAACGTCGAACAGTCTCCCTTCCCGCACACTTTCCGGAATCGAAACGGCGGGCGACAGCGGGATCAGCGCCTTGATCCGGTCCCTTTCTATGCTCCCCAGCAGAACGGCCAGCAACCCTCCCTGAGAA
Organism: Clostridia bacterium; assembly: GCA_017394605.1. Next base: position 645 of record JAFPXU010000015.1, on the reverse strand, counting down.
TGGCCTGCCACATAAAGATCCGTAACGAACGGAAGTTTTGACGCGAATTCGATCACCCGCATGCCTTCCGCGAGCCAGATCAGTATCGTATGGTTCTTCAGTTCGCCTCCGCTTTTTCCGTGTCCGTACAGTTCCACCCTGAGCGACGCGAAGCCCTCGCGGTTAGCTGCCTCCGCCACAGCTGTGATATGCCTTTCCTCCATGTCGCCGGTCAATCCGTGAAACACGATAAGAAGCGGCATCCTGTCTTTCTGCTCTCTGGGGAAATCCAGTTTCGCATGAATACGGATCCCGTCGCTTTCGAGATAAAACTCGTCGTTTTCGTACATGAACAGAACCTTCTCTTTCCCGCCGGCTTATCAGATCCGGCCGGCGTTCAGCACTGCTTCTGTGATTTTATCATAATGCGGCGCGGAATGCCTAAACGATATCTGTAAACTTTTCTGCGTTTTCTCCCCGCGGATGTCCGATCTCTGTTTTCAGCGCAAAAAAGGACCGGACATTTCCCAATGTCACTAAGTTAAGAAAGATGGAAAGAATAACCTCGTATCATTACAGGCACGGGGTTATTTTTTTACAAAAAATGCAAAAAAGCACTTGACAGGATTCCATAAATGTGTGGCCGTTTTCAGCTGTTTCGCTGCT
>JAFPXU010000115.1 GCA_017394605.1 Clostridia bacterium | reverse complement strand
TTCTGAGGGAATCACAAAGATTTACGACGTCAAGCCATTGTTTGAAAAGTGGCCTTCATTTCATGCCCTGAAAGATGATCCGGAACTGTTTTCAGGAGTAGAGATCGATTTGGGCGGTTACGGTATTGTCTGGAATGATGATCTCGACTTATCCTGCAATGAATTGTACGAAAACGGTGAGACAGTCAAAACACCTTTTGACGGTTTGATGGCGTTTACCGAAGCGACCGAACTCTGGGGCCTGAATGAAAGCACGTTGCGCAAAGCGATTTCTTACGGAAAGCTTGTAAATGGAGTGGATGCCTGCAAATACGGTAAACAATGGGTCGTTTCCTCGGAAGCGATGAAGCGGGAATACGGACAGCCGAAAAAGGAGACTACATAATCCCTGCAGTTACTGAATACGTATACTGAAATGATTGCTGATTTGAAAATGCGATTTCCAGTCAGCTTTCCCTTTATATGTGGGTGCTGACCCGCCCGAGGAATGAAAAAGACCGGTTTACCGGTCTTTTGCCCATTTATACGGCTGATATCTCCTGTAGATCTGCCGGATCAGCATCATGGAATCGTGCTCGTTGCGGCAGCCTTCGCGGAGACGGATCTCTTCTTTCGTCAGACCGGATTCCCCGTTGCCGAGATAATTTGTCAGCCATTCCTCGGCGTTTGCGATCGTCGCGTCCGCGGAATAGATGTAGAGCGCGCTGATTCCCTGTACTCCTTCCTGTTTTCGGACGGCCGTGCGCGTCTTTCCGGCGGGTAGAAGCGAGGTGACCTTTTCCGTCAGTTTATCGATCTCGCTGTCGCCTGCGAATACCTTGAAGCAGACGATCTCCGCCGTCTTGTAGATCTCGCCTTCCAGATAGTCCCGGTACAGGGAACGGCGCATCCGCTTCATCATCAGCTTTTCGGGTTCGTTGAATTCTCCCTGGTGGAAGATGCAGACCTTGTCCCTGTGGATCGTGTAGGTAAAGAAGCTCAGACCTTCGCCCGCGAGCGCCTCGCGGACCTCTTTTGCTGTCTCGACGGAAAGCGTTCTTCTGTGGACGTACCGATTGTCGTTCATGTCATAGACCGCGGCGCCGTCCATGACGATCATGGGGACCGTGATCTGGATCCCCTGCACCTGCGGGGTGAAAAACGCCGGGGCGTGTTCGGACACGAGGCACAGCTTGATGCCGTCCCGGTACAGGTAGTTCAGGTGGTACAGAATGGCGGGGGACATCTCGGAGAAACGGTTCGGGACGAGGTCCTTCGTGCGGACGAAGAACACGCGGTCGAGACGCCTGTTCTTGGGAAGCCGGAACATGTTGACGATGATCGCGGCGGCCGTGCCGACGAGAACGCCCAGGATCCGCTCCGCGGCGCTTCCGAGCGGTTCGGAGATATCCGGATAGGACACGACGACGCACAGGTACACGATGGCGGCGAGACCGGACGTGTCGGGAAGCCGCAGCGCGATCGAGGTATACAGCGTAGGCAGAAGCCCGATCGCCATGGCGATCAGGGTCAGGGCGGGATTGGCCTCGATCCCGGTCACGGATGCGAAGAGAAGGAACGCCAGTCCCCAGAAGCCGCCGATCAGCGTTCCGGTCAGCCGGTTCAGCGCGAATGCCCTCGTATCCTCCATATAGGGCTGCAGGCAGATGATCGCGGTGATCATCGCCTCGGCGGGCATGGTCTCGCCCCAGCGTCCGCGCAGGTAATAGAAGAGCAGGCACAGAAAAACGGCGATCGCCGTCTTGACGATCCGCCTTCCGAGCGGTGGAAGCCCATGCCTTTGCTGTTGTTTATATCCGTTTTCAGTCATATCGTTTGTACTGTAAGTAACTCCTTCACGCGCGCAAAAATAAGCGGGCACGCGTTTTTCTGATGTACGATACACCATTTTCGGCATGAAATCAACCTTTTTCGCATACCGGCGTCCGATTGGAGCCCGAAAGGGCGCGGAAGGAAGCATCCCTCCGCGCCGTATTTCATCCGCTCAGCGGTCCGTGTTTCCGGATATGAGCCAGGCGACCAGAAGGAACAGGACGCCCGCAAGGCAGAGGATCAGCCGTTCCTCCACGGCTTACCTCGGAAACGGGACAGAGATTCCTTTCTTCTTTTTCCTGCGGATGAAAAAGAACACCGTTCCGCCCGCCGCGATGAGGATGCCGAGACAGAGCGCGGGGAATTCCCACCAGTCGCTGTCCATGCCCAGTTTGACGTACTTGCTGTTCTTGATCGTCAGTGAAAACGGGGAGGCGGTCGTCATGCTGTCCGTAATCACCACCTTCTGCGCGGAGATCGGGAAATAGCCTTCCGGCGTTACGGCCTCCTCAATCCACAGTTCCCCGAGCGGAAGTCCGATCAGTTTCAGCTCTCCGGTGCCGCTGACCATCAGGAGAGTCTCCGTGCCGCTGTCCGAGCAGAAGTAGCTTCCGTCCGTCTGCTTTGCAAAGGACAGCACGCGGAAGGCTGCTGCGCCGCTTTTCACCTTGATCTTAAAGCCCGCCCCGGACAGGGGATTGCCGGTGGCGGCGTCCGTCTTTTTCACGAGCAGGGCGGTCGGGGTGTTGACCACGTCCAGCTTCAGCGGATCGGACACGGAGTGGGACGGGGAGAGCGTGAAGGTAACAGGCGCGTTCGATACGTATCCGTACGGGACGGTCTCGGTCAGCGTATAGCTGCCGACGGTAAGCCCACGGATCTGCGCCGTTCCGTTCGCGTCCGTCAGGAAGGAGGAAGTTCCGTCCGCTTCCGCGCATGGGATCCGGTATCCGCCGTCCGTCTGACGCGTGAAGACGGTTCTGCCTTCCGGATCGGTCAGGGTAAAGGCGATCCCGCCCATGGGCGCGTTTTTGTAGGCGTCCCGCTTTGTGACGGTCAGCGCGGTGATCTCGTCCGTCAGGGTAGTGTCGCCGGTCACCGTGCCATCCTCGGCAACGGTGAATGAGAATTCGGAGCTGTTCAGCGCATACCCGTAGGGCGGTTCCGTTTCTTTGAACGTGTAATGCCCGATCGGGATGCGGTCAAGCGTGAGAAGACCGTTTTCGTCCGTTCTTCCGGCATGGAAAAGATCGCCGTTCTCCCTGTACACGGAAATCAGGGCGCCAGCCAGGCGTTCTCCTGTGCCGGCCGCCGTTTTGACGAGGATGACCCGGATGGAGTCGGACGTTTTCTCAAACACGATCGCGGACTTTGTATCCGTGGTGATCGAGAATTCCGTCTGCTCGCCGTCCAGCGTGTAACCTGGCGCCGCGGTGTCCTGAACGAGGATATAGTCGCCTACAGGCAGCGCGCACGAAGAGCCGTAGCCGGTGGCGTCCGTCCGGAACGTGTCGTACACGTACCCGTCGTCTTTTCCGAGCACTTTGAAGCCCGCTCCCTCGACCGGTTCGCCCGTTTCGGCGTCCGTCAGGGAGACGGAGACGTAGCACTTGTGCATGTCGTTCTCAAACGGCGCGTCGAGATACGACGTGTTGGTTTCGCTGTCCAGCGTGAAGGGAAAGCTCTCGTGACTCATGTGGATCTTTTCGTCCGGAACGGACAGCTCCCGGAAGTAGTACGAGCCGTACGGAAGGGGCGAAGCGCTTTCCGCGCCTCCGTCCGTGCCGGTCGTCAGGATCTCCAAAAGCGCGTCCTTCGGGAAGATGCCGATCTGTTCCGCGGCGAACACGCCGAAAACAAAGCCGCTGCCGCTGATTGGATTGAACACGCGGTTTTCGCGGTCATAGGTCTCCGTCATCTTTTTCATTCTGACGGTTCCGGTCAGAACGTTGTTTTCCGATGTGATCTCCGCCGTGACTTCGGGGACATCTCCGCCAGCGTACGCGATCGTGACGGTTTTCGGCTCCGGATCATAGGAAACGCCGACCGGCGCCGCGGTCTGCGTGACGGTATACGTGCCGAACGGGAGACCGGAGAGGACCGCCGTTCCCGATTCGTCCGTGCGGACTTCCGTTGTTCCGCCGTTTCCGTCCGTTACGGTAAAGACCGCCTCCGCTGTGCCGCCGTGCCCCGTGACGGGCGTATACACGGTGCCGTAGTCGGACGCCGTTCCGGACAGGGACGCGATGACGTCGCCTTTCGCGGAGAAGGTGATCGTGCCGGATGCCTTTTTCGCGGTCACACGCAGCGAGACGGTCTCATCCGACCTGACTTCCACGGGATAGACGGTATTGTCGATAAGATACGGTTCCACCGTGGAGACCTGTCTGACGTAGTAGGTGATGCCGGAATCCAGATAGCCGGTGTTCGTAAAGCCGTTGGTGGTCTGGGTCGCCGTCAGCAGCCGTTCCGAGCATGCCTCGTCCCTGTAAACGCCCCAGACGGAATACGGGATGGCGGCGCCTTCTTCGCTCGTTTCATAAATGCGGATCCTTCCGGCGCCGGGGATGACGACGTGCACCGTCGATTCGCAGACGGGAACGGCTTTGGCTTCGTTGTACAGAAGCGTTTTGCCGGAAGCGTTTTCCGGTCGGTAGACCGTGTAGTTGGAAGCGTCTCCCGCCGCGTATCCCGTGATCACGAGATCGAATTCCGTTCCGGAGAGGTTCGCGGGCGCGGAGAGCGTGATCGTGCAGTCGGAGACGGACGTGCTGCCGGACAGGGTGACCGTGGAGGGCATACCGGAGGCGGAGAGCCAGTAGGTGTCGATTTGGTCGATATCCAGATCGAAGGAGCCCGCGTAGCTTCCGTCCTGCAGTTTTCCTAGAACGAGCCTGTTTACGGAGGGGGTCACGCTGCGGACCGGCTGGACGCCGGCTCTCGCGATGGACAAAAGCTCGTCCGCCATGGCGAGGATGTTCTCATGACCGCTTTTCGCGCGGAGAAGATCGGAGGACGTACGCCTGTTCATGTACGGAGAGATCCCGCTCACGCCTTTTTCGGCGAGCCAGAACAGAAGCGCCGCCTGCGTCGCGGCGAACGCTTCGGATGCGGTCAGATCCGAAGGATAGACGGACGGATAGCCGTGGTCGAGGATGAGGTCCACGCCGTTTTTGACCGCTTCGCTCATGGAGGCGGACAGCGCTTCCGCCGTATACGTTTCGCCGTTCGGGTCCGTCCCGTCCTGCGCAAGCGCGTAGGCGTACGGATTCACTTCGGAAGCGTTCTGAAGCGTGTAAAACGGGAGGGACAGCGTGTGCCAGGTGCCGTTTTCCCTGTACTCGAAATAATCGCCGGAAAGAACCGTCTGAAAGGACGCGGTGTTTCCGTAGGCGAGGGAGGCAGCCGGGAAGAAGGAAAGAAGGGTCAGGATGCTCAGCAGAAATGCCGTCAGCTTAACCGGGATTTTTCGCATGTTGGTTGTTTTCCTTTCCGTGTCGGGAGGGTAAAGGGGGTTCAGATTGCGCCGCACGGGGATTCCGTGCCGCGGTCAAACGGACAGCGGCAGAATCTGCAGTGCAGCGAGTCCAGGCAGAAATGCACGCACCGCGTGCAGGTAAGGTCCAGATCGCAGAGCGGCAGAGGCGATTTGTCGAAGCAGGGGATGCCGCGCATCATGCGCTCAAAGGCGGCGTGGCCGCCGGATGTAAAGGTCATATGGATTACCTCGTTTGAAACCTGATTGTTTGTTTGATGAGTTAGATGGGGAATGCTTTTTCAGACCGTCCCCGGCAAAGGGACGCATAGCGGAAGAGCTCCCCGCTGCCTGCGGGGCCGCCCAATGCTGTGAAGCGTTCAGGGCGGAAGTATCATGATGCCGCACGCCGGTCGTTGCGATCCCGGATTGCCCGGTCCGGATTATGACCTTAAAAGGGGTGCTCATGCCCTTTTAAGGCCGCTCCCGGCGATGCGGAATGTGTCTGAATCTGCTGTTTGGTTTTCAAGGTGCGGAGGTTCTTCCGAAAAAGTCCCTCCATATAACAAGGACGGAAATACCCCGTTTTTTGCATCGGCAATCGAAAAAAGTTCAAAAATGTAATAAACGGCACTTTTTTATGCGCTTTCTGACTTAAATTGGAGGGCAAGTTCTGCGTTCGGAATCTGTAAAGGATGCTGCCTGCCGGCAGGATCGCTGTGCCGTGATCCGGAAACCTGTGGTATGATGAAATAGAATTCCGCACAGCAATGCGGAAAGGGAATAATGATTCAGAAAGGGTACAGACATGAAAAAAGATTTGGGCGTGATTCCGGCGGTATATCCGATGCCGGTGCTGATGGTTGCGGCATATGACGCGAATGAGAAGGTCAACGTCATGAACGTTGCCTGGGGACAGATCTGCGATGAGGATAAGATCATCCTGTTCATCGGCGAAGGAAAGAGGACCTGGCTGAACATCCAGGAGAGCAAGGCTTTCACCGTCGCGCTGGCGGACAGGGCGCACATGGATGTAGCGGATTTCTTCGGCATCGCATCCGGCAACAAGATCGACGATAAGTTCGAGCGGACCGGATATCATGCTGTCAAAAGCGACAAGGTGCACGCGCCTGTCATCGAGGAGTTCCCGCTCACGATGGAATGCGAGCTTCTCGAATTCCTCCACAGCGAGTATGTGGACGGGATCGTCGGAAAGATCGTCAACGTGAAGGCGGAGGAAACCGTTCTGAACGGACAGGGAAAAGTTGAACCGGAAAAGCTGAACGCGATCCTGTTCGATCAGTTCCGGAACGGATATTATGCCGTTGGAGAAAAAGTAGGTAAAGCGTGGAACGCCGGCATGGCGCTCATGAAACAGTAAACAAAAAACCGGCAGGATCTGTATTCCGGGGTCGTCTTTCGGGTTGAGACGGCCCTTGTTTTTTAAAAGCGGATCAAACATATACCCGAACGGGTATCACTATGCCTATGAGCCGAAATTCCGGAAATATGATTACATACCCACTGGGAAGCTGAGGGTTGCGGCATATGGCGAAAGCTTTATTCGAGACAGCAGCACCGCAGGGGTCGAAGAACGAATTGGCGAGATTCTGCTTGCTCTTTATCTTCAGTCCGAAGATGTAAGGATTGAGCGAGAGAAACGGGAAGAAGCAAAGCGAAAAGCGGAAGAAGAAAGACGGCAAAAGGAGCTCCGGCGGCAGAAGTATAACGATGAAGTCGACAAACTCCAGGCATTGAACAATGCAGCCCGCGATTATGAGACGGCCTGCAGAATCCGAGCTTATATTGCCGCTGTGGAGTCCTCACCCGAACTGGATGCCGAAACGCTCGATTGGATTGCCTGGGCAAAAGCGAAAGCGGATTGGTATGATCCTACAGTAGCAGCAACAGATCCGCTTTTCGGGAAAAGAAATCATAGTGCCGACCCGAACAGCAAAACTCCGACAAAGAAAAGCTCCTATTTCTATTGACTGTCAACTAATTCCTCCAACATGAACAGCGGCGGGTTAAAGGGGTAACTTTTGCAAAAACGCAAAAAGTTGCCCCCTTAACTTGCTATTTCCAGAGGATTCGGATATACTGTCAGCGAGGTGATTCCATGAACATCTATAAACGGGAGAAATATCTTCGCCGCTTGCGCGGTTTTTTCCATGACACCGAAATGATCAAGGTCATCACCGGTGTGCGGCGCTGCGGGAAGTCCTGCCTCATGGCATCTATTGCGGACGAGCTGCGGGAAACCGGCATTCCGGACTCTCAGATCCTCTTCCTGGATCTGGATTCCAAGAAGTATCGCAAGATCAAAACGCCAGATCAGCTTG
>JAFPXU010000114.1 GCA_017394605.1 Clostridia bacterium | reverse complement strand
GGATCTTTCGCGGAGGAATGCGCCGGACTGTAGGCAAGCTCCAGTTCCGTCAGTTCGTTGATTCCGCCGCCGAGCCGCATGGCGGTGGCGATTACGTCGATCCGCTTATCCGCTCCGTCCGCTCCGATAGCCTGGGCGCCGTAAATCTTTGTTCCGTCGCAGGAGAAGAGCAGTTTCATCAGGATCTGCGAGGCGCCGGGATAATATCCCGCGTGACTGTTCTGCGTGATGATGACGGTTTCATAGTCCCGTCCCTTCACGAGACCGCGCGACTGCAGCTTCTTCTCGTTTGCGCCGGTGGACGCTGCCTGCATGCCGAAGACGCCTGTGACGGACGTGCCCTGCGCGCCCCTGTATACCGAAAGAAGACCCGCGATATTGTCCGCCACGATCCGTCCCTGCTTGTTCGCCGGACCGGCGAGCTGAACGGTAGTGTTTCCGCCAAGGGCAAGATCCGGATAGGAGATGATATCCCCGCAGGCGTAGATGTCGGGATCGGACGTCCTGAGGGAACCGCTGACTTCGATGAACCCGCGGTCTGTCACATCCAGCCCCGCCTTTTTCGCCAGATCGGTGTTCGGACGGATCCCGACGGAAAGGACCGCGAAGTCCGCTGCCACGGTACGTCCTGTTTTCAGAGCGACGGAGATTCCGCCGTCCTTTTCCTCAAAGGAATCGACCGGATCGGAAAGGATCAGGTCCACGCCGTTTTCGAGAAGAGTCCTGTGCAGGAGCGTGACCATCTCGGGGTCGAACGGGGCCATGATCTGGTCGGTTCCCTCCACAAGCGTGACTTCCAGGCCGGAATGCCGCAGCTGTTCGGCCGTTTCCACCCCGATAAACCCGCCGCCGATCACGACCGCCTTTTTCGCGTTTTCGGCCAGTTCCCGGATGCTGTCCGCATCCGGAACGGTCCAGAGCGTATGAACGAGGGCGGAATCAACGCCCGGGATGCGCGGACGCACCGGCGTGGATCCCGTTGCGATTACGAGCTTGTCGTAGGTCTCCCCGTATTCGGATCCGTCAGGACGGCGTACCGTGACCGATTTCTTTTCCCGGTCGATAGATACCGCCTCGCTGTTCGTCCTCACGTCGATATTGAATTTGCTCCGCATCTGCTCCGCTGTCTGGACGAGCAGCGCATCGCGGCTTTTGATCGTGCCGCCGATATAATAGGGGAGACCGCAATTGGCGTAGGAGATATAGTTTCCCCGCTCAAGAAGGACGATCTCTGCCTGTTCGTCCAGACGTCTGAGCCTTGCGGCGCAGGTCGCGCCGCTGGCAACGCCGCCGATGATTACCGTTTTCATATGGTTACCTCCTGAATCATTCGGATCGATTCTGCAGATTGTTAAGAAGCAGGTGAAGAAGCCTGCAGAGCTCTGCCGCGTCCCGTTCGTCCAGCTTGCAGCACTGACGCATGCGGCCGGGGACCGCAGAGAGCCTCTCCTTCAGCCGGAACCCTTCTTCCGTGCAGCGGACCAGGGTGTGGCGCCTGTCGCCGCTGAACGATTCACGGATGACATAGCCTTTTCCCTCCAGCCGTTTCAGAAGGGGGGTGAGCGTTCCGGAATCAAGGCATAGCATGCTGCCCAGATCGCTGACGTCGAAAGCGGTATCCGGATACTCCCAGAGCGCCGTCATGGTAATGTATTGCGTATAGGTCAGGCCGGTGCTCTCAAGCAGGGGAGCATATTGCCGGATCACTTCCTTCGCGGCGGCGTACAGGGGAAAACAAAGGGATTTTTCAAGCTGATCGGATTTCATGTTCGCTGTCCGTGTTCTGCAGAGTCGCACGATCCAAAAAATAGATTGTGCACAATTTATTTATACAGCCGAATCCGTTCCGTGTCAATAGCCGGCGTAAAGGCAGACCTTTTTTCATGCTTGACAACCGGATATATATTACCTATCATGTTACTAGGAAATATAAGACTATGCGGCAAGACCGGACCGACCGGTTCCGCAGCAAGGGGAATACATGATATACGCAGACAACGCAGCGACGACAAAAATGAGCAGGGAAGCCGTGCAGGCCATGCTTCCCTACCTGGAAGAGTATTATGGAAATCCATCCAGTCTTTACGCTTTCGGCCAGAAGGCAAAGGAGGATTTGGAAGAAGCGAGGGCAAGGATCGCCTCGTGTCTCAACGCGGACCCGCGTGAGATCCTTTTTACATCCGGCGGCAGCGAGTCGGACAATCAGGCGATTTTGAGCGCAGCCCATAACGGAGCCAAAAAAGGGAAAAAGCATATCATATCGACCGCGATGGAACACCATGCCGTGCTCCACACGCTGGACAAGCTGAAGAAACAGGGATTTGACGTGACGCTTCTCGATGTTCATGCAAACGGAATCGTCCGTGCCGATGAGGTCCGCGACGCGATCCGCGAGGATACATGTCTTGTCACGGTCATGTACGCAAACAATGAGATCGGCACGATCCAGCCTATTTCGGAGATCGGATCCGTATGCAGGGAAAAAGGCGTGCTGTTCCATACGGACGCGGTTCAGGCGGCGGGACATCTTCCGATTGACGTAAAGGCGCAGAACATCGACATGCTGTCCCTTTCCGCCCATAAGTTCCACGGACCGAAAGGGATCGGCGTCCTTTTTGTCAGGCGGGGCGTTCCG
>JAFPXU010000113.1 GCA_017394605.1 Clostridia bacterium | reverse complement strand
GATCCGTACGGTGGACTGTCTGGACAGAGAGATCGGGATCGAGAAGGTGGCGATCACGATCATCCGCAGGGTTGCGGATCCGGGCGACTACCACAGGGGACTGACGAACGCGCTGCAGATCGACAAGGCGCCGTCACACCAGGCGGTCGACCTGATGACGATCATGCCGCACGTGGAGGCGACGGGCATCCTTGTCCATACGCCTGTAACGCACGGACACATCATCACGGTTCTCGCTACGGCGAAGGACGGCAAGAAGATCACGAGAGAGATGGCTTTGGAAGCGTTCCGGAAACATCCGCGTATCCGCACGGTGACGATCGACGAGGGATTCAAGGGGAATGCGAGCCTGTTCAAATACGCGAGGGATCTCGGGAACCGCAGAGGCGACATGTACGAGATCGGGCTGTGGGAAGACAGCATCGTGGAGAGCGGGAACGACATCATGTACGCGATCAACATTCCGCAGGAGAGCGTGACGATCCCCGAGACGATCGACGCGATCCGTGCCGCGATGAAGATGCAGCTGACGCGCGAGGAAGGCACGGCTGAAACGAACAAGTACCTCAAGATCGGAAGATTCAAATAAGAATCATTTTTAGGAAGACAAAGTGTCCGCCTGTTCTGACGGACACTTTTTCGGGTTTTTACGCTGCGCTGCAGCAAGCTATACTCAATCATATTTTCAGACCGGACAGATGGCGGTCTGAAGGGAAGGATTATTATGTCAATGTTCAATCCGGAAAAAGTACATCTCGGCATCGCTCCGATTGGCTGGTGCAATGACGATATGCCCGAACTAGGAGCGGAGAACACGTTCCGGCAGACGGTCAGCGAAATGGCGCTGGCAGGGTTTACGGGATGCGAGATCGGAAACAAGTATCCGAAAGATCCCAAGGAACTGAAGTGGGAACTGGAACTTCGCGGAATGAAGATCGCGAGTCGCTGGTTTTCCTCTTTTCTGATTACCAAGCCTCTGGAAGAAAATCTGGCGGATTTCAACCGTGAACTGGATTTCCTCGCCGCCGTAGGCGCGAACAGAATCAACGTTTCCGAACAGAGCTATTCCATCCAGGGACAGGTCGATACGCCTATCCTGACCGGCGGTCATAAGCATATCATGAACGAAGAGGAATGGGACAGGCTCTGCAAGGGACTGGACGCACTGGGCAAGGTCGCTGTGGAACGCGGTTTCAAACTCTGCTTCCATCATCATATGGGTACCGTTGTTCAGACAGCGGAGGAAACCGACCGTATGATGGCGAATACGGATCCCCGTTACGTATTTCTCTGCTATGACACGGGTCACTTCACGTTTGCAGGCGAAGATCCGCTGCTCATGCTGAAGAAGTATGTCAATCGGGTCGGGCACGTGCATCTGAAAGATATGCGTCTTCCCGTCGTGGAAGAAGCGAGAAAGAACAGCTGGAGTTTTCTGACCGCGGTCCGGAACGGCGCCTTCACGGTTCCCGGCGACGGAGACGTGGACTTTGACCCGGTCTTCCGTCTGCTGGCGGACGCGAAATATGAAGGCTGGCTGCTCGTCGAAGCGGAGCAGGATCCCGCAAAGGCAAACCCGCTGGAGTACGCGATCAAAGGCCGCCGGTACATCGCGGAGCACACGGGTCTGTGAGGAGGACCGATATGTATATTTCCAAAGAAATCCACCGTGGATACAACAGTTATATCGATACTGCGAAAGACGATCTCGGCACGCAGATGGACGTCGGCCTCCTTGTGATGGAGGCGGGCGACACATACACGATCGAGGAGTCCGAAAAGGAAACTGCGGTTCTGCTGTTTGAGGGAAACGTCACATACGCGTATGCGGGAAAGACCGTGGAAGCCGAAAGGCCGGACTGCTTTCATCATGAGGCATACTGCCTGCTGAGCCCGAGAGGCATAAAGATCGAGCTTCGTGCTCACAGCCATGCGGAGGTCTATATCCAGCAGACGCTGAACGACCGTGATTATGAGCCTGTGATGTATACGCCCGAAACGGTACAGGTGCAGCATGCGGGCGCGAACGGGGAGCTCATGGGCGCCATGCGCCGCGAGATCAAAACGTTCTTTGATTATGAGAACGCGCCGTTTTCCAACATGGTACTCGGCGAAGTCCTCAATTTCCCCGGCAAGTGGTCTTCGTATCCGCCGCATCATCATCCGCAGCCCGAGGTATATTTCTACCGCTTCGATTATCCGAACGGATTCGGCGCGGGATTCTCAAACGGCGAGATTTATCAGACCGGACACAACGGGCTGGCAGTCATCAATCACGGGTTCCATTCCCAGGTGACGGCACCGGGATACGCCATGTGCTATGCCTGGGGGATCCGGCATCTTGAAGGGAATCCTTGGGAGAAGACGCGCATCGACGATCCGGAGCATGCGTGGCTCTGGAAGGCGGACGCCAACGATCATATCTTCAAGGGATGAACATTTCGGGCGTTCCGGAAACGGTGGCGCCCGTCCTGCCCAGAATACTATTCAGGAGGAAACCATGAAAACCGTACGTTTAACAATGGCTCAGGCACTGGTCCGTTTTTTGGAAAACCAGTATATTGCGTATGACGGGAAAGAGCATCCGTTCGTGGAAGGCGTGATCATGCTTCCCGGACACGGAAATGTCGTGGGTCTCGGTCAGGCGCTGAAACAGGAAACCCGCAGGCTGAAGGTCTGGCAGGGCAAGAACGAACAGGGCATGGCGCATACCGCAGTCGCATTCGCGAAGCAGATGAAGCGCAAGAAGATCATTGCCGTGACCTCTTCCGTCGGACCCGGCGCCGCGAACATGGTGACTGCCGCCGCCACAGCTACCGCCAACAACATTCCCGTGCTGATTTTGCCGGGCGACGTTTACGCCTGCCGTCAGCCGGATCCGGTTTTGCAGCAGATCGAGCAGACGCATGATCTTTCCATTTCGACCAACGACGCGTTCCGCGCCGTATGCCGTTACTGGGACCGCATCGTACGTCCGGAGCAGCTGATGAGTGCGATGATCTCCGCTTTCCGTGTTCTGACGGATCCCGCCAATACCGGCGCGGTCTGCATCGCGATTCCGCAGGATGTGGAAGGCGAGGCATATGACTATCCGGAGAGTTTCTTCAAAAAGCGCGTGCACCGTCTTGCACGCAGAGCGCCGGAAGAGGAAGCGATCGAAGAGGCTGCAGAAGTGATCCGCTCGGCAAAGAAACCGCTTTTGATCTGCGGAGGAGGCGTCCGCTACAGCGAAGCGCATGAGGAATTCCGCGCGTTTGCGGAAGCGACCGGCATTCCGTTCGGCGAGACCCAGGCGGGTAAGAGCGCTGTCGTATACGACCATCCGCTCAACCTTGGCGGAATAGGCGTAACCGGCTGCTCGGCGGCGAACGAGATAGCAAAAGAGGCGGACGTAATCATCGGAGTCGGAACCCGATATACCGACTTCACGACATCTTCCAAATGGCTGTTCAGGGACGACGCGAGATTTGTAAACATCAACGTATCCGATTTTCAGGCTCTGAAGCTGGACGCGGTTCCGGTCGTGGCGGACGCCAAGAAGGCGCTGCCCGTCCTGCTTGATGCGCTGAAGGGATACCGCGCTCCGTATACGACGGAGGTTGAAGAAGCGCGCGGCCGCTGGGCAAAAGAGCTTGACCGTCTGCAGCATACCGCATATGGAGAGGGATATGTTCCGGAAGTCAACGACGCGAACGCCGCTTCCGCGAACCGTTTCGCAAAGGATCTGAACGCGGATCTGACGCAGACCGCGGTTCTCGGGGCGATCAACTTTGCGATCGATCCCGATGATGTCGCGATCGGTTCCGCCGGTTCCCTCCCCGGTGATATGCAGCGTATGTGGTGCGCGAGGGGCGTTGACACCTATAACATGGAATACGGATATTCCTGCATGGGTTACGAGGTCTCCGGAGCGCTCGGCGTCAAGTACGCGATCGGCGACCGGGATGTTTACGCGATGGTCGGCGACGGAAGCTTCATCATGCTCCATTCCGAACTGGTCACAGCGGTACAGGAACACAAGAAGATCAACGTCTGCGTATTCAACAACGCATCTTTCGGATGCATCAACAACCTGCAGGTCGGACACGGAAATGAAACGCTCTGTACGGAACTCCGGTTCCGTGGCGAGGACGGTAAGCATTCCGGCAATTTCATGCCGGTCGATTTCGCCAAGATCGGCGAAGCGTACGGCTGCAGATCCTTCACGATCCACACGATCGAAGAGATGAAGCAGGCGATCGCTGAAGCCAAGAAGATCAAGGATATCCCGGTCGTATTCGACATCCGCGTTCTTCCGAAATCCATGACCGAAGGCTACGGCTCCTGGTGGCGTGTCGGCGATACCGAGGTTTCCGAGAACGAGAAGAACGTTGCCGCATACAAGGACCATCTTGCGCATATGGAACACGCGAGAAAATACTGATCAGACTGAAATGAACCCAAACAAAAGGGGCTGTCTCAAAACGGAAACGTTTTGAGGCAGTCTTTTTCATTGGAAAAGAAGGCAGAATACCAAAGAAGCAGAACCCGGAGGCCCTGCTCTTTGGTATAATTTTCTTGTGACAAAACTACAAAAAGAATATAGCAG
>JAFPXU010000112.1 GCA_017394605.1 Clostridia bacterium | reverse complement strand
ATGGCAAAGATCAAGGTAGGCGTAGCGGGCTACGGCACGATCGGGCAGCGTCTCGCGGACGGTGTCGCGATGCAGGGAGACATGGAACTGGTGGGAATCGCGGATCTGGCGCCGACGCTTTCGATCCGGGCTCTGAGAGAGAACGACATGATCGGCGCGAACAACGTGAAGTACGATCTGTACCTCGTGGACGGCGCGGACAAGGCTGCGTTCGAGAAATACGACATCCCGGTAGCGGGCACGTTTGAAGAGCTCTGCAGAAAGGTCGACATCATGCTCGACAGCTCTCCGGGCGGCGTTGGCGCGAAGAACAAGGAACTGTACCAGAAGGTCGGCGTGAAGGCGATCTTCCAGGGCGGCGAGAAGAACAGCGTCGCGGACGTGTTCTTCCATGGATACGCGAACTACGAGAAGGGCGTCGGCCAGGACTACCTGAAGCTGACGAGCTGCAACACGACGGGACTGATCCGTACGGTGGACTGTCTGGACAGAGCGATCGGGATCGAGAAGGTTGCGATCACGATCATCCGCAGGGTGGCGGATCCGGGCGACTACCACAGGGGACTGACAAACGCTTTGCAGATCGACAAGGCGCCGTCGCACCAGGCGGTCGACCTGATGACGATCATGCCGCACGTGGAGGCGACGGGCATCCTCGTCCACACGCCTGTGACCCACGGCCATATCATCACGGTCCTTGCGACCGCGAAGGGCGGAAAGAAGATCACGAGGGAGATGGCGCTGGAGGCGTTCCGCGCGCACCCGCGTATCCGCACCGTCACGATCGACGAGGGATTCAAGGGCAACGCGAGTCTGTTCAAATATGCCCGTGACCTCGGGAACCGCAGGGGCGATATGTACGAGATCGGGCTGTGGGAAGACAGCATCGTGGAGAGCGGGAACGATATCATGTACGCGATCAACATCCCGCAGGAGAGCGTGACGATCCCCGAGACGATCGACGCGATCCGCGCCGCGATGAAGATGCAGCTGACCCGCGAAGAAGGCACGGCCGAAACCAACAAGTACCTCAAGATCGGCCGCTTCAAATAAGAACTGCCTGAATGATTTTGAGCCGGACGGGAGGGCGGGAGCCCGCTCTCCCGCGATCCGGCACGGAGGAAAGATATGAGATTTGGCATCAACACACTGGATGATTTTGACGTAAAGAGCAAGACCGTTCTCTGCCGGGTGGACATGAACCAGCCGGTCGACCGGGAGCACGATTCCCTGAAGAGCATCGCGAGGATCAAGGGCTGCGCGCCCACGGTCAGGGAACTGAGCGACAAGGGCGCGAAGGTGGTCCTCATGGCGCATCAGGGAAGCGATATCGAATACAAGAACTTTTACTGCACGCGTCCCCACGCGAAGGTCCTCTCCGAGCTGCTCGGACGGGAAGTCAAATGGATCGACGACGTGTGCGGGCCCGCCGCCCGTGAGGCGATCAAAAGCCTGAAGGACGGCGAGATCCTGCTTCTGGACAACGTCCGTTACGAGTCCGAGGAGCAGACGCTGTTCGAGATGAAGCTGAAGCTGACGCACGAGCAGCAGGCGAAGACGCATCTCATCGAGAAGCTCGCGCCTCTTGGCGACCTGTACGTCTGCGATGCGTTCGCGGCGGCGCACCGGGACCAGCCGTCCCTCTGCGCGTTCGAGCAGGTCCTTCCCTCCGCGATGGGCAGGCTTTTCGAGAAGGAGTACTGCGTGATCTCCGAACTCATGGAACAGCCGGAACACCCCTGCGTGTTCGTGCTGGGCGGCGCGAAGATCTCCGACGCGTTCCTCATGATGGAGACCGTCCTCGAGAAGGGAACGGCCGACAAGGTGCTGACCGGCGGCCTCGTATCCAACGTGCTGCTCGCGGCGAGAGGGGACGAGATCGGCAAGGGAAGCATGGACGTGATCGTGAAGAACAACGTCGCGGAATGCATCGAGTCCGCCAAGGTGCTTCTTGAGAAATACGCGGACAAGATCGTCCTTCCGGTCGATCTCGCGTATCTGAAGGACGGAAAGCGCGAAGAGTGCGACGTCGGCAGCGTGCCTTCTGACATCTGCGCGATGGACCTCGGGACGAAGACCACGGAACAGTACTGCGACATCATCAGGAAAGCGGCGACCGTGTTCTCGAACGGCCCGGTCGGCGTGTTCGAGGATCCGGAACTCGAGAAGGGTTCCAGAATGATCTACGAAGCCATGACGAGCGAGGGCGTCTACGCCGTGGTCGGCGGAGGCGACAGCGTGACGGCTGCCACCAAGTTCCAGGTCTCCGACAGGCTCGGATACATCTGCACGGGCGGCGGCGCGCTGATCCGTTTCCTGACCGGCGAGGAACTGCCCGTCATCAAGGCGCTGCGGTTCGCGGCAAAACGGGACGCGTAAAGAGGAAACAGAATGAAACTGGAATTCGGATACGGAAAAGGGGTCCAGACCGTCGAGGTCCCGGACAAGAACCTGATGGATGTTCTCGTCAGCAATCCCATGGAGCACGAGCGCAGGGGCGCGGACGCCGTCCGCTATGCCCTTGAGAATCCGATCGGAAGCCCCAGACTGAAGGACCTCGTGCGGCCGGGCCTTAAGACCGTGATCGTGACGAGCGACATCTCAAGGCCGCTTCCGTCGTACGACGTGCTGCCGTCCGTGCTGGACGAGCTGTACGCGGGCGGCGTGGAGAAGGAGAATATCACCGTCGTTCTGGCGCTCGGTTCGCACCGGCACCACACGAAAGAGGAGCAGGTCCGCCTCGTCGGGGAGCGCTGCGCAAACGAAGTACGCGTGGTGGATTCCGATCCGGACGACTGCGTTCATATGGGCGAGACGAAGTCCGGCACGCCGGTCGACATCTTCAAAACGGTCGCGGAGGCGGACTTCCGGATCTGTCTAGGGAACATCGAGTTCCATTATTTCGCGGGCTACTCCGGCGGCGCGAAGGCGATCATGCCCGGCGTTTCCACACCGGCCGCGATCCAGGCCAACCACCGGCTCATGGTGTCCGAGGACGCCTGCGCAGGGAAGCTGGAAGGCAACCCGATCCGCGAGGACATCGAGGAAGCGGCCGCCATGGTCGGCGTCGACTTCATCGTGAACGCGGTACTTGACGAGCACAAGCATATCGTATACGCTGTGGCGGGCGACGTGACAGAGGCGCACCGCGTGGGATGCCGGTATCTCGACAAGATGTACCGGAAGAAGATCCCGCACCGCGCGGATATCGTGATCGTTTCCCAGGGGGGCGCGCCGAAGGACGCGAACCTCTATCAGACGCAGAAGGCGCTGGACAACTCGAAGCACGCCGTGAAGAAGGGCGGCACGATCATCCTGATCGGCGCCTGCAACGAGGGACTCGGCAGCGCGACGTTCGAACGGTGGCTCACGCAGTCCCCGACCGCGCATTCGATGGTCGAGAAGATCGGAAAACAATTCGAGCTCGGCGGACACAAGGCCGCCGCGATCGGCATGGTGCTGGAGAACGCCTCGATTGACCTCGTCTCCGAGATGGACGACGATTTCGTGCGGAGCATCTTTTTGAACCCCCAGCCGTCGGCGCAGGCCGCGTTCGACCAGGCGATGGCAAAATACGGACCCGATGCGACCGTGATCGCGATGCCGTTCGGCGGCGCGACGCTTCCGGTCGTGTCCGAATAAAGGCATTCAGGTTTTATACAGGAAATATTAAGAAAATAGGAGATAACAGAAAACTATGGATTACGCAAAAGAATCACTGCGCCTGCACGGCGAATGGAAGGGCAAGATTGAAGTGGTCGCCACCGTTCCCGTCAAGACCAAGGAAGACCTGTCCCTCGCGTATACGCCCGGCGTAGCGCAGCCCTGTCTGGAGATCCAGAAGGACGTTGAGAAGTCCTACGACCTCACGAGACGCCACAACCTCTGCGCGGTCATCACGGACGGCACCGCCGTCCTGGGTCTCGGCGACATCGGCCCCGAAGCCGGCATGCCGGTCATGGAAGGAAAATGCGTTTTGTTCAAATCCTTCGGCGACGTCGACGCGTTCCCGCTCTGCATCAAGTCCAAGGACGTGGACGAGATCGTCAACACGATCTGGCTGCTGTCCGGCTCGTTCGGCGGCATCAACCTCGAGGACATCGCGGCGCCGCGGTGCTTTGAGATCGAGCGCAAGCTGAAGGAAAAATGCGACATCCCGATCTTCCACGACGATCAGCACGGCACCGCCGTCATCACGCTGGCGGGTCTGAAGAACGCCCTCAAGGTCGTCCATAAGAAACTGGACGAGGTCAAGATCGTCATGAACGGCGCGGGCGCCGCCGCGATCGCGATCGCGAAGCTTCTTCTGAGCGCGGGCGCGAAGGACGTCACGCTCTGCGACCGTACCGGCCTCATCTACAAGGGCCGTGAAAAGGGCATGAACTGGATCAAGGAGGAGATGGCGGAAGTCACCAACCTCCGCGGCATGCAGGGCACGCTTGCCGACGCGCTCGTCGGCGCGGACGTCTTTATCGGCGTCAGCGCGCCCGGCGCCGTCACGCAGGACATGGTCCGCACCATGAACAGGGACGCGATCATCTTCGCCTGCGCGAACCCGACGCCCGAGATCTTCCCGGATGACGCGAAAGCCGCAGGCGCTGCCGTTATTTCCACCGGCCGCAGCGACTTCCCGAACCAGATCAACAACGTTCTCGCATTCCCGGGCATCTTCCGCGGCGTGTTCGACGTCCGCGCGAGCGATATCAACGAGGAGATGAAGATGGCCGCAGCCGAAGCGCTGGCGTCCCTGATCTCCGACGAAGAGCTGAACCCGGACTACATCATCCCGCAGGCGTTCGATCCCCGCGTCGGCCCCGCCGTCGCGAAGGCGGTCGCGGAAGCGGCAAGGAAGTCCGGCGTAGCCAGGATCTGACCCGAATCGCAAACTGAGTAAGGAGTGAACTGGAATATGACTGATCAGAAAGTAAAAGAACTGAAGGTCCTTGCGGCGAGGATCCGTCTGGAGACGCTGAAGGTGATCCATTCCCGCGGTTTCGGCCACGTGGGCGGATCCATGGACCTCGCGGACCTCATGGCGGTGCTGTACGGCGACGTGATGCGCTATGACCCGAAGAACCCGAGATGGGAGGACCGCGACTGGCTGGTCCTGTCCAAGGGACACGCGGGCCCAGTCGCATACGCGACGTTCGGCCTCATGGGCTACTATCCGCTGGAGGAGGCCTACACGCTCAACCAGCCCCACACGAAGTTCCCGAGCCATACGGACCGCAAGCTGACCCCGGGCGTCGACCTGACCACGGGTTCCCTGGGACAGGGCGTTTCGACTGCGACGGGCGCCGCGCTCGGCAACAGGATCGACGGCAGAGACAACCGTGTGTTCTGCGTGATCGGCGACGGCGAGGCGGACGAGGGCCAGGTGTGGGAGGCGCTGCATTTCGCGTACGCCCACAAGCTGGACAACATCGTCTACTTTATGGACAACAACGGCTATCAGCTGGACGGACCGACCGCCGACATCCTCTCGCACGGTGACCTTGCGAAGAAGGTGGCGGGATTCGGCCTCCATGTGCAGGAGATCGACGGGCACGACGTGGCTGCGATCAGAGAGGCGATCGACAACGCGCTCAATACGAAGGGCGTTCCTTCCTGCATCGTACTGGATACCCTGAAGGGCAAGGGCGCCACGTTTGCGGAGCCCAAGCGGGAGCATTCCTCGCAGCCCAAGGAAGAGGCGTGGCTGGAAGCCATCGCGGCGTCCGAAGCGGCTCTCAACGAACTGATGGACTAAGGAGGGCGCGAAGATGAGTATCAAACTGAACGGAAAGCATGAGAAGGACAGCCGTCCCTGCAGGGACGCGATGGCCCTTACCGTAAAGGACCTGATGGAGAAGGATCCGTCCGTGGTCTATGTGGACTGCGACCTGATGGGCTGCGTCAACACCAAGCAGCTCCGTGCCCAGTGGCCGGACC
Organism: Clostridia bacterium; assembly: GCA_017394605.1. The sequence goes on along the minus strand of JAFPXU010000112.1, from coordinate 2,248 downwards.
GCGCCCTTGAGGCGGGCATCGCCGAGGGCAACGCCGCCGGCGTCTGCGCGGGTCTCGCCGCGACCGGCAAGAAGGCGTTTCTGCACTCCTTCGGAACATTCTCCTCGCGCCGGATCTACGACCAGATCTACATGAGCGCGGCGTACGCGGGCCTGCCGGTCCATGTGCTGGGCAGCGACGCGGGCGTCACGGCCGCGTTCAACGGCGGCACGCATATGCCGCTTGAGGATGCCGGCATGTATCTCTCCATCCCGGAGACCTACGTGTTTGACGCGTGCGACTACGCGCAGCTTGCGTTCGTTACAAGGGCGCAGGCGGATATCAACGCCGTCACGTACACCCGTTTCGTCCGCAAGGACGTCATCAAGGTCTACGAGGACGATACCGAGTTCACCGTCGGCAAGGGCGTTGTGCTCCACGAGAGCAAGGACGACCAGGCGACGGTCATCTGCTCCGGTATCATGGTGGACGAGGCTCTGAAGGCCTATGAGCAGCTGAAGGAGGAAGGGATCACCGTTCGCGTGATCGACATGTTCACCTGGAAGCCGCTGGACGAGGAGCTCGTGCTGAAGGCCGCGAAGGAGACCGGCGCGATCGTAACCGCTGAGAACCACAACGTGACCTGCGGACTCGGCAGCGTCGTGGCGAACTGCCTCGCGAAGAACCTGCCCACCGTACAGGAGTTCGTAGGCGTACAGGATCTCTTCGGCCAGGTCGGACCGCAGAGCTTCCTGATGGATGAATACGGACTGCGCGCGCCGCAGATCGTGGAAGCCGTTAAAAAGGCGATCGCCAGGAAGTAAGACATTTCCGCTTAATACGGAGCGTACAGAAGGCCCTGCACCGGCGTTGCGTCTCTGCGGGGCCTTTTTGAAGATTTCCATAGAAAGAGGGAGACGGCATGGAAAAGACACTTTACGATATCGCGATCATCGGCGGCGGCCCCGCGGGGCTTTCTGCCGGACTGTACGCGGCGCGGGGCGGCGCGAAGACCGCGGTGTTCGAGTCCGTGTTCACCGGCGGACAGATCGTCAAGACGACGCATCTGGACAATTACCCGGGGTTCCCGGAGGGCATCGACGGCTATTCGTTCGGGGCAAAACTCGAGCAGCAGGCGAAAAACGCCGGCGCGGAGATCCGGTTTACGGAAGTAGTTTCGATTTCCCTCGACGGACCGATCAAGATCCTGGAGCTTGCGGACGGAACAGCGGAAGCGAAGGCCGTGATCCTCTGCACCGGCGCGACACCGAGAAAACTCGGGGTACCGGGCGAAGAGACGTTCACGGGCGCCGGTGTTTCCTACTGCGCAACCTGCGATGGGCCGTTCTTCCGGAACAAAAAAGTCGCGGTCGTGGGCGGCGGGGACACGGCGGTCGCCGACGCGCTGTATCTGGCAGACGTGGCGGAGGAGGTCATCCTGATCCACAGGCGGGATGAGCTGCGCGCGGCGGAAGTGCTTGCAAAGGCCGCGAAAAATAACGAAAAGATCCGGTTCTGCTGGGACAGCGTGCCCGTGGAGGTTCTCGGAGACGGGATCGTCAGCGGGATCCGGGTCCGCAACGTGAAGACGGACGCAGTCACGGATATTCCGGTCTCCGCGGTGTTCGCGGCGGTCGGCGTGGTTCCGGAGACGGCGCTCTTTCATGACGCGGTGGAGCTGAACGGGTACGGGGCGGTGAAGACGGATGCCGGGATGCGCACGTCACTGCCGTTTGTCTATGCGGCGGGAGACGTACGGGAAACGCCGCTTAGGCAGGTCGTGACGGCCTGCGCGGACGGCGCGGTGGCGGCCATGACCGCTTTATCCGATCTGAAACGCTGAAATATTGACCGCTGCGGTCGGAAGGATCATATATGCTGCTAGGGGAAAAAGAGTATAAGCAAGCGCTTGCTTCGCTGAAAAAGGCGTATCCGGACGTCCGGCCGGCGCTCGTCTACGACACGCCGTTCGAGCTGCTCGTGTCCACGATGCTCGCCGCGCAATGCACGGATAAACAGGTCAACAAGGTGACGGCGGTCCTGTATCCGCTGTATTCCACGCCGGAACAGTTTTCGCGTCTGACCGTGGAGGAGCTTGAGCCGTATATCCACAGCTGCGGGTTTTTCCACAGCAAGGCGAAGAACATCATCGCGATGTCTAAGATCCTTGTGGAGAAGTACGGCGGGGAGGTGCCCGCTGACCGGGATCTCCTGACAACGCTGCCTGGCGTCGGGAGGAAGACCGCGAACGTGGTCGTATCGAACGCGT
>JAFPXU010000111.1 GCA_017394605.1 Clostridia bacterium | reverse complement strand
TCGCGCGCGTGATCGATCACTTCGTCCATGCTCCCGCCGTAGGAGGGATCCCCCGGAAGCGCGTCCAGATGACACATCGCGATGATCGCCTTTTCCGTGCCGATTGTTTCCTTGAGCCAACTCATATTTAAAACCTCTTTCCTTGTTTGAAATCTGTCCTGTGACGGGGAGTATTATTCCTCGCGGCTTCTTGAAAGCCACAGGAATAAGATGGCGATCGGTACGATCATCAGGACCAGGTAGATGCTCATGGAAGCCGCCGTGCCTGTCCTCAGGTACCGGTATGCCTGATTGTAAATCGTATAGCTGATGACCTGCGTCACGGTTCCGGGACCGCCGCGCGTCATCACATAGATCAGGTCGTATGTTTTGAACGACATGATAGCGCGGAGAAGAAGAACCACGGAAAACGTCGGCATCATCATGGGAACCGTCAGCCGGAAAAACGACTGAATGCGCGAAGATCCGTCGATTGCAGCTGCCTCAAAAGGTTCTTTTGGCAAGGTGACCAGACCCGCCATCAGAACCAGAACCATGTACGGGATGTTCTGCCAGATATCAACAAACATGACCGTTGGAAGGGCAAGTTTGCTGTCCCCGAGCCAAGCGATCTTTTCAACGCCGAATTTACTCAGGATATAGTTGAAAATGCCGAGCTGCGGATGGAGAATGAGCCGCCAGATCAGTCCGACCGCGACGGGAGTAATCATCATCGGAATGATGATGATGGTAAAGATCAGGTTCTTGCCTTTGCCGAGATTGTTCAGACCGAGCGCGATCAGAAGCCCCAGCAGGAACTCGATGCTGACGACCCCGATCGTGAAGATCCATGTTGTAACGATCGAGCTCGTGAACTCGTCGTTTTTCAGATCCTGAATGTAGTTGTTCAGTCCTATGAAGTTTCCGAGTCCCTGATATTTCAGGCTTTTATCGAAAAAGCTGACGATTATGTCGTAGAACAGCGGAACAGCCAGAACCAGGACCAGAACCACAAGCGCGGGCAGCATGAATGTGGAAAACTCTTTTCCGGCTCGTTTCTTCATCAGACCAACTCCTCTTTACAAAGCGGTTACGGGGGGAAGGGCGGGGACATTATTTATCCCCGCCCGTAGTTGTATCGGGGATGATTACTGCATGTTATCCATGAACTCCGCAACCTGATTCAGCGCGGTCTGGGCGTCCTTCTCTCCTGCGACAAACTCGGAGAGCGCCTTGCCCAGTATCTCGATCATACCGTTGGAGTCCTTGACCTGCGGCATGCCGATGCCTGCGTTCAGGATATCGGAGACCTCGGAGTAATACGGATAAAGCGCGAGGACATCGGCGTCATTGTAGACGTCGGAACGGGTCGGCGCACCGCCCAGGAGCGCACGCTCCTTTGCGGTCTCAAAGGACTCGACCCATTTGAGGAACTGCCAGGACAGCTCGGGATCCGCAGCGTTGTGCGGGATCGCCCAGCCCCAGGAACCGACGTTGGAGGAGTGGCCCGGGGAATAGGTCAGAGCGAACTGTCCTGCCGTAGCGGAATCCTGCATGTTGTTCAGAGCGGGGAGCTGCCAGTTGTAGTTGATCATGGAGGCCGCCGCTCCGCTTGCAAGAGTCATCTGCGCGTCGTCCAGGTTGAAGTTGACGGCGCCGGTCGGGGACGCCTTTTCGATGGCTTCCTTATACAGTTCCGCTGCCTTGACGGCGGTCGGGCTTGCCAGCTGGGACTTGCCGTTCGCATCGAACCAGTCTCCGCCGAGACCGAAGAACCAGTTCAGCCATTCCATGGCGATCGGGTCGCCGCGTCCGCCCTGCTGTACGAGACCGGCCAGCGTGTTCTTGCCGTAGTAGTCCGAAATGAACTCGACCTCCTTGAGGTATTCCTCAACGGAAACGTCGATCGGGGTCAATTTGGTTCCGTTCGCTTTTTCATAGGCTGCCTGGAGTTCCGGATCGTTCCAGATCTTCTCGTTGTAGACGAGGCACATCGCGTAGTTGTAGAACGGGATCTGCAGCATGACGCCGTCGGTCAGGCCGTTCTGGGCGAGGATGGAATCCAGATAGTGGGAGGTGTCGAATCCGTCTCTCTGAATGAACGAGTCGAGGGAATACATCCAGCCGGCGTCGGCGAATTCGCCTGTCCAGTAGTAGTCGACGACCATCACGTCATAGGTGTTTGTGGAGGCGATCAGCTGAGCAGCCAGCTTTTCATGCATCGTCGAATAGCTGATCGATTCAATCTCGACGTTGATGCCGGTTTCTTCCGTGAATTTCGGAACCAGCGACTGTACATATTCCGTGTCGGGCACGTCTTCCATCAGGATGTGGATGGTCTTTCCAGCAAAAGGCTTGTCGTTTTCTGCCGGTGCGGCTGCCGGGGCAGCAGGTGCCGCCGCAGCGGGCGCCGCGGGAGCAGGCTCAGCGCTTCCGCCGGAGGCTTTGCATCCGACGAACAGGCTTGCCGTCATGGCAAGCACCATCACGAGCGCTACAAGAATGCGGGCATGTTTCATTGTGTTTTCCTCCTCTTGTTTTTTTATATCCAGTCAGGCCTTCTTACTTAACAGCACCGAAGGTCAGGCCGTTTACCAGGTATTTCTTGATGAAGATGGACAGAAGGACGACGGGAAGGATCGCGATAATGCAGGACGCGCAAAGCTCCGCGACCTGCAGTCCGTCCTGGGTCTCGAGGGCCGCAATCGCGACCGGAATGGTGCGGGTCTTCAGCCCCGCGAAGTTGTTGGCGAACATGAATTCGTTCCAGGACACGATGAAGCAGTAGACGCCGGACGCGATCAGGCCGGGCCGCGCGAGAGGAAGCACGATGCGGAAGTACGCCTGCAGACGGGTGCAGCCGTCCACGGCGGCGGCTTCGTCGAGATCCCTCGGAATGGACTGGAAGAAGCTGATCAGCTGCCATATGACGTACGGCAGGTTGAACGTCAGATAGGAAATGATCAGCGCCGGGAAGGTGTCTCCCATCTTGAGGCGGTTGATCATGATGGCAAGCGGGATCACGAGAACGACCGGAGGGATCATCTGCGTGCAGAGGATCGTGATCTTGACCGGATCAGGACGGTGGCTGATGCGCACGATCCAGTAGGAGGCAAGCGCTCCGAAGAGAAGGGAGAGCATGGTGCTGACAAGTCCGACGAGAAGACTGTTGAGGAAATACTTGCCGAAATGATTCTGGCTCATGACGTTCCGGTAGTTCTCAAGGGTCAGATGCGCGCTCCAATCCGGGGGGATCATGTACGCCTGCGCCTTGGATACCATGGAACAGCGCAGGATCCATACGAAAGGCAGCAGAAAGAACAGCGCCACCAGAACCATGATCACATAGAGGGCGATCACTTCTCCTGCAGAACGTTTGTTGTACATCATACCACCCGCTTTCCGGCAAGAATAGGATTTGCGAATTCTGTACAGGTTAGGTCAGGTCAGATTGGCGCCTCCGGCGACGTTGACCGCTTCACCGGTCAGGAATTTCGCTTCCGGGGAGACCAGGAAGCCGACCACGTCGGCAACATCCTCCGGATAGCACAGTCTTCCGAGAGGCGTACGGTCGATATATCCCTGAAGGACCTCCTCCGGAGAAATGCCTCGCATTTCTCCTTCCCATACGATCTCGCGCGCCTGCATGTCGGTTTTGACATATCCGGGGCACACGCAGTTGACGGTAATACCGTAGGGGGCGAATTCCAGCGCACAGGCCTTCGTCAGCCCGAGCACGGCGAATTTGGAAGCCGTATAGTGGGGAAGGGTCGCGTCCGCCTTGACGGCCGCCATGGAACAGGTGTTGACAATCCTCCCGCCCGGATGCGGGGTCATCAGAGGAGCGGCAGCCTGCGTGACGAGGAACATTCCCTTGACGTTCACGTTGAAATTTAGATCCCATTCCTCTTCGCTCAGATCCACCAGGTGATGCATGGAGGATACGCCCGCGTTGTTCATGAGGATGTCGATCCTTCCGTACTGATCCGCGACGCCGTCCATGACACGGCGGACGTCGGCACGGTCCGTTACATCAAGACGAACTGCGGAATGTCTTGCCGCACCGGTCGGATCCGGAAGCATGGCAACCGTTTCCTCCGCACCTTTCAGATTCAGATCCGCCACGATGACGGAAGCGCCGAGATTGGCGAATTTGATGGAGATCGCGCGGCCGATCCCGGCGGCGCCTCCGGTGACAAATGCGATCTGTCCTTCGTTCTGAAGCATGGATGTTCCTCCCTGAATGAATGATTTATTGAGCGGGGTAGAGCCCTCTGAGATCCTCGCACGCGGGACGCAACGCGGGATAGAGCTCCCGGTAGATTCTGTAGGCGCGGTCATAAACGGCCACGGCGGACGGATCCGGCTGATATACCTTCGAATCGTTCAGGAACAGGCGGATGCTGTTCCAGTCCTGAAACAGTCCGGCGGACATGGCAGCCACATATGCCACGCCGAGCGCGGAACCGGGATGTTTCGGATAAGCCCGGACGGGGCGTCCGAGAATATCCGCCGAGATCTGGCACCAGAGTGGGCTTTTCGCGCCGCCATCCGTCGCGATGATCTGTTCCGGCAGGAAACCCGCTTCGGAAAGCACATCCAGGTGATGACGGAAGCCGTATACGACGGACTCCAGAATCGCGCGGAAGATATGGGCATGCGTGTGGCTGAGCGTCAGCCCGAAAATCACGCCGCGCGCGATCGGATCGAACAGCGGAGTTTTTTCCCCGAGGAAATAGGGCAGGACGATGACGCCGTCCGACGCGGGCGGGAGTTCCTGTGCCTCCCGGTCAAGCACCTTGAGAATCCGCGGATCCTCCGAGTGCAGCACGTCATTGGTAAACCATTTGACGAGCGAGCCGCTTGCCGCCATGCATCCGTTCAGCAGGTAGCGGCCGGGCACGTCGTGATAATCGAAGAACAGTTTCGGATGAGGCTGAAGCTCCTCGGTGCAGTACAGAATGTCCCCGGCGCCTCCGAACTTGATCAGCAGATCCCCTTCCCCGACAATGCCGGCGGCAAGGGTGGAGGCGACATGGTCCGCGCTTCCCGCGATCACCGGAATGCCGGACGGGAGACCCATCAGCCCGGCGGTTTCGGGAAGCGTACGGCCGATGACCTTCATGGGCTCGTTGACGGGAGGGAACAGATCCGGAGAAATGCCGAACGAAAGCATCTGGTCTTCCAGCCATTTACCGAGGAATATATCGTAGCAGCCGCTTTCCGCCGCCCAGTTCAGCTCCAGGGAAAAGACGCCGGTCAGCCGGTACGCAATGAAATCATAGGAACCGAAGATGTGCCGAACCCTATTCCAGACTTCCGGCTCGTTCTCAATGACCCAGAGCAGGCGCGGAATGATGTGCTGCTGGTTGGTATAGCCGCCTGTGCGCTCGAAAAGAGCTTTCTGGTCAAGGGCGTTCGTTACGCGTTCGATCTGATCAATCGCGCGCGCGTCGTTCTGCTGGATGGTGTTCCGGACGGGATTTCCAGCATCGTCGAGAAGGACGAGGGCGGGCACCATACCGCTGCATCCGACCGACACGATCCGGCCCATCTTGTCGGGATGGGCGGCAGCGATCTCGCGGACCGCGTTGACTGAATTCTCCCACCAGATCTCCGCGTTCTCTTCCGCCCAGTTCTGATGGGGGGAAAGGAGATTGTGCCCACGCGTCGCCTCCGCGACGATGGAACCCGAAGAGGAAATAAGGATGACCTTGACCGATGTTGTTCCGATATCGATGCCGAGCGTGTACTGTTCCATAAGAAATGCCTCCTGGGCAGAAAAACAAAAGTGAAAGGAAACAGGGAAGGAGGAAGGAAAAAGAACTTCTTATGACATCATCTTGACATAGATACGAGGCATAATCAAGAATTATTTCAAAAAATTGCAAAAAAAAGCATCACGAATGGAGGATTCGGATTCCGGATACGATCTGGGGACCCAGAGCGGAAGCTGAAAAACGCGGATCAGTCGGGAAAAATCGGGTTTTGTGATGAAAGCAGGGCGGTTTCCAGCAAAAAAATATAGAAAAGTGCAGATTTTGTTCTTGACAGACAGTTTCACATCACATAACATAAAGTTGCAAAGAGTTACAAAAACAATCAAAAACTATCAAATCCGCAACACATTCCAACAGAAAACGGCAATCATTCTTTCATTTTTCGAAACAGACATCCAGATGCAGGAGGTGCGCAGATGGCACGCATTAAGGCAAACGGGATCGAGAGGGACATCTCCCTGATGGTGTTTGACAAGGACGGGCTGATGTTCCAAAGTCAGCCGTTCTGGTCTCACATCGGAGAGATGCGGATCAAGATGCTGCGGTCCTATCTGAACGAGGACGGGATCGCAGACTGGGCGAAGATCTTCGGGCTGACCATGCAGAACGGCCGCGTGGTGTATACTGACCCAAAAGGCACGCTCGCCGTCGCATCGCCCCGCGAGGAAAAAGCGGTGACCGCCGGCATGCTCGTCCGGTGGCTTGGCATGAACTGGGCGGCCGCGCGGAGCGCCGCCGAGGACGTGTTCCGGCGTGCGGACGCCGCGATGGACCTCAGGGAAGCCCTTGTGCCCGCTGTGGGATTTCCGGACATCTTCCGCCGTCTGAGACGCGCGGGGATCGGATACGCGGTCGCGACATCGGACACCTACCAGCGCGTTGTGGATTCCCTCTGCCTGGTCGGGGAGAAGACCCCCGAGATCGTCGTCTTTCCCGAGATGGTCGAGCACGGGAAGCCCGCGCCGGACATGCTGAACCTGATATCCGACCGTTCGGGCGTTCCCATGGACCGGATCGCGATGGTCGGGGACTCCTATGTGGATGTCAAGATGGCGCATGACGCGGGCGCGTTCGGGATCGGTGTTCCGGAAACCGCGGAGATGCGGGAGGAAATGAAGCCGTTCACATCCGCCATCGTCGAGAATCTGAATTGTATCGAAGCTTTGTGAGAACGGGCGCGTCCGAAGGCGCGCATGAGCCGGCACAGTCCGGAGAGAGGGTTATATGAGCAGCAATATTTCCATACGCCATGCCAAGAAGAAATACGGGGACAACACAGTGATCCCCGATCTGAGCCTGGAGATCCGGGAGGGCGAATTCTTTACCCTGCTCGGACCGTCGGGATGCGGCAAAACGACGCTCCTCCGGATGATCGCTGGATTCAACAGCATTGAAGGGGGAGACTTTTATTTTGGCGACCGCCGGATCAACGATCTGGATCCCGCGAAGAGGAATATCGGAATGGTCTTCCAGAATTACGCGATCTTTCCGCATCTGACGGTGCGGCAGAACGTGGAGTTCGGGCTTAAGTACCGCAAGCTTCAGAAGGCGGAACTGCGGGCGACCGCCGAGAAATTCATGGAGCTGATGCAGATCGGGGAGTTTGCCGACCGCCTTCCGGACCGTCTTTCAGGCGGGCAGCAGCAACGCGTGGCGCTTGCGAGGGCGCTCTGCATTGAACCGGATGTGCTCCTCATGGACGAGCCGCTTTCCAATCTGGATGCAAAGCTCCGTATCGAGATGCGCTCCGTGATCAAAAAGCTCCAGAACGATATCAACATTACGACGGTCTACGTTACGCACGACCAGGAGGAGGCGATGGCGATCTCGGACAGGATCGCCGTCATGAACGCCGGCGAGATCCAGCATATCGGAACACCGAAGAATATTTATCAGCGTCCTTCGAACCTGTTTGTCTCGACCTTTATCGGACGGTCGAATCTGATCAGGGGAACGCTCCGCTGTTCCGACGCAAGCGCCGTGATCGAGACCGCCGGGGGCTACCGGCTGGAAATGCCGAATATCCGCAGCGAATGCCGGAAAGACCAGGACGTGATCCTTTCCGTCCGCCCGGAGGAATTCATCCTCCATTCCGACCCCGGAGAGGGGATCGGCGCGACGGTGAACGACTGCGTTTTCCTGGGACTGAACACACATTATTTCCTGACGCTTTGCTCCGGCGAGGAAGCCGTCGCCATTCAGGAATCCTCAATCGGAAGCACGATCGCGCCGGGCACCAGGGTCGGGCTTACGATCAACATGGAAAAGCTGAACATCTTTTCGGAAGACAGCAGGGAAAACCTGGTCGAAGGCGTGGTCAATGACCGCATCTGCTGAACGGGGAGGGGGAGACGATGATAAGGAAACGGTATGACGGTTGGATAATTGCCTCCTTCCTGATGATCCTGCTGTTCGTCGCTGTGCTGATATATCCGCTGTTCGGATTGATGAAACAGTCAGTCATCATGCCGGACGGCACGTTTTCCCTGAAGCAGTTCGTCAGGTTTTTTGAGCACAAATACTACACGGTCACGATCGCTAACACGTTCAAGGTGACGTTCACGGTGACCTTCCTCGCTCTTCTACTGGGCATTCCGTTCGCGTATTTCTACGTGTTTTACCGGCTGAAGGGTTCAAAGGTCCTGTTCGTGGTCGCCATCCTGTGCTGCATGTCCGCGCCGTTTCTCGGTGCCTACTCCTGGATCATGCTTCTCGGCCGCAACGGCGTCATAACAAGATTCATCAAATCGGCGTTCGGGGTGACGCTCCCGAGCATCTACGGTTTCCGGGGCATCGTTCTGTCCCAGGTCCTGAATTTCTTCCCGCTCGTTTTCATCTATATGAACGGTGCGTTCAAGAGCATCGACAATACACTCCTGGAGGCTTCCGAAAACATGGGGTGCGTCGGCATCAAGCGCCTGTTCAATGTCGTTCTGAAGCTGACCATGCCCACCGTTCTAGCCTCCGCGCTGATGGTGTTCATGCAGTCGTTCTCGGATTTCGGGACCCCGTCTACGCTCGGGGAGGATTACAAGACATTTCTGGTCCTGCTGTACAACGAGTATCTCGGCGAGACGACGCAGGACTACAACTTCGCCGCTGCGCTCGCCATCATTGCGGTCCTGATGACCGCGATCGTGTTCTTTTTCCAGAAATGGGCGACCAACCGCTACCGCTTCTCGATCTCCGCGCTCCATCCCGTCGAAAAGAAGGAGGCAAAGGGGATCCGGGGCGTTCTGATCCATCTCTACTGTTATTTGCTCTGTGCCGTCGCGTTTCTTCCGCAGGGCTACGTGATCTATCTGAGCTTCAGGAACT
>JAFPXU010000014.1 GCA_017394605.1 Clostridia bacterium | reverse complement strand
GTTTGAAAAGGACGGCGTCACGTACCGCGCGGTGGCGGACCTGCCCGCGGATGTTTCCGAGGCCCTTTTTGCGCTGGACTTCTTCGACGAGCACCGTGACGAGAAGGTCCGGGAACTGGTCGGTCCGCTCCCCGTTGCCCGGATTGACAACCTGACCGAGCAGATGCCCTCCCAGGAAGAGCTCAACGGCCTGATCGGCAAGACGGGGCAGGAGCTCAAGGACGAAGGATGGATCCTGTCCGGCTGGCAGCTGGATGATATGACGTTCACGATGGAATACGGTCCCTTTGCCTATGAGATGGTCATGGAGGGGGATTATGTGCCGAACGAGAACTATGATTTTGACGAGGATGCGGACTTCGGACCGCTGAAGGTCAGATCCGTGACCTGCGCCGGATTCGGCGACGCCATCCGGGATGTTCTGAACGAGGAGCCCGAGGCATAGCCGTAACGCTTCCTGCCATCAGGAGGCGTTTGATACAGCCTTTGTAGACCCATACACACCACAGGATGAAAGCCCGTTTTTCCGGGCTTTTTCCCGTTTTACACTGGCTGTGGACAATCACGTGGCGTGGAAAAGAAAGGCCGCCACACGCCCGGTGGCAAAGTGGCGGGGAAATTAAGAAAAGAATAAATATTCCCTGCTGTGTCCGAAGGAAGAGGCTCCTATCGTAACAAAATCGTATTCCATGCGCTATCCCCTGGCGGACAACGAACAGTCCATACCGAGCAGGTTTGCGACCCGGATTGCTTTTTCCAGTTCGATCGTCGCTTTTCCGTTCTCCAGGTCAGAAAGGAAGCTGACGCTCAGCCCGCTGAATTCACAGAGAAACCGCTGGGTGTAACCGAGCGCCTTTCTTCTTTTGCGGACTGCCTCCCCGAACTGTTTTGCATCTATGACGATCATGCGTCCTCCTTCGCCGTACGGCTAAAAAAGCATCAGATTCCAATAAAATAAGCCGAACGGCTAAATATCGTTCAGATTCATAATTACTGCGCCGTACGGCGAAGTCAATTGCTTTCGAAAAGACGCGTACGCAGATTACGGAAGGAACCTTCTATCGGGGCAATACGATTCGCGGAAACATCCGATTCGCTGTCGGCCAGCATGCGCAGCAGTTCCAGATCCGAATGCATCTGACGGTAATCCTGTAAACTCAATATGACCGTATCGGCTTGTCCGTTGACAGTGATGATCACCGGCTGATGGGACTCCTTACAGGTTTTTGAGATATCGGCATAGTGATTTTTGAGATCAGCGGATGGACGGATCCGTTTTTCCATAATGCCGCCTCCTTTTGAAAGTCAGATCATCTCAATATGTGCATAACGTCAGGACTTCTTATGTCAGGAGATCTGCTCGCCGTACGGCGGGCAGTAGCCGCCGCCGTCCGTCTGCGAATAATAGACCCAGTACTGATGTCCGCCGTATCGGACCTTGAGCGTGCTCCATTCCGCGTCGTCGATCGTTTCGCCTTCTTCATATTCCGGCTCAAAGCCGAAATGGGAATTGAGCTCCTCGGGCAGCGCGTGGAAGATGTCGACCAGCATGCTGCCGATATGTCCGTTTTCGGTGCGGATTTCGTCGATCATCGGAAGGACGACCGCGTCGATGCGCTCCGTTGCGTTTTCTTCACGGAGCAGTCTGCTGACCGCGAATTCCATCGCCTTGACGCGGTATCTCCAGTCGGGATGGGTCCGGACGATCTCGGTCAGGCGCTCGGTGGAAAAGCCCGCAAGCCCGCGTTCCCATTGGTCCCGGATCCTTCCGCCGGGCATCTTCAGCAGATCGTTTATCAGCCCGTCGGTAAACTCGTTCTGCGGAAGGCGGCGGACGATCTCCAGCCGGTCTTCGTCATCTTTGATCTGCGCGTACAGGTTTTTCAGGTGCCTCGGGTCCAGCAGCCCCAGCGCGGGATTGCGGCAAAGGCGGTTCTGACCGGCGAGGTGGCGAACCAGAACGTCCTGCTGCGCGTCCGACAGAGGCGGAAGCGCCGTGCCGCTCCGCTTTGCTAGGTCATAGAGCCAGAACAGATCGTCCGCGGCCGAGGCGGCAAGAGCCGGATTGCGGGTTTTGTCCAGGATCTCGGTCAGAAGCTTTGGATCGTTCAGACATCCCGTTACGGAGGATTCCAGCCCGCGGAACCGTCCCGCGAGGCTAAGATCCGTTACGGCGCGTTGAAAGTCCGCTCCGCACGACGCGTCCGGGTGACGGGAGCGGCCCAGCACAGCCGCGTCGACGTCAGGGCCGACGTTTCTGTTCAGAAGATCCAGAAGGACGGATTCGCTTGTGATCCGTCTCATCGCTTCCGAAAGGGATTCGGTCACGGCTCCGCCGGAGACAAGCTTTGCGACCGCGTTTTCGTCCGGCGCCTCTGCGAGGGCGTCCGCTTCCTGAGCCTTCAGCAGTTCGACTGCCAGCGATTCGACCGGATACAGGTTGGAAAGAGAGGGACTCCAGTGCTTCGCGGAAGCCTTGACCGCCAGCAGAAACGAGCGGTCGCGCGGGAAACGTTCCAGCGCGCGCAGACGGACCGACTTGTCCGCGTCCGAGGCGGCGATCTTTAAAAGCTCGTCCCGGTCCGTGATGCGGTCGACAGCCGAAAGCACGTCCCGGCGGAGCGAACTGTCCCGGCACGAAAGAGCGAACGCGGAAAGCTCCTCGTCTGTCCGGAGCGTTTTTGCCCGAATCTTCTTCAGCCATCCCGGCACGCGTCCGCTGCCGTAGAAATGCGCGGTTTTTTTCATTCCTTTTGATGCATCATGCATAACGGTTCCTCACGGTTGACTGGATCGATCACGGACGGAGGACCGTCAGAAATCGAAATACTTGTCCTTCAGTTTTCCGACGCGCCCGCAGATGCACAAAAGCGTCCGGAGCGCTTCGTCCCGCTCCCCGGGAAGACCCGTCGCGTACTGCTTCATAAGACGTCCCTCCTCAAAGCAGAGCTCGTTGTGCATCGGGAAGTAATACTGATAGAGGAACGTCGCGTATTTGACGAGGCGCAGGTCCCCGACCATGCGGAATTCTTTGCTGATCTTGTCGACCGCGACGCTATGGAAGTTTTTGATGGCGCTGATCAGCGTCTTTCTCTCGTTCTTTTCGGCGAAGACAATCGTGGCCGCGACGTAGGCGCCGTCGTTGGACGGATGCGAGCTGTGGCTGTCCGTCGCGCCGACGATGGGGTAGACATGCCCTTTTGCCTTGTCCTCGTAGTAGCGGATCGTCTGGAAGCCGTTCTGTTCGTAGTAGCGCTCTCCGCCCAGGACCTCGAACGCGTCGAACATCCCGCTGTCCACCACGTAGTCCGTGAACCGTTCCGGGACGTGGTACACGTCGCTGATCCAGTAAGGGTGCACGAAGATCCCAAGCCCGTCCGCCTTCCGGATCTCATCGAAGACCCACTTGCAGTTCGCGGCGGGGAAGCTGTCGATGTCCTCCGGACAGTCGATCTCATCGGTCAGCTTCTGCATGAGCGCGTCGTACTCCGCCTGCGTCATGGAATCCGGCGCGTCGCCGTCCAGAGAGCGCATCATTTTCCCGTCGCCGGCTTCGGAGCGGTTCGGCCCCTCCGCCAGGGCGTTGACACTGTAGAGACCGCCGAAGTTGATGATATGGACGTCGTTGTGCAGGCCGTTTGCGTCCGGGAGCTGGACCTCCTCGCCCGGCACGATGCACAGCTCCGTCGGGACGTCCTTATAGAACCGCAGCGCCTCCAGGGAGGGGTAGTAGCGGTGATGGTCGGTGATCGCGAGGAAGTCATAGCCGATCTTCCGGTAGTTTGCCGCGACGACCGCGGGCGTCTGCCTTCCGTCGGAACGGCAGGTATGCAGATGCGTGTCGCCGATGAAGGGGTAGAGGCCGACAAGGTCCTCTGCGACGCAGTAGACGGGGAACTGGTCGAGAAGCCGGTCCTCGCTGCTGTAGAATCTTAGATAATATTCCTGCTCGGTGGGAAACGTATGCCTGATATGGAAACTGCCCTCGCCGTCCGTGCGCACCGTTTCGGTCTCATAGCCGGACATGACCGGATAGTCGACGGGCTTGCCCTGCGTGGTCGGGCAAAAGATCAGGGTATAGTCCGTGTCCGGCAGAAAGCGCGGGCTCCCGCCGAGCTGGCGGATATGGATGACGGTCTCCTTTCCCGCCGTGACGACGCGGGGAAACCAGTCGTAGTCGAGTGTGAAATCGGTCTGGAAGGCGCCCCTGCAGACGCAGACGCGGGGGAGGTATTCTGTTCTCATATGCAGGTCCTTTGCTGTGTTGAATTTAACCTCATTATAGCATCGAAACGCGGCGTTGGGGACGGAAGGATCGAATCGAATCGTATATAATAATGCAGGCTTCTGTTTTTTTGTTGAATTTTTATTTACAGAATGCTAATATACATTCAGTGCATCGGTTCCAAACGGACCTTCGCCGCCCGCGGCGTCGGACGGCGCATACGCGTCCTTCCGGTCGTCGTTTTTTATTTGTTTTTTCGTTCGGAATGATCCCCGTTTGGGGTTCATAGATAAATCAAGGAGGAAACAAAAGAAATGAAGAAGTATCTTGCGTTGGCACTTGCTGTCGTCTTCGCTCTGTTCTGCTTCGGATGTTCCGCACCCGCGGCAACAACGGAAGCCCCGAAGACGGACGCTGCGGCTCCCGCCGCGGACGCTGCGGTTGATTTCGACTCCATGACGTTGGATCAGCTGCTGGAGAAATCCGAAGGCTACGTCGGAACGGCAGGTCTCCCGGATTACTGGACACTGTGGTCCGATTCCTTCGCGACCCTCAAGGAAAAGTACGGCATCGACAGGAACGTCGACCCGGACCTCTCCTCCGCGGAAGAGCTTGCGCTGTTCATCGCGGAAAAGGATGACCCGACGATGGACCTCGGCGACATCGGCTATGCCTTCACCGTCACGGCTGTTGAGCAGGACTGCATCCAGCCCTACACCGTCGATGTCTGGGACAAGATTCCCGACTGGGCGAAGGATCCCGATCACAAGTGGGCGCTCTCCTACACCGGCAGCACCGCGTTCATCTTCAACGATGCGGCGATCGAGGGTGAACTCCCCACGACCTGGAAAGAGCTTCTTGAGAGAGAAGACATCAACCTGGCATTCGGCAACGTCATCGGCGGCGCTTCCTCCCAGGTCGATATGCTGGCCATGAACTTCGCACTCGGCGGAACATGGGACAACATCCGTCCCTGCATCGATAAGTGCATCGAGCTCGCCAAGGCAGGCCGTCTGGATGGCGGTGACGCGGGCGAGACCGACTTCGAGACCGGCCAGATCGTCTGCGGCTGCGGACGTTTTGACTTCAACGGCTCCAACTTCGCGAAAGACCTGAACGAGAAGAACATCCCCGGCGTGCACATCTCCTATGTGATCCCGCAGGACGGCGCTCTCTCGACCGGCTACGCGCTGGTACTCAACAAATGGGCTGCGCATCCCTATGCCGCCCGTGTCGCCCTGAACTACCTGTTCAGCGACGAGGGCCAGATCGACCGTGCCCGCGGCGGTGCCCGTCCGATCCGTGCGGATCAGATCGACATCCCGGATGACTGCCCGATCCTCGGCGATGAATACTACCAGAACATCATCACGCCGGAATCCGCTGCACAGCTGAACGCAGCATGCGAAGCGATTTCCGAAGCGTGGGAGAACGAAGTCGTACCGCTCATGGGTTAATGAACTTCTGAACCGTCATTGCGATGAACGGAGGGGGTTGGAGGAATCCTTTCCCCTCCGTTTTTCAGTACGATCCTCATCTTTTGGATGATGGGAGGTAGCCCGAAT
>JAFPXU010000110.1 GCA_017394605.1 Clostridia bacterium | reverse complement strand
ATCGGACCCGACTGTGCGATACAGATGCGGGTTCTCTTTTGCAAGTTCCAGTGCAAGCGCGTTTCGGCTGTCATGGCGCGGATTGCAGTTTACAATCTCAATGCCGTGTACGCAGTTGTAGAACACCTCATCGCAGTTGCGGTATGGATGTGCGTGGATGATCAACACCTCGTCCTTGAATCTGTCAAAGAAAGACTGATGATCCATGTCGGTGATCCACGGGTGATCATAAAGCCACTGCTCGTCAATTCCGTAGATCAGATAGTCGCTGTCGTTTTCAGGGAAACGCAGCTCCACACCGAAGATAATATCCATTCCCATGGATTCGCCGGCTGCTTTAGCGGCCCGGTAACCCATAAGGTATCGGTCGATGATCGCATTCCAGTCAGCGCCGACGTTGAAGTAGTCAATCTGGGCTTTATGCAGATGATCCGTCACACAAACACCCTGATAGCCAAGGGCTTTGTATGTCTTGACCTGATCAGCTGCGGGAACATGTCCGCATTTGCTGGTCTCTGACGTATGCAGATGCAATTCGTAGCGATTCATGCGTTCTCCTGTTACTCCTGGCCTTCGATCGCGCGGCAGGAACTGCGTATTACGAGCGAAGGCGAAAGAATGGTCTTGGTATGAGGCGTGTCAGGTCTTCTGATGTAGTTCAACAGCATATCCACCGCCGCAACGGCCAGCTCATGTTTAGGCTGATTGACCGTAGTCAGATCGATCGGAGGAAGTGCGCAAAATGAGATATTATCGAACCCCATCAGGGACATATCCTCGGGGATCCGGATCTTGTGCTCATATGCGGCTTTGATCACGCCGATCGCCAGCGTATCCGCCGCGCACAGAACGGCGGTTTCCTCATGCGGTCTGGAGAAGTATTCCGAAGCGATTGCATAACCCGCCTCGGAGGAACTGCGCGGTCCGTTGTTCTCCAGAACGCGCGGTTCGATGTTGAGCCGGTTGCACGCATTGATATAACCCTCCACGCGCAGGCGGTGCGTCATGCTGTTGCTTCGTGCGCCGAGGTAAAGAATCTTGCGGTGCCCGAGTCCGTACAGGTATTCCGTCGCCTGCTGCATGCCGTTCGAGTTGTCTACCGACACATAGTTTTCCGGCAGATCCTGCAGATTCTCACCGATGAACACAGTCGGTACCTGCGCGGTCAAAACCTTCAACGATTCATAGGACTCATTACCCACCGGGATCATGATAATCCCGTCGACCTTTCGACCAAGAAGCAGCGAAAAGACCTCCTTTTCGAGTTCGCGGTCATAGGACGAATTGCAGACCATCAGGTTGTAGCCGCATTTGCGTGCGTAGATCTCCAGATGTGCGGTCATCTCACTCATGAACGGGTTGTCTATGCTGGTGACGATCAATCCCAGGATCTTTGTCTTCTTCATGACCATCGACCGGGCGACGAAGTTGGGCGTATAGCCCATCTCCTCGCAGATCTTGATAACGCGCTTTCTGGTGCTCTCGCTTATCTCCGGGCTTCCGGACAACGCACGGGAGACAGTCGCATAGGAAACGCCTGCTACTTTCGCGACATCTTTGAGTGTAACGAACCCCATAACTCCTCCAAGAAAAAATAACTCAAACGCCAAGTAAACGTTTTCGTATATTATATTACTACCAGCCATCTTATTTGTCAATGCACAGAAACTTTTCCGCATCCGGAGAGCAGCGGAAGCCTTATGAACGACAGAGCGTCAGCAAACCGGGCGGACCTCGTGAGAATACAGACAAGGGCAAACCGGCATTTCCATTAAAAACGCACCCTTTCCCAAGGCATTTGTTGTTGACAAATTGCACACGCTGAGTTACAATTTAAGTAGCGCAAACGTTTTCGTAATTTGCCGCATTTCGGAGGTATTTCATGATCTCAACACTGCTGTTTGATCTCGGTGGAACTCTGCATTCCGTCAAACGCGTCAAGGGCGACGACGTCCGGTTTGCGGAGCGTCTTATCCGCCGTCTTTCCGACTACGGGATCGAGCTTGAGGCGGTTCCGGAAGCTTTGGCGGCGTCGCTGTACGAGAACGGAGAGGAATACAAACATCGAGGCGAAAGGGATCTGACCGAACTGGACCAGGCCACGATCTGGAACGACTTCTACCTCAAAGAGTATCATATCGGAAGAGACCGGCTGCGGCCGATTGCCGAGGAGCTTAGTTTCCTTTACGATTACGAGCGCGTGCGCAACCTTCGCAAGCCCTTTCTCCGCGAGACGATCCGCGCGCTTTCCGAGGCGGGCATCCGCATGGGTATTGTTTCAAACATCATTTCCACCTCGCTCGTTCCCCACGTTCTGATAGAATACGGCATTTCCGAATACATGGAATGCATCGTGATGTCCAGTGAGACGGGCATTCGGAAGCCCGATCCCCGTATTTTCCAGATTGCGCTGGACCGCATGGGCGTCACTGCCGAAGAAACCGGTTATGTGGGCGACACGATCTCCCGCGATGTTCTCGGAGCACGAAACGCGCATTTGGGGCTGGTTGTCCGGATCGACAACCCGTCGATCGCGCACCGTGACGCGGCGTTTATGGGGCCGGACGCCCCGCAGGCGGATTTTGTGATCCGCGAGCTGAATGAATTGCCGGATATTCTCCGGTCATATAATCACAATTGACAACGCATAAAGGAGATGGAGCAAATGACGGATACGATTTTCTTCGATGTCGGCAACACACTGCGCATTGTGATCCCGGACAAGGAGTTTTCCGACGCTGCCGAAAGGGAGCTGATGGAACTGGTCGGCGCGACCGAACCGCACGACGTATTCTTCGAAAAGCTGGAGAAGCGCTGGGAAATCTACCGCAAGACGGTGAAGAAAACCCTGCTTGACGCCGGTGAAATGGAGCTGTGGAGTCAGCACCTGCTGCCCGATTACGATCCGGAGCGTGTATGCGCACACGCGGGAAGACTGACACGTCTGTGGCGCGACCACGACGGACGCCGGGTTCCGCGTGACGACGTAAAGTCCACGATCATCGAGCTTGACCGCCGCGGCTACACGCTCGGTATCATCGCCAACACGATCACCGAAACGGAGATTCCGGACTGGATGATCGCCGATGGCGTGGCTCATTATTTCAAAGCCGTTATCCTTTCCTCCAAAGTGCGTTTGAGAAAACCCGACCCCGCAATCTATTTCCTCGCCTGCCGCGCGATCGGCAAGGCCCCCGAGCAGTGCGCCTATGTCGGCGACAATCCGATCCGTGACGTACAGGGCACAAGAGATGCCGGTTTCGCCATGATGATTCGCATCGACGAGCCCGACACAATCAAAAAGGAGCCGCAGGAGATCATTTTGCAGCCGGACTATACGATCACGCGGATCTCTGAACTTCTGGACATCTTCCCGCCGCTGAACTGAGAACGCAGAACAGGAGACTATGCCATGACGAACGAAAGAGAATTTGATGCCATTTTCTATGACCTCGGCGGCACGCTGCGCCTTGTTGAGCGCGACGCGGAGTTTGAGGCCGAAGCACGACGCAAGATCGCCGAAATGTGCGGCGAGACCGGTGATCCCGATGAATTCTGCAAGTTCCTCGATTATCGTTATGCAGGCTACCGCAAATGGTGCTTTGAGACCATGCGCGAAGCAACCGAGGAGGAACTCTGGACCAAGTGGCTCACGCCCGAATATCCGCGCGATCTGATCAAAAAGAATGCAATCGAGCTGACTATCGAGTACCGCAATAAAGACGGACGCCGTGTAGTGGCCCCGAACGGAGCGCAGTCGATCAAGGATCTGTACGCCAACGGCTACAAGCTGGGCATCATCTCAAACCTGGTGACCTCTCAGGAGATCCCCCGCTGGCTTGAATCGGACGACCTCGGGAAGTACTTCGGCGCGGTGCTGCTGTCCTGCGTGGAGGGTATCCGGAAGCCCGATCCCGCAATCTCCAACAAGGCCTGCGACATTCTCGGCGTCAGGCCGGAGCGCTGCGTCTATATCGGCGATAATCTGAACCGTGATGTTGAAGGAACCCGCCTTGCAGGTTACGGGATGTTCATTCTATACACCACTCCCGAGAAGCTCGCCAAGGAGAAGATCACGGATGAGAACCGTCCGGACGCTGTCATCTTTGACTTCAACGAGCTGAAAGAACTGTTCCCCAAGGCGCCGTATGTCGCGTGGGACAAGGTACGGAGGGTCTGACGATGCTTGAGAATATCAAGGCTATTTTTCTGGATCTGGGCGGCACGTTCCGTGAAGTGGACGAAAACAATCTGCCCTTTATCCATGAAGCACGTACGCGCATCAAGGAGCTGTGCGGGACCGATATGGATCCCGACGAATTCTACGACTTCCTCAACAAGCGCTATGACGGTTACCGCGAGTGGGCGTTGAAATACATGTGTGAAGCGCCGGAAACCATGTTGTGGACCCGCTGGCTGGTGCCCGAATGGGACCGTGACCGCATCGAAAAGGCGGCTGTTGAGCTGACCTACTGCTTCCGCCGGGCAAAAGGCGAACGTGTTGTGGTGGAAAAGGGCATTGAAACCGTCCGGGAACTGCGCGCACGCGGTTATAAGGTCGGCATCATCAGCGATCTGATCGGGACGGTCGAAATCGACGAGTGGCTCGACCGCGACGGGATTCGCGACCTGTTCTGCACGGTACAGCAGTCTTCGGTCACTATGCTCAGAAAGCCGCACCCCGCGATCTATTTCCTGGCACTCAGCGAATCCGGTGTTCGTCCGGAAGAGAGCTGCTTTGTCGGCGATAACCTGAAACGCGATATCATCGGCGCGAAGCAGTCCTGTTTCGCCGGAACGGTCGGCGCGGAGTACCCCGGCGGGCTGGAGTTCAAGCTGACCGAGGAAAACCGTCCGGACTGCATCATTCATCACTTCGACGAGCTTCTCAACCTCTTTCCGGGCGAGGGTCGCTTCTGCCCCGAAAACGCAGAGGATCCGGCACCGCGCATTCACTGAAAGGAGAATCCGAAATGTGTGCTTATAAGTATTCCGGCGGCGACGCCCTGGCCCGCGCCGTTGAAAAACGCTACGAGGCCGGCGGTTCTGAATATCACTTCGAGCCGATGAATCTGGTAGATGCGAAAGGTGAAGCTGTCGGTCTTGTCAAGCCGGGTGACGGTGTGATCTTCTGCTGCCGCAGAGGCGAGCGCGAGACAGAACTCACCGACGCCTTCACCGATCCGGATTTCAAGGGTTTTGATCGCGAAAAGATCGACCCCCTGGATTTTGTGATCCTCACCATGTACAGCGAGCGCTATACCTATCTGCCCATCGCTTTTGCTCCCAGCAAGGTACAAAAGACGCTGGCGCAGGTTCTAGCCGAAAACGGCAAAACGCAGTTGCATCTTTCCGAAAGCGAGAAGTTCGCTCACGTGACCTTCTTTTTCAACGGCGGCAATCAGCACCCGTTTGAGGGGGAGGACGACATCCGCATACCGTCTCCCAAAGGAGTGCCGTTTGAAACCGTCCCCGAGCTTCGGCTCCCCGATGTTGCGAAAACCCTGTGTGAAGGTCTGGACAAGGGATATGATTTTATCGTCACGAACTTCGCCAACGGCGATGTAATCGGACACACGTCCAGTGACGCCGCAAAGCCCGTTGCCTGCGAAGCGATCAGCAGGTATGTGGGAAAAGTGGTCTCCTACGCCCGGGAAAAAGGCTATACCGTGCTGGTAACGGCAGACCACGGCAACATCGAAGTTCTGCACACGCCGGAGGGCAAGCCTCACGTTTCGCATACCACGAACCTGGTCGCCTGCGTCGCGCTTGGCGCCGGTGTGGAACAGCTCCGCAAAACCGGCAGGCTTTGCGACGTGGCGCCGACCGTTCTCTCCGCCATGGGACTGGAGAAGCCCGAAGAAATGACCGGCTCGCCTCTGTTCCGCTTTGCGGATGCCGGCAAGGTCCTTCTTCTGATCTGCGACGGCTGGGGACTCGATAAGCCCACAGAGAACAACCCGATCTTCACGGCTTCAACGCCTGAGTGGGACGCCCTGCTCGAAAACCATCCGTATGCTGTCCTTGAGGCTTCCGGTCCGGCTGTAGGTCTTGCCGAAGGAAAAACGGGCAATTCAGAGGCCGGCCATATCAACCTCGGCTCCGGCCGTGTGGTGCTGCAGGATGACGTGCGGCTGGACAACGCAATGAAGGACGGCTCCTTCGCTGCAAATCCGGTATTTTTGAAGACACTGGAAGGCGTCAGAGAGCGCGGTACGGCACTGCATCTGTTTGCACTGCTCACGAAAAAGTCCTCTCACGGATCCATCGACTATCCCCTTGCGCTCATAGACATGGCGCGTGATGCGGGAGTGAAGGATGTCTTCGTTCATATCATATTCGACGGCCGCTCCACAGAGCCGGGCAGCGCGCCTGCACTCCTGCGCGAGTTTGGAGATATGATCGAAAAGAAAGGCGTTGGTCTTATCGTATCCGGCGTCGGAAGAGGGGTCGCGCTTGACCGCGACCAGAACTGGGCAAAGGTGCAGCGCACTTACGACTCACTCGTCGAGGGCAAGGGCGAACCGTATCGCGAATGATCCGGGAGCGATCCCACACTCAAATATTGTTGCATTGGAGGAGCATTATGATCAATGTTGGCATCATTGGCGCAGGCCGCATCGGTCAGGTCCACGCAAAGAGTATTCTGACCGGTGTTTCCAACGCGCGTATCCTGGCAATCGCTGATCCCTATATGAAACCCGCAGTCGCTGATTGGGCAGAGTCTGTCGGTATCGAAGGCATCTATCAGGATTACAGAAAGATCCTTGAAGATCCGCGCATTGACGCGGTTCTGATCTGCGCATCCACCAACCTGCACGCGCAGCTTTCGCTGGAAGCAATCGCCGCAGGAAAACACATTTTCTGTGAAAAGCCCATCGACCAGAGTATTGAGCGGATCGAAGAGGTCAAGGCGGCGCTTCTGGCCTCCCCCAAGAAACTCGTATATCAGGTCGGCTTTAACCGCCGCTACGACCACAATTATCGGGCCATGCGCAAAGCGGTCGAGGAGGGCAGGATCGGCGAAGTGCAGTATGTCCGCGTGTCCTCGCGCGACCCGGAACCGCCTCCGGCAGAGTATGCCGCGGTTTCCGGCGGCATCTTCATGGATATGATGATCCATGATCTCGACATGGTCCGCTATCTTTCCGGTCAGGAAGTCGTGGAACTGTATGCACAGGGTGCATGCCTCATCGATCCCGCGATCGGCGAAGCCGGCGATGTGGATACCGCGACGGTCACCCTCAAGCTTTCAAACGGTGCCCTGGCAACGATTGACGGGTCCCGCAAGGCGGTTTACGGATACGATCAGCGCGGCGAAGTGTTTGGTTCCAAAGGCTGTGTGACCAACTCCAACGACAGCGAATCCAACATCGTGCTTTCAACGGTGGACGGCGTAACCTCCGAAAAGCCGCTGTGGTTCTTCCTGGAGCGCTATATGGGCTCGTATCAGGCGGAGATCCGGGAATTCATCAACTGCATTGAAAAAGGAACCGAACCGTGGGTCGGCATCGAGGACGGTCTTGTTTCGATCAAGCTGGCTCTCGCATGCGCCAAGTCCCTGAAAAACAATCGGCCCGTCAGAATTGACGAGATCTGATTTCAGCATAGGAAAGGAAGTACTTTTATGGCAAAAATCAAAGTCGGCGTAGCCGGTTATGGCACGATCGGTCAGCGTCTTGCTGACGGCGTCGCTCTGCAGGGCGACATGGAGCTCGTAGGCATTGCGGATCTTATGCCAACGCTGTCGATCCGTGCGCTGCGGGAAAACGATATGATCGGCGCGAACAACGTCAAGTACAACCTGTATCTGGTCGACGGCGCGGACAGGGACGCTTTTGACCGTTATGACATCCCTGTGGCCGGAACCTTCGAGGATCTGTGCAGAAACGTTGATATTATGCTGGATTCTTCTCCCGGCGGCGTCGGAGCAAAGAATAAGCTGCTGTATGAGAAGGTCGGCGTAAAGGCAATCTTTCAGGGCGGTGAAAAGAACTCCGTCGCAGACGTGTTCTTCCACGGATATGCCAACTATGAGAAGGGCGTCGGCCAGAATTATCTCAAGCTGACGAGCTGCAATACCACCGGCCTTATCCGCGCGGTGGACTGCCTTGACCGGATCATCGGCATTGAGAAAGTGGCCATTACGATCATCCGCCGCGTTGCGGATCCCGGCGACTATCACCGGGGGCTGACCAACGCTCTGCAGATTGACAAGGCCCCTTCACATCAGGCGGTCGATCTGATGACAATCATGCCTCATGTCGAGGCTACCGGCATCCTCGTCCATACGCCTGTCACACACGGGCATATCATCACTGTTATGGCAACCGCAAAGGACGGAAAGAAGATCACCCGTGAAATGGCGCTTGAAGCCTTCCGCAAGCATCCGCGCATCCGCACGGTCACGATCGACGAGGGGTTCAAGGGCAACGCCAGCCTCTTCAAGTATGCGCGCGATCTTGGCAACCGCAGAGGCGATATGTATGAGATCGGCCTCTGGGAGGACAGCATCGTGGAGAGCGGCAATGATATCATGTTCGCCATCAACATTCCGCAGGAGAGCGTAACCATCCCCGAAACCATCGACGCTATCCGCGCTGCCATGAAAATGCAGCTGACCCGTGAGGAAGGGACCGGGAAGACCAACGAATACCTTAAGATCGGCCGGTTCAAATAATCAATTTGTCAAAGAGAGGTTCGGTTCAATATGCGATTCGGGATCAGAACGCTGGATGAACTGGCAGTACACGGGAAGACCGTCCTGTGCCGCGTGGATATCAATCAGCCCGTGGACCGCGGTACGGGAACGCTGAAAAGCATCAACCGCATCGCGGCTTGCGTGCCGACGATCCGTGAATTGTCGGACAGCGGTGCGAAGGTCGTTCTGCTGGCACATCAGGGCAGTGACATCGAATACAAGAACTTTTACACAACCAGGCCGCACGCAGCGGTCCTGAGCAGGCTTCTCGGCCGGGAAGTCCTCTGGATCGACGATGTCTGCGGTCCTGCGGCGCGGGACATGATCCGCAATCTTAAAGACGGCGATATTCTGCTTCTGGACAACGTCCGGTACGTATCCGAGGAACAGACGCTGTTCGAGATGAAACTGAAGCTGTCACATGAGCAGCAGGCAAAAACCCTGCTGGTTGAAAAACTCGCGCCTCTTGCGGACTGCTATGTGTGTGATGCTTTTGCGGCCGCACATCGTGATCAGCCCAGTCTCTGCGGGTTTGAACAGGTACTGCCCTCTGCTATGGGGCGTCTGTTCGAAACCGAATACTGTACGGTTTCCTCAATCATGGAAGAGCCGGCACGTCCCTGTGTTTTCGTGCTCGGAGGCGCAAAGATTTCCGACGCGTTCCAGATGATGCAGACCGTTCTGGAGCGCGGCGCCGCCGATACGATTCTTACGGGAGGCCTCGTCGCCAACATCTTCCTGATTGCACAGGGGCACAACATCGGCCAGGGCAGTTACGATTTTATAGTCAAGTCCAACTATGCCGAATTTTTCGATCGCGCAAAATCACTGTACGAGTCTTTCGGTCATAAGATCGTGCTTCCGAATGATCTTGCGTGGGTTGAAAACGGCAACCGCCGGGAGGCAGATCTCGGAAGTATTCCCTCCTCTGTCAGTGCGGTAGACATCGGCCATGAGACGGCAGCCTGCTATCGGACGCACATCCTTTCCGCGAAAACCGTATTCGTCAACGGGCCGATGGGCGTGTTTGAACAGGAACCGAGCGAATACGGCACCAGAACGCTGTGGCAGGCCCTCGCGGACACCGGGGCCTTTACGGTTCTCGGCGGCGGCGACAGCATCACAGCGACCGAAAAGTATCACTTTACGGATCAGATCGACTATATCTGTACCGGCGGCGGCGCGTTGATCCGCTTCCTGAGCGGGGAGGAACTCCCCGTGGTAAAAGCTCTGCGGCACGGGTCAACGATCCCCCAGCAGTAAGGAGGGCGCTATGGAATTGCAGGAAAAGAAAGCTTTGCAGGCGTTTGCCGTTCGAATCCGGATGGCAGCTCTTGATGCGATCCATTCGATCGGCTCCGGACATGTCGGCGGTGTTATGAGCATTGCCGATACTATGGCGGTACTCTACGCTCGTGAGATGCGGGTGAACCCCGAGGATCCCAAATGGCCGGATCGCGACTATCTTGTCATGTCAAAAGGGCATGCCGGTCCGGCGGTGTACGCCACTCTGGCACTGAAAGGCTTTTTCCCCTATGAAGAACTGAAAACTCTTAACCGCGGCGGCACACGGCTCCCGAGCCATTGTGACCGCAACAAAACTCCCGGTGTGGATATGACGACCGGATCTCTTGGACAGGGCACTTCACAGGCAGCCGGTCTTGCTCTGGGCAATAAACTCAAGGGCAGAAACAACCGCGTGTTCCTGATCGTCGGTGACGGAGAAATGCAGGAAGGCCAGTGCTGGGAATCGTTCCTGTTCGCAAGCGCAAAAAAGCTTTCCAACCTTGTCGTACTGATCGACTGGAACAAACGTCAGCTTGACGGCTATCTCGACGAAGTCCTGCCCATGGGCGATTTTACCGCCAAAATGGAAGCGTTCGGATTTGACACCGTCAAGGTTGACGGCGGCGACGTTGAGGCAATCGCAGCGGCGCTCGAACGTACGCGCAGCGGCGGCGATAAGCCCTATGCAATCGTCCTCGATACGATAAAGGGTCACGGCGTCGACGAAGTGGAAAACACCGCCATGAATCACAGCATGCCGGTGACTGACGAGCGGTTTTCAAGCTGGACCGCCGAGCTGAGCTCCAGGCTCGCTGCATTGGAGGGCTGAGACAATGACGAATATTGTCTACAACGGAGAGTTGGATCCTCGTCTCTGTAAGGATGTGATCGGGCAAACGGTAGCAGAGCTTGCGGAGAGGGACCCCGATGTTATTTTTCTGGATGCCGATCTGATGAGCTGCTCCGGTACACTGAAATGGTCGAAGACTCACGGCGATCGCGCGATCGACTGCGGTATTGCGGAAGCGAATATGGCCGGTGTGGCTGCCGGGTTGGCTGCCGCCGGCTTCAAGCCGATCATTCACAGTTTCGGTACGTTTGCCTCCCGCCGCATCTACGACCAGATTTTTCTGTCCGGCGGCTATGCAAAAAACGACATCACGGTCATCGGAACAGATCCCGGCGTTACCGCTACGATGAACGGCGGTACACACATGCCTTTCGAGGACGTCGCTCTGTTTAACGCGCTTCCCCATGCGACGGTGATCGACGCATCCGATCCCGCCTGCCTTGTCAGTGTGTTGAAACAGAGCATAAACCGTCCCGGAATCAAATACATCCGTGTCGGAAGAAAGCAGTATGCGAGGATCTATGAAGACGGCGCCGACCTGACGATCGGCAAGGCAGTCACACTTCGCGACGGCACGGACGTGGTAATCTTTGCCGCCGGCATTATGCTGAATGAAGCTATGAAAGCCGCTGCTTCTCTTGAAGCACAGGGCTTATCCGCCGCGGTCGTTGATTGTTTTACAATAAAGCCGATCGATGCGGATGCGGTTGAGGCCTGGGCGCGGAAATGCCGCGCCGTCGTCGTGGCAGAGAACGCAAACCGCCACGGCGGACTTTATGATATGATTCTCGAAGTGCTTGCGGAGCGCTGTCCCGTTCCCGCCGCCTGCGTTGCCATCGAGGATGAGTTCGGCGAAGTCGGAACACAGGGATATCTTATGGAACGCTTCGGCCTGACGGCCGCTCACATCGCCGAGCAGGTCAAAGCTGTAGTGGAAAGGAAGTAAAAGGTCGTTATGAGGCTCCGTTTCGGCTGCGGTACCGGCTTTCAGGAAGTCGATGTGCCGGATAAAAACCTGATCGGCGAACTGCACGCTAATACCGTTCCGCTGGCACTGACCGGCTCGGCGGAAGTGGAGCGCGCTTTGAAAGAGCCGATCGGCTCTCCGCTCCTTCGTGAAATCGTGCATCCCGGTGAAACAGTCGCGATCATTACCAGCGATATCACCCGCCCGATGCCGACTTCTGTGGTGATGCCCGCTCTTTTGGATGAACTGTATTCGGGCGGTATACGGCCCGAGGACATTACCCTCGTATTTGCACTGGGCAGTCACAGAAAACAGACCGAGGCCGAAATGCAAAAGCTCGCAGGCGAAAGGGCCTGGAATGAGATCCGCTGCGTCAACAGCGATCCCGAGGATTGCGTTTCCTTCGGAAGAACAACGCGAGGTACGCCTGTGGATATCACCCGCGTCGTAGCGGAGGCGAACCGCAGGATCTGCCTGGGCAACATCGAATACCACTATTTCGCCGGTTATTCGGGGGGCGCAAAGGCGATCATGCCTGGCGTGTCGACACGCGCGGCGATCCAGGCAAATCACAGCCGCATGGTGCTCCCCTCCTGCTGCGCGGGTGCGCTGGAGACAAACCCCCTGCGCATGGACATTGAAGAAGCAGCCGCAATGGTGGGTGTCGATTTCATTCTGAATGTCGTGCTATCCGAGCACAAAGAAATCCTCTGCGCAGTCGCGGGCGACGTCACAGCGGCACATCGCGCGGGATGCAGATTCCTCGACCGGCTGTACCGCAAGGAGCTGAAGGAAGCGGCAGATATCGTGATCGTTTCACAGGGCGGCGCACCGAAAGATCTGAATCTGTATCAGACGCAGAAAGCACTGGACAACGCCAAGCACGCAGTCAGGGACGGCGGCGTGATCATCCTGATCGGGTCGTGTCGGGAAGGTCTGGGCGAGCGCACCTTCGAGGAGTGGATGACTACCGCCCGGACACCGCATGATCTGATTGAACGCATTGGCCGTGACTTCAAACTCGGCGGGCATAAGGCCGCAGCCATCGCTATGGTACTGGAACGCGCGGAGGTGGATCTCGTATCGGATCTGGACGATGATTTTGTCCGTTCCGTTTTCCTGACGCCACAGCCGTCAGCACAGATCGCGCTCGATAGGGCGTTTGAAAAACTCGGTCCGGACGCAAAGGTGCTGGCAATGCCTTTTGGCGGCTCCACGCTCCCGATAGTGACAAATTCCTGAATCAATTAAGGAAAAACATGGAGGAACGAGATATGGATTACGCGAAGGAATCCCTGCGGCTGCACGAGGAGTGGCGGGGAAAGATCGAGGTGGTGGCCACGGTGCCGGTGAAGAGCAAGGACGATCTGTCCCTGGCCTATACCCCCGGCGTGGCCCAGCCCTGCCTGGAGATCCAGAAGGACCCGGAGAAGAGCTATGTGCTGACCCGCCGCCACAACCTGTGCGCCGTCATCACCGACGGCACCGCCGTGCTGGGTCTGGGCGACATCGGCCCCGAGGCCGGCATGCCCGTCATGGAGGGCAAGTGCGTGCTGTTCAAGTCCTTCGGCGGGGTGGACGCCTTCCCCCTGTGCGTGAAGACCAAGGACGTGGATGAATTCGTGGAGACCGTCTACAACATCTCCGGCTCCTTCGGCGGCATCAACCTGGAGGACATCTCCGCTCCCCGCTGCTTTGAGATCGAGCGCAAGCTGAAGGAGAAGTGCGATATCCCCATCTTCCACGACGACCAGCACGGCACCGCCGTCATCACGCTGGCGGGTCTGACCAACGCCCTGAAGGTGGTGGGCAAGAAGAAGGAGGACGTGAAGATCGTCACCTCCGGCGCCGGCGCAGCCGCCATCTCCATCGTGCGGCTGCTGCTCTCCGCCGGCTTCCGCCACGTGACCATGTGCGACCGCAAGGGCGCCATCTACGCCGGCCGCGACGGCCTCAACTGGATCAAGGAGGAGATGGCCCAGGTCACCAACCTGGAGCGGAAGGCCGGCACCCTGGCCGACGCGCTGGTAGGCGCCGACGTGTTCATCGGCGTATCCGCCCCGGGTACCGTCACCACGGAGATGGTAAAGACCATGGCGAAGGATCCCATCATCTTCGCCTGCGCCAATCCCACCCCGGAGATCTTCCCCGACGACGCCAGAGCCGGCGGCGCCCGGGTAATCTCCACCGGCCGCAGCGACTATCCCAACCAGATCAACAACGTTCTGGCCTTCCCCGGCATCTTCCGGGGCGCTTTCGACGTACGGGCCAGCGACATCAACGAGGAGATGAAGATGGCCGCCGCCCGGGCGTTGGCCGGGTTGATCTCCGACGAGGAGCTGTGCGCCGACTACATCATCCCCAAGGCCTTCGACCCGCGGGTAGGACCCGCCGTGGCCAAGGCCGTGGCCGAGGCCGCCCGGGCTACCGGCGTGGCCCGCATCTGAAAGGAGTATTAACGTGGCATTGTTTGACGCAGGAAAAGTTAAGCTCGGCATTGCTCCCATCGGATGGTGCAATGACGACATGCCCGAACTCGGTGCGGAAAACACATTCCGCCAGACCGTCAGCGAGATGGCGCTTGCGGGGTTCACAGGCTGTGAGATTGGAAATAAGTATCCGAATGATCCGAAAGAGCTGAAATGGGAACTGGACCTTCGGGGCATGCGTATCGCAAGCCGCTGGTTTTCCTCGTTTTTGCTGACGGAGCCGCTTGAGAAGAATATTGCCGCGTTTGAGAAGGAACTTGACTTCCTTTCTGCCGTCGGTGCAAACCGCATCAATGTATCTGAGCAGAGTTATTCTATTCAGGGCCAGGTTAATACGCCCATCCTGAGCGGAAACCACAAACCGGTGATGAATGACGCGGAGTGGGCCCGTTTCACAAAAGGACTTGATACGCTCGGAAAGATCGCTGTCAAACGGGGTTTCAAGCTGTGCTTCCATCATCACATGGGAACCGTCGTCCAGACAGCGGAGGAAACCGACCGTATGATGGCAGCCACCGATCCCCGCTACGTGTTTCTGTGCTATGATACGGGTCATTTCACCTTTGCGGGAGAGGATCCGCTTGCGATGCTCAAAAAGTACGTTGACCGCGTCGGTCATGTGCATTTGAAGGACATGCGCCTCCCCGTTGTTGAGGAGGCCCGCAGAAATGAGTGGAGTTTTCTGACGTCCGTACGCAACGGCGCATTCACCGTACCGGGAGACGGCGATGTGGACTTCGATCCCGTGTTCAGAGTGCTGTCGGATGCGCATTACGAAGGCTGGCTGCTTGTTGAGGCGGAACAGGATCCCGCAAAAGCAAATCCCCTCGAATATGCAATCAAAGGACGCCGCTATATTGCGGAACATACCGGACTGTGAGGAACGCACATGTATCTCAGCAAGAAACCGAAACGCGGGTATAACGCGTATATTGATACAAGCATCGACGATCTTGGCATGCTGATGGATATCGGACTGCTTGTCATGGAACCCGGCGACACATATATGATCGAAGAACCCGAAAAGGAGACGGCGGTACTGCTCTTTGAAGGCAGCGTCTCTCTTCGCTGGAGCGGCAACTCCGTTGAAGCAGACCGGCCCGACACCTTCCGAAACGAGGCTTACTGCCTGCTGTGTCCGCGCAGGATACGCATTGAGATCGAAGCGCGTTCCCATGCGGAACTGTTCATTCAGCAGACGCTGAACGAACGCGACTATGCACCGGTTCTCTTCACGCCCGAGACTGTACAGGTACAGCATGCCGGGGCAAACGGCGAGCTGATGGGTGCAATGCGCCGCGAGATCAAAACGTTCTTCGATTACGAGAACGCTCCGTTCTCCAACATGGTGCTCGGAGAAGTCCTCAACTTCCCCGGCCGCTGGTCAAGCTATCCGCCTCATCATCATCCGCAGCCGGAGGTCTATTTCTACCGGTTCGACCATCCGCAGGGCTTCGGCGCGGGTTTCTCAAACGGGGAGATATACAAAACAGAGCACAACGGAATGGCAACGATCAAT
Organism: Clostridia bacterium; assembly: GCA_017394605.1. Next base: position 2,710 of record JAFPXU010000110.1, on the reverse strand, counting down.
CACGGATTCCATTCCCAGGTTGCTGCGCCCGGCTATGCAATGTGCTATGCATGGGCGATCCGGCATCTTCCCGGCAACCCGTGGGAGAAGACCCGCATCGACGACCCCGAGCACACATGGCTTTGGAAACCCGACGCAAATGATCACATCTTTAAAGCCTGACGTATCATTTCCAAATCGGCCACAATATTGGAGGTGTCTATGAAAACCATACATTTGACGATGGCGCAGGCGCTGGTCCGCTTCCTCGAAAATCAGTATCTTGCCTATGACGGTGTCGAGCATCCGTTTGTAGAAGGTGTTATCATGCTGCCCGGGCACGGCAATGTTGTCGGACTTGGACAGGCACTTCGTCAGGAAGCTCATCATCTGAAGGTCTGGCAGGGCAAGAACGAGCAGGGTATGGCACATACCGCAGTGGCGTTTGCCAAACAGATGAAACGCAAAAAAATCATTGCCGTGACCTCCTCTGTCGGTCCCGGTGCTGCCAACATGGTTACCGCAGCCGCCACAGCAACCGCCAACAACATCCCTGTTCTGATTCTGCCCGGCGACGTTTATGCCTGCCGTCAACCCGATCCGGTTCTGCAGCAGATCGAGCAGTCCCACGATCTCTCGATCTCCACCAACGACGCTTTTCGCGCCGTATGCCGCTACTGGGACCGCATCGTACGCCCCGAACAGCTGATGAGCGCCATGATCTCCGCCTTCCGCGTGCTGACGGATCCCGCCAACACCGGCGCGGTATGCATCGCGATCCCCCAGGATGTGGAGGGCGAGGCGTATGACTATCCCGAGAGCTTCTTCGAAAAGCGCGTCCATCGCCTTGCCCGGCGGCTGCCTGAGCCTGAGGCGATTGAAGCGGCAGCGGCCGTTATCAAATCCGCGAAAAAGCCTCTGCTGATCTGCGGCGGCGGCGTTCGTTACAGCGAAGCGCATGCAGAGTTCAAAGCGTTTGCCGAAGCAACCGGGATCCCGTTCGGTGAGACACAGGCCGGAAAGAGCGCTGTCGTGTACGATCATCCCCTGAATCTTGGCGGCATCGGCGTCACCGGCTGCTCCGCTGCCAATGAGATCGCAAAGGAGGCGGATGTCATCATCGGGGTAGGCACCCGCTATACCGATTTCACCACCTCCTCGAAGTGGTTGTTCAGAGATGACGCGAGATTTATCAACATCAATGTTTCCGAGTTCCAGGCATACAAACTGGATGCCGTTCCCGTCATTGCCGACGCAAAACGCGCGCTGCCTGCACTGCTCGATGCGCTGAGCGGTTATAAGGCGCCGTATCAGAACGAAGTCAAGGATGCACGGGATCGCTGGTTCCGGGAGCTTGACCGCCTGCATCACATTTCCTTTGGAGACGGTTATGTGCCCGAAGTAAATGATGCAAACGCACAAAGCGCCTATCGCTTTGCAGAGGATCTTGACGCCGCGCTGACCCAGACCACCGTGCTCGGCGCGATCAATTTCTCCATAGATCCCGAGGATGTTGCCATCGGCTCCTCCGGCTCCCTGCCGGGAGATATGCAGCGTATGTGGTGCGCACGGGGCGTTGACACCTACAACATGGAATACGGGTATTCCTGCATGGGTTACGAGGTGTCCGGCGCGCTGGGGGTAAAATACGCGATAGGTGACCGTGATGTATATGCGATGGTCGGCGACGGCAGCTTCATCATGCTTCATTCCGAGCTTTTGACCGCCGTTCAGGAGCACAAGAAAATCAACGTCTGCGTGTTTAACAACGCCTCGTTCGGCTGCATCAACAATCTGCAGGTCGGTCACGGCAATGATACTCTCTGTACCGAGTTGCGTTTCCGGGGCGAGGACGGTGAACACTCCGGCCGTTTTATCCCGGTCGACTTCGCAAAGATCGCCGAGGGCTATGGCTGCAGAGCGTTCACGATTCACTCAATCGCTGAATTGAAAGCTGCGATTTCAGAAGCAAAGCAGATCGAGGGCGTACCCGTCGTATTCGACATCCGCGTGCTGCCCAAATCCATGACCGAGGGCTACGGCTCTTGGTGGCGCGTGGGCGATACCGAGGTTTCGGAAAATCCGCGAAACCTGGAAGCGTATCAGGACCATCTTGCACATTTGAAAGATGCAAGAAAGTATTAACTGATCAAGAAGCTTCAGATAAAAAGCATTCGGATGGTTTCAAAAAACACACCTGAATACATGGCCCGGAGGAACTTGGCATAGCCGAGTTCCTCCGGGCTTTATGGTTCTATAATAAATGTTGGGGCAGCGAATCCGAAAGGCCGAGCTACACCCAACATTTATTATGGAACCTATTTTATATCGCTGCGCCATTTGAGTCGATTATTTTCTTATACGCCCAGGCACTGTCCTTGATGATGCGCTTTCCCGTGGCAAAATCCACGTAGATGAGCCCAAAGCGGGGATCGTAGCCCTCCGCCCACTCGAAATTGTCCATGACGGACCAGTGCTGATAGCCCAGAACCGGGATTTCCTCGTCTACTGCCCGTTTGAGGCCGCCGAGATAGCGGAAAATGAAGTCCGTGCGCTGCGGGTCGTGGACCTTCCCGTCCAGGGAAACGGCGTCGTTTGCGGCAAGGCCGTTTTCCGTGATCAGGATGGGCAGCTTATAGCGCTCGTAGACGAACTTCACGTTCCAGTACATCACCCGCCCGTCAATGACCCAGCCGAGGCTGTTCTTTGCCATGCCCGGATCGGGCTTTTT
>JAFPXU010000109.1 GCA_017394605.1 Clostridia bacterium | reverse complement strand
GGAGTCATATCTGTTTCGCGGCACATTCCGTATATGGATCGTTTCCCCTTGACGCTAGGTTGGTATACCGATATGATTTCAAGTAATCAAGGAGGGAAACTATGGATTTTCAGGGATTGCTCGATCTGCGCCAGATCAGTAAAAAACAGCTGTCCAAGTTAAGCGGGGTGCCCAAATCCACGATCATGGATATCTGCGCAGGAAGAAGTGACGTTGCGCGCTGTTCCGCAAAGACCGTGCATCAGCTTGCGAAGGCACTGAATTGTACCATGGAAGAGATCATGGAACTGTCGATTTTGTACGATACGAAAACCGGTCTTCCCAAAGACAGATCCTATCTTGAACAGGCACTCCCTCCGTTTTTAACGGAATCGATTGAAGCGATGAAAAGCGCGTGGGAGAAGCTGGATCGGGGCGAGAATTATCTCAGGTGGGACTGCGACTACTGCAACCTTCAGGCGGACATCAACAGCGCGGAAGTCAATCTGGTTATTACCAGCGAACAGGCCTGGTATCTGAGAGAAAAGTATTTAAGAATTGAAAGACCAAGAACGATGTGAAACCGATAGGTTTTACAGAAGGAAGAAATGAAATTGACGATTGAAGAACTGCTTCAGACAGAATACTGGATCATCGATATCCTTCCCAGGCAGGTGCCGGCAGACAGTCCCGGTCAGTTTTTTGCCGTGGAACAATACTATCTTGCGAAGGATCGGCTGGAAGAAGTCAAGCGGAAGCATATCGGACTGGTTCTGAAACTGAACTGCTACAGGGACATATCTCTTGATGAAGAACCCCTTGTCAATCCCTCTCCGGAACGAATCGCGGACGAGATGCTGAGAAGGCATCTGTGCATTCTGACGGGCGATTCGATGATCATGTCCGAACCGGACGATCTCAGCATGACGCTATATCATCCGGATGAAGAACTGCTGGACCTGATCAGGACCATCGCTGCGGGAGAGGGGCTGTTCGTCTGGCAGCCGCCTGCATGACGGATCCGATACGCAGATCGGCAGAACTAAACAGCATACAGACAAAGCACCTCTTTCCATTCGGAAAGGGGTGCTCTTGCATTCGGATCGTCTTTATGATTTCTTATCCGGGATGTGAAAGCCGAGAAACGTTTTTCGGAATCCGCCCGCGATCTCCTCGCCGGACGCTGCGCGCAGGATCCATTTCGGATACCGTCCGTTCCATTCCTCCTGAAAGGCTGAGACAAAGGCGTTACAGGCGGGGTCTCCCGTTCCAAGGAGCATGGGCAGAAGGAAGGTGACGATCTTCAGCTTGTCGTCTTCCTGTTTCCCGGAGCGGGACAGAAACGAAAATCCTTTCCATCTTGCCTCCAGCTGATTGAGAAAGTCAGCAGCAAGGCAGCGCAGGTCGTCCGCGCCGGCGATCTCTTCCATGCAGGCGTCAGCGTTCCGCTGCCGGAAGGAATCCAGCATGTCACGGTAGAGGGTACTGATCTTGGGGTCATTCCATTTCTGTCCGTCCGAAACGGCATCCATCAATGCGCTCATGGCAATCCTCCGTCATAGCAATACGAAAGCGGTGTTCTTCTGATTCCACTTTATACGATGACAGCGTTTTGTACAAGGCAATGAAGGCCGATTGTCCGGTTCATGTTCAGCTGCGCTGCGCCGTTCCGCTTGTCAAAGGAACCGTTACTATCCCGATTTCGGGACTTTTGCATGCAATATGGTTTGTAATATGGCAGCGGCGGACGTATAATGATGTTGTAAAGGCTATTGCTTTCAGGAGGCAGTCATGGATCACGTTCAGAACCAGAGGAAGATCAAACTGGTCAAGCTTTTGGAGATCCTCCGTCAGGAGACGGACGAGCAGCATCCCCTGACGACGAAGGAGCTTTGCGACAAGCTGGCGGACATCGGCATCCCGTGCGACAGGAAAGTGCTGTACCAGGATATCGCCCTGCTCAACGAGGAAGGGTATGAGATCATGATTCTGCAGCAGGGTCACAACAAGGCCTATTACATCGCCGACCGCAGTTTCAGCGTTCCGGAGCTGAAGATCCTGATCGACGCCGTTCAGGCTGCAAGCTTCATTACGGAATCCAAGACCGCGGATCTGATGGATAAGATCGCTTCGCTCGGCGGAAGCCACGAGGCGGAACTTCTGAAAAGCAGCCTGATCTGTTTCAATACCCGCAAGCACAGCAATGAGTCGATCTATTACAACGTGAACGCTCTGGAGGACGCGATCCGGAACAGGGTGAAGGCGTCCTTCTGCTATTTTGACCTGGCGGAAAAGGGGAAGCGCGTGTTCCGCAAAAAGGGTGAGAGGTATACCGTGGAGCCGCTCGCGCTCATCTTCAACAACGACAATTACTATCTGGTCTGTTTTGACGACAAGAACGAGGACGGGAAAGCGACCTACCGCGTGGACCGGATGGACGGCGTGCAGGCGGAGGAGGAACCCATTTCCGGTACTGCCATGGACGCGCTCAATACTTCCGATTTTGCCGTATATACCGAACAGGCTTTCGCGATGTTCGGCGGTCCCGCGCAGAAGGTCGTGCTGGAGTTTGACGAATCCCTGATCAATCCGGTCCTGGATCAGTTCGGGGAGGACGTCGCTGTGCGGAGGGTCCGAAAGGGCGTGCTGAAGGCCAAAGTCAGCGTACAGGTATCCCCGACGTTCTTCGGATGGCTTGCGCAGTTCCCCGGGAAAATGAAGATACTGTCCCCGGATGAGCTTGAAAGGAAATATCTCGAACATCTTTCCGCCGCAGGCCTTTGCCCGGCAAACGACAGAGGAGGATCAGCATGAAGAACATCTGGACATTTCAGGAATACGACCCGGAGATCCCTTTTTCCAGCAGGGATCACGGAACGTGCATGTGCTGCGGAAAAGAAGACAGGGATCTGATCATCCTGAACGATGACGAACGGATCTGCCTTCAGTGCCTCGACGCGGACTTCGCGAAATGCGACGGCTGCGGAGAATACTGGCCTTCGGATATGGTTAGCCAGTTCGGAAGCGAGATGATCTGCGATTTCTGTCTGGAGGAAATGGAAGACGAAGAAGCGGAAGAGGAAGAGGAATTCTGGGATGATTTTTAACGGCAGGAGCGGATCGCGCAGATGCCGTTTGACTGTCAGGAGGATCGGAGAGGAAGCATGACGGAAGTAGTTGCCGCGCTGATCTGGCGCGGAGACCGGTTTCTGATCTGCCAGCGTCCCGCGGACAAGGCGAGAGCCCTGCTTTGGGAATACGTCGGGGGCAAGGTGGAACCGGGGGAAACAAAGGAAGAGGCGCTGATCCGGGAATGCAGGGAAGAACTGGGGATCACCCTGGCGGTGAAGGAGCCCTTTATGGACGTGACTCATGTATACCCGGACATCACGATCCATATGACGCTGTTTCACGCGGAGATCGCGGAAGGGGAGCCGAAGCTTCTCGAGCATAACGATCTGAAATGGATCCGGCCGGACGAGATCCCGCTGTACGCGTTCTGTCCCGCGGACAAGGATATAAACGAACGGATCTATGATTTAAGGACCAAGGAAAAACAGACAGGTTTTTCACTGGAGTGCCCCGATCGCTGCGAAACATAGTCTCTGCTTCCAGTTTGAATCATCGCAGGCACTCGTTTTAATAATAAAACCCCGCGCCATCCCCCGAATCGAAGACACTTACCGGACCCATAATGAACTGCCGGGAGGAGAGACATGAGATTCAATGAATTGAATATCAAACATTATTTGAGCTTTCGTGACCGGTGGATAGGATATGACGCGGGAGAACAAACGAAACCGCTGATTATTCATCTTGCCGGGATTCTCGACCAATTGGAACCGCAGGGCGATGATAACCTTCATACGATCTGGGCAAAAGTACCCCGTCCGACATTCCGGCAGTATTACGAATACCATTACGGATACGATATGCCCTATCAAAAGGCAAGCAAAAGGGCTCTCGAGAGGATTCGGAAAGAATATGAAGAGAGTTACCCTGCTCCTAAAGTATGGCACCAGGTATCGGTAAAGCATTTTTCCAGAGACGAGACCACCGAATTCTACGGCTTTTTCGTTGATCACCATTATCTGTTTTCCATCAATGACTGCAATGACAGTGCTGTCAGAGAAGGAACCGACCTGCTCAGCTGGGCCATCGCAGAAGCAGACGCTTTTGTCCGTGAAGTACTGAACGGGACATATAAAAAGAACGTGCTGGATAAGATCCCGTTCGTCTACCGGGAGGGGAGAATCAGGCGGAGCGATCTATGGAAAGCATATCCCGCATCAAAAAGGAGATTCTTCAAACGGTTTGACCGGAACGCTTTAAAGGCATTTTTAAGGCGTTTCAAATCCGGACAGCCTGAAATACCGCTGCTGCCTGAGATGACGGTACGTGTCTTTTATGAGGCATGCGCAGTCATCTACAACTCGCTTGGATTGCATCGCGACACAAAAACCTATGTGTATCAGGAGACAGACGCGGAACGCGCACGCTATGGCGGCGCAGAGCAAACGCCGAAAGAAATGTACTATGCACTCGCAGACGGAAGGGACGACGGTCTGAAAGATGTTCCGATGGATGATTCCGCTGCATTCAGGGAATGGAGGAACAGAAAAGGACCGTATTATGATTTCAACGGCTCACATCCCTGGGAGATCATCCCCTCATTCAGCATTTCGAACAGCATGCATCTTTATCCGTGCGAGAACACTTCCGGCGAAGGCTATTTCGTCCTCTCCGGCGAATCATCTGCCCGCATGCCGGATACGATCGTTGCCGCCAATGCGCTATGTGAAGCGGGTATTCCTTCTGTGGTTTACGGGCTGGATAAGATTCTTGACCGTATCGGGGGCAAGGATTATGTTTCTATAATTCCGAATGGATTGGCATTTTTCGGAGACTGCATCCATCTTCCCGAAGGCGAGGCGGAGGCTCTTGTTGCGAAAGAAACGATTTGGGAGTTTGACGAATACGAGCGCAAGAAACAGTCCTGATGCGGACTGATCCGCTAAGACGACCGCTTCAACCGATATCCTTCAGATACTTCTCCACATCCACATACCGGATCCCATCCGCGTCCTGTGTCATGCTGCGATACAGGACGGTTTTTTGTGATTGGACCATAACGGTGTTCGGCCAAAGCGCACTTTGACCGGGACGTGAACCCTTCAAATAGCAGCGTTCGTTTCATCCAACACCTATTTATCTCAAATAGATGATAATTGTATTGCTTTTGTCAATACATTAGTGTATCATATAGAAAAAAGGAGGGATCAGCATGGCAAAATCCGCAAATCTTTATGCTAGGATAGAACCCGATGTGAAGGAACAGGCGGAAGCCATTCTCGGTGCGCTTGGTATTCCCGCTTCCAATGCCATCACAATGTTCTATAAGCAGATCATTCTTCAAAAGGGCCTTCCCTTTGAGGTCAAGCTTCCGGAGCATCCTTTGAATGCTGCACAGCTTACGCCTCAACAACTCGATACCGAGCTTGAAAAGGGCTATGCTGCGATGAAGGCGAAAGATACCGTTTCCATGAGCGATGCATTTGCGGGGATCCGAGGGAAGTACGGCGTATGAGTTACAGCATCCGGTTGACCAGGGCAGCGGAGCAGGATCTTGACGATATCTTTGCGTATATTGCACTTGCTCTTCAGGCTCCTCAGAATGCAGCAGGGCAGCTCGAAAGGCTTGAGCGCGGAATCGCTTCGCTTGATAGTTTGCCCGGACGGTTCCGTGTTTATGAACGGGAACCGTGGAAGAGCCGGGGACTTCGTCTGATGCCTGTGGATCAGTATCTCGTGTTCTATATTCCGGATTTCGAAATGGAGACTGTGACGGTTCTTCGTATCATGTACAGCGGAAGAAATGCAGAAAGACATCTTTGACTTATTATTTGAAGCTGATATTCTGTTATGAAAAGCGCCCGCATCTGCGAGTGCTGTTTTCATGCCGGAATTGAAATGAACCAGACCTGCAGCAAACAGAGCCGAGGATTAGAAACAGCTACTTTTTTTCCCGAAATATCATAAGTTTTGATATTCAAAACCCGCCCCGGGATTTTGCCACGGAGCGGGTTTTCTGATTCTGCTGTTTTATCAAGTGATATCTGCATTCAATTCTGCTGCTTTTGGCAGGAACCCGGCGATGAAGACCATCCCTGATATATCCTGAATCACTTCTTCTTTTGCTCCTTTGCTGTTGTGATGCTTCAGCGCATAATAGATTGCAGTATGGCACTTCAGTATGTAATCCGGCGAGAGCGAATGATTGGCCATCAGACTGAAAAAACGGTAGCGCAGTATCTGAGCCTCGTATGCAGCGTAGGTTGCGCTGATATAGGGGTTCTCAGCAGCATCGATAATGATGCGATGCAGACTGTGGTCGATGTTCGCAAAATCTTCCTGGGTCTCTTCCGTCAGCAGCTGCTGCTGCTTGATCAATGACAGCATTTCAGAGAGTTGATTCTGCCCAATCTTTTTGGCGGCGATATATGCTGCTTCACCCTCAAGACCTATGCGCAGGTGACAGATGTTCATGCAGTCGCTTGCGCTCAGACTTGAAACGAGATAATTCTTCCCGGATTTGTAGACGAGCCCCATTTTTTCCAGCTGTTCAAGGGCCATTTTGGCAGGAGACCTGCCGATATTGAACTTGTTTACCAGATAGGTTTCAGAGAGCTTTTCATAGGGCTTCAGCTCCATCGTGGTGATCATCCTGACCAGACGCTTATAGGCCCTTTTCCATATGGGATCAAACGGGTGTTCCTGTAAAGACTCCAGATGATTCTCATTCAGATTAGCCATGGTATCCTCCCGGGAGAGTACGAATTTGATTTCTCACGAAATGGTTATGAATCGTATCTTTGGACAATCACAGCACGGAAAAATGCATAACTATTCAAAACATTGAAAAAGGCAATTGTATTGTTCTTTTTTTTGTGCAAAGAGACGGAAACGGAGCGAGAATGGATTACTTTATGACACCTTAATTTCCTCAATGATATCATTTTTTTAGGGTAATATCAACGATTCTCGAAAAGGAGGGATGCTAGATGCGCGTGAATAAAGTCAAGGAAAAAATGGAGCGTGGGGAGAAGGTCGTCGGCTGCTTCTTCGGTCTTGATTCCGTACCCGCAGTGGAAATCCTGGGCGATTTGGGGATGGACTTCATTATGATCGATACGGAACACGGACCCTATGACGTGGAAACGGCGGCACGTTTTGTAATGGCCTGTGAATCGCACGGGATGACTCCTATGGTGCGGGTGAAGGATTACAACCGAAATTCCATTCTGAAGATGCTGGATATCGGCAGTCAGGGAATTCTGGTGCCGTTTGTTAAAACGGTGGAGCAGGTAAAGGAAGCCGTGGGCTACGGAAAATACAGGCCCGTCGGAGACAGAGGCTTCGGACCGGGAAGGGCAGCTGATTTTGCCGTGAATCCGGCTCTCCTGGGCGATCTCCAGGGATTTTTTGATTTTGCAAACAAGCAGAACCTGATCATCCCTCAGTGCGAGACGGCAGAGGCGCTGGCCTGCATTGAGGAAATCGTATCGCTGGAAGGCGTTGATGGCATCTTTATCGGACCGTTTGACCTGTCTGTTTCCATGGGAATCCCGAAACAGTTCAAGGCACCGGAGTTTTTGGAAGCGATTGCCCATGTGCTGGATGTCTGCCACAAACACAACAAGTTCTGCTGGATCCTGTCCGGGTCTCCGGAGGATGCAAAAGCGAAATTTGAGCAGGGCTTTGACGGCGTGCTGGGCATGGACGTTTCGTATTTCTATGCCGGGGCAAGCGCCTATATCAACGGGGTCAAGGCGGCTGCGGAAAGCTGTAAATAATCATTGACAGAAAGGAGTCGCTTCAAGTGAAGGTTCTGAAATGGATCGATGATCATTTTGAAGAGGTTCTACTGATCATTCTGATGTGGGCTCTGGTCATTGTTATGACTCTGGGTGTCGTATTCAGATATGTATTTAGAAGCTCTCTCTCCTGGTCGGATGAAGTGTGCAGATATGTCTTTATATGGTTTACGTATCTGGGCCTCAGTTACGGCGTGCTGAAGGGCGCACATACCAGGATCGACATAATTGAAACGCTGCATCCGAAACTGAAAAAGCCGCTGGAATATATAGGTGATGCGCTGTTCTTTGCGTTCTCCATCTTTATCCTGCGGCATGCGTATACGACTTGGGTCAATCTTCGGCTGAGCAACCAGACCAGTCCGGCCATGCGGCTCCCGATGTGGATCGTTTACATGTCCTTTATGGTTGGATTTACGCTGGTCATAATCCGGTTTATCGAGAAATACATTAAGAAGCTGGTTGCGAGGAGGAAGGGGGCACAGACATGACTATTTTACTGGTGTTTATCGTATTTGTTGTGACTCTCGCAGTAGGATGCCCAATCGGAATTTCCGTTGCGATTACGGCGATCTCCGCTTCTGTTTTCAATCCGGCGTTGCCATGCAATCCGTCGTATGTTTTCAGGAACATGGTCACGGCTCTGGATTCGACCAGCCTTCTGGCCGTTCCGCTGTTTATTCTTTCCGGAAACCTGATGGCAAAGGGCGGCATTTCAAAACGACTGTTTGACTTTTTCGCCTATTTTATCGGAAAAGTGAGAGCGGGTCTCCCGATGGCAGTCATTATTACCTGCCTGTTCTACGGCGCTATTTCCGGTTCCGCGCCTGCTACGGTTGCAGCGGTTGGAGCCATGACGATACCGCTTCTGATCAGTCTTGGTTATGACAAGCCGTTTGTGGTATCCATGGTGGCGGTTGCGGGCGGCCTGGGCGTGATCATTCCGCCGTCTATTCCCTTTATCATTTACGGCCTTTCATCCGGTGAATCCGTCGGAGCGCTCTTCATTTCGGGCGTTCTCCCGGGCCTGCTGATCGGCTTGTGCCTGATGATTTACGCATGGATTTACTGCGGCAGACACGGAGAGGACAGGCAGAAGCTGGAATCGAACTATAATGAGCTGCATGCGCGCGGGTTCTGGGGAATGTTTAAACACAGTTTCTGGGCGCTGCTTTCGCCGGTCATCGTCCTTGGCGGAATCTACGGAGGCATAGTCACACCGACGGAAGCCGCGGACATTTCAGTGGTTTATTCGCTGATTATCGCGCTGTTTGTTTACAAGTCATTGAACTTCAAGGATCTGATCAATATCACGATCGATTCTGTGAAAACGGCTGCTCCGGTTATGCTGGTGGTTGCTGCGGCTACAGTCTTCGGACGGGTCCTCACCCTGATGGGGGCACCGCAGGCGATTGCGTCAGCGATCCTCGCGACATTCCACAGCAAAGTGGCAATCCTGCTGATCATCAACGTATTCCTGCTCTTTGTCGGAATGGTAATGGAAACGCTGGCGGCAATCCTGATTCTGACGCCAATTTTCCTGCCGATCGTTACCGCGCTTGGCATGAACCCGATTCATTTCGGCGTCATGATGATCGTGAACCTTGCAATCGGTTTCGTGACCCCGCCGGTCGGCATGAACCTTTATGTGGCCAGTTCGATGTCGGGAATTCCTGTTCTTAAGATCGCAAAGAAGGCTATTCCCTTTATGATCGCGTTCTTTATCGCACTGATGCTGATTACGTTCATTCCGGAGATCAGTCTGTTACTGGTTAAATAGCTCGAAAAAACGAAATACAGGAGAAGAAAAGATGAAGTATGTATGTTTGGATTCCCACACCCTGCCGGGTGCGGACTACGGTATTGAAAAACGTATATTGGAAGAAAACGGATTCGAGTGCGTCATCGCGGAATGCCGTACAGACGATGAAATTGTCAGCGCCGCAGCCGACGCCGATGCAATCGGACTGATCTATTCCAAGATTTCTGCGGAACTGATGGACCGTCTGCCTCAGTGCAAGGTGCTGATCCGTTACGGGATCGGTTTTGATTCCATCGATATCCCCGCGGCAACCGAGAGAGGGATCGTGGTCTGCAACCTGCCGGATTACTGCCTGAAGGATGTATCGACGCATGCGCTGGCGCTGATTCTGGACATCTGCAGAAAGACGACGTATTTGGACAAGTCGGTTCGCAGAGGGGAATGGAGCGGAAACGCCGGCTGGCGGATCAACCGTATTGACAATCTTACCATCGGACTGGCAGGGTTCGGCAATATTGCCAGGCAGCTGGCGAAGTATCTCGGCGGATTTGACTGCAAGGTGATTGCGTATGATCCGTATCTGCCGGAAGAAGTATTCAGGAATTTCGGCGTGACACCCGTAAGTTTTGACGAACTGTGCGCACAGGCGGACGTGATTTCGGTGCATACGCCCCTGACTACGGATACCAGGCATCTGATCAACAAGGACAGCATCGCGAAGATGAAAGATGGCGTGATCATTGTCAATACGTCCAGAGGTCCGGTTATTTCACAGGATGACATCGTGGAAGCATTAAAATCCGGGAAAGTCAAGGCAGCGGGTCTTGACGTGAACGAGAGAGAGCCGCTGACGGATTTGGATGATGAAATCTACAAGCTTGACAATCTGATTATAAATCCGCACAGCGCATATAATTCCGTGGAAGCTGAAATCGAGCAGCATGAGAAGGTGGCCCAGTCTGCGATCGATGTCCTGATTAACAAGATTATCCCGTACAACGCGGTGAACAAGAAAACCGTCAAAATGAAGGTATAATACCGGCAAATCGCCGTTGTTATAGTACCGATTATGTAAATCAGAAAAAGGAGGAGAAAAAATGAAAAAGGTATTATGCGTATTGATGGCAGCCGTTATGGTGATCGGCCTCACGGCTTGTGCAGGTTCCAAACCTGAAGCGACCCAGTCGACCGGAACACAGGCGGCACCAAAGGATGTCTACACAATCACCTGCAGCCATGCAACCGCGGATACTACGTCGCTCCATGCTGGCAGCGTAGCTTTCAAGGAGTTTGTGGAAGGGAAATCCGGCGGACGTATTGTAGTCAATATTTTCCCGAACGCGCAGCTGGGCGGCGACAGGGAAACAATCGAGGGCGTACAGACCGGCGAAATCACGATGATGTCCTCTTCCAACGCCGTACAGGTCAACTTTGTTCCGGACGCGGTTATCTTTGACATGCCCTTCCTGTATCCGACCACGGAATTCGGGCGCAAGGTTCTGGACAATGCGAAGTTCAAGGAGAATATTGCGAAGTCCTATGCAGCGTCCGGCCTCCATTATATGGGCGCTTCCGATCAGGGATTCCGTACCCTGACAGCCAACAAGGTCGTGAAAACTCCGGAGGATCTGAACGGTCTTACCATTCGTACGATGGAGAACGAGTACCATATGGCAACTTGGAAGGCGTTGGGAGCCAATCCGACGCCGCTGGCGTTCAACGAACTGTATACTGCCCTTCAGCAGGGAACGGTTGACGCGCAGGAGAACCCGGTTGAGCTGATCTACTCACAGAAATTCTATGAGCAGCAGAAATACGTTATCGGAACGAACCATATTTTCCAGACAATCGTATGGATCATGAACGAGAGCTTCTATCAGAACCTGCCGGACGATCTGAAAGCGATCGTTGACGAAGGATGTGATGTTGCCGTGAAAGCGGCGCGTGATTTCCAGGACAACAATTACGAAACGAACAAGAAGGCCATCCAGGATTACGGCACAGAGTTCATTGACCTGTCCCCTGAAGAGCTTTCCGCTTTCTCCGCCAAAGTCGGAGTCGTTTATGACATGATTAAAAAAGACTGCGGCTCTGATGTCTATGAGAGTTACATGGCTGCGGTAGAGGCTGCAAAGTAAGGAGCCCTCATGAACGATACGATTCAGCATATGCTGGATGAGGTGGAAATTCCGCGGATGACCAGAATCCGGCAACGTTTTGATTCTCAGGAAATTGAAACTCCATGGGATGAGATCCGTTTTCAAATGGAGCAGGACTGGGTCAGGTCAGCGTTGCGGGGGAAGAAAACCGTTGGAATTACGGTCGGAAGCCGTGGCATCTGCCATCTTCCAACAATCGTGAAAAGTATTGTTGAATCATTAAAGGAATCTGGTATCGAACCGTTTGTTGTCCCCTCCATGGGAAGCCATGGAGGGGCAACTGCAGAAGGTCAGGCTGAGGTTGTCCGGGAGTTGGGGTTCTCGGAGGAATACACAGGTGCAAAAATTCTGTCGGGGACAGAGGTGCGCCTGCTTGGAGTAACGGATTCCGGCCTGAAGGTGTTTTATGATTCCAAAGCATTGACATTGGACGGGATCATTGTATTAGGCAGAGTCAAAGCGCATACCGATCTGGAGGGCGACGTTGAAAGCGGCATTCAAAAAATGATCGCGATTGGGCTGGGAGATCAGAAAGGCGCACAGGTTGTCCATGCTGCGGGTTTGGACTGGGCGGTTCCGCGTTTGAAGGACATTGCCTCATATTGCCTGGATCATGCGAATATTATTATGGGAATCGCTGTGATCGAAAACGCTTATGATCGGACCTGTCACATTGAATGCATTCCCCGTGAAAAAATACGTGAGCGGGAGCCGGAACTGCTCGCGTACTCTAAGACCAAACTTCCGAAATTTCATTTCAATGATATCGATGTACTGATCGTTGATTACATTGGGAAGAATATCAGCGGAGACGGAATGGATCCGAACGTAATCGGCAGAAGCATGATAGGCTTCAAGAACAGAGAGATACGTATCAATCAGATTGCAGCGCTGGCACTGACGCCGGAAACCATGACAAGCGCGCTTGGCGTTGGACTCGCTGATGTTACGACGGAGCGGATCTATCGGAAGATGGACCTGGATATTATGTACACCAACGCAATTACAGCGCTGGCGTTGAAGGGGGCGCATATACCGATTGTGATGAATAATGATCGGAACGCAATCCGACTCGCCATGCTGGCCTCGGCGGTACATGACCGGTCCATTCATTCACTGCGCGTTGTGAGGATCCGTGACACACTTCATCTGGGTGAGATTCAGGTATCGCCCGCAATACTGGAAGAGGTGAGGAACCTGCCGGTGACAGAGGTTCTTTCAGAACCTGAAACGTTGCAGTTTGACGCAGCAGGGAACCTGATTGATCTGTGAGGAGCAGGAAAGCGTTCTCGGATAGACCGGTGATTTTAAGTAAGCAGCGAACTAAAAAATGAAAAGAGTTTCTGTCTGAATCAGTGGATAAGAAATAGGAACCAGCCATCGGATTACGATTACCTCCGATGACTGGTTTCTTTTTTAGCATTCAAGTCAGAACGCGGAACAGCCGTTTGTTTTTCAAAATGATAAAGGGATCATCCGTTCATCGGACTATTAGAGAATAGTACGGTATGGTTGGACACTTTCCCTTTTTTTCCGTCGAATTTTAAGGGAATCGATTGCGCATTAAGGGAATTCGGGTTTGTTCTGCAGTATCAAACGGTGAGGCTGGACTGGAAGCAATTCACCGTAATTCAGAGCAAAATCATAACGCGAGACGAACGGCCTGCGGTTATCTGTTCTGTTTGGTGCATTATGCTTGGGCAGAATCCGACCCTTATTCACGCGAGACCTGGCGGGATGGTTCTTCCGTCTCGCGGATTCTGCGGAAGTTATAGACGATTAATGTGCCGATCACCACGAAGAAGCCCACGATGCAGAGCGGGGACATCCTTTCCCTGAGGAAAATCAGCGTCCAGACGGGAGCCAGGACCGGTTCGAGCATGGTGACAAAGCTTGCCCGGAGAGAAGGGGTATGGCGGATCCCTCTTGAGAACAGGAACCAGGCGATCGTTCCAGAGATTAGACAGAACGCGAGTACGCTGCCGATATCTTTTCCGGTGGAATGCCGGAATGCCTCATCCGTCCACAGAAAGGGGATCAGAGGGAGGTACAGCGAATTGCCGAGGATTAGAGATTCCATCGCGTCCGCACCTCCCATGGTGTCCGCAAAGAACACACCCGCGTAGAACATGCCGGAAACGACTGCAAGCACGTCTCCCACCAGTTTCCCGCTTCCGGCATTCCCAAGACAGCAAAGCGCGATGCCAGAGGTCAGGACGGCGCATGTCAGGATATCCCGTCCCGACGGTTTCTGCCGAAGGAAGATCAGATTCAAAGCCATCAGGAACATGGGAGCGGTATTCTGAAGAAGCGACGCGTTGCCTGCCGTCGTCAGTTTGTTGGCCGTCACGATCAGGATCCCCTGCAGAAAGTAGCAGACCGCGCCGACGATCTTTGCTTTTGTCAGCACGATCCGGCCCGGCTTCAGGATCATTCGGAAGATCAGAAAGACCAGGAACGAAAAGGTACCTCTTGCTGTCGCGATGCTGACGGGGTTCCATGAGGTCGATTTAACAAACACGCCCGCCATGCTCCAGCATACGGCGCTGAGTACCAGGAACAGCCACGCGTATTTTTTTTCGAATTCTCCCATAATTTGATGTCGCTTTCTCCGGACAGGAATTCCGGCCGCAATACTCCTTTGTGATTAGCTTCCGGCGGATGATTCCGCAGGGTGCCGGTTTGTAATGATTCCCGCCTTGATGCCGACGGAAATGGTACACAGGTTCTCGAGATGCTTCAAATCTGTTTTCATCAGGGTCTCAATCTTTTTGATCCTGTATTTGACTGTGTTCTCGTGAACGTGCATCATCTTTGACGTTTCCGCCAGGTTTGCATCGCAGGAGATGTATGCGCAGATTGTTTTATACAATTCCGAACTGTGATACTTGTCATAGGAAAGAATCGGTTCGAACAGTTTCTGATGAAAGCTTCCGAGGGATGCTTCGTCGAACGCCGTCAGAAGAAGGGAATACAAGCCTATCTCATCAAAACGGATCACGTTTTCCGAAAACGGGATCTTCAGTGCGAGCATGGACTGGTAATAACTCTGGGGTATTTCGCCGAAACCTGAAGCGGAGGAGCCCATGCCCACCCGGATCCGGATGCCGGGAAACGCTTCCGCAGCAGACCGGATGCAACTTTCCAAAGCGCATTTCAGATGATCCGGATCGGATTCTGAGTGGATGATGGATACCGTGTAATTGTCCATTTTGCTCCAGAGTGAGGGAAACCGATTCATTTGGAGACGTCTCCGGAACAGATCGATGATGGCGTTGCGCAGTTCCAGACTTTCGTTGCCGGTCATGGCGGAGCCGGTCTGCTCCAGCGCTATGCAGATATACGTCGCATTCTCGTCGAAGCCGAGACGCGATTTTAACCGGAGCTGGATCTCGGATGACAGTCTCTGACCGGAAAACAGCTGAAGGACGGTGGAGTTGTCGGAATCACGTTCCATGGATTCCTCCACGATCGCCGTGCAGATCGTTTTGGAAAAAGAGGATAATCCGAGTTTCCAGGGGATGGCGAGGAGCGGCATTCCGATCTGATCGGCAAGTTCGACAACCGTTTTCGGGATCTCCTTGATATAGCCCATGCTGATGACGATTCCCGCGACATGCTTGCCGACGCTGCTTCTGATCAGTTCCGACAGGATATCCTCCAGATTGTCCTGAATATGCGCTCCCGTGATGACGAACAGCTCGTTTTCCGAGATCCAGTTAAGCGGTTCCAGAACGTTCTGCATGGCTTCCGCGACATACACCCATCGGATGACACGATCGAGATGCGCCGTTCCTGCGAGAACTTCTACCGGTGTGTTCGACTTCTCGTACAGTCTGACAACGTCAGAACACCGAAAACTCATAAGCTGCCTCCGCTTTTGTCTGGAAAAGACAAAAAAAATAATGGATGGAAATATAGAAAAATGGCAATAAATAAACGATACTGTAAAAAACGGGGTATGCATTGCCGTGCCGCTTTTTGTATCATGTCGACTATTGTACTTCATATCTTGAACCTTGTGAAGCGTCTTTTTGTTTTCGAACTGTGCTGCTGCAGAGGGAAGCATTCATGGAGAGTTTGGAAGACCATCCGGAAAAACAGTATAATAAAAAAGCAAAGCTCAACCGGCTCGATATCTTCGTCCTTGCCTTCGGTGCGATGATCGGATGGGGATGGGTGGTTCTGACCGGCGAATGGATCTCGGCGGCAGGAACGCTCGGAACCGTGATTGCATTTGTGATCGGCGGCGTGCTGGTTCTGTTCGTAGGACTCGTTTACGCGGAACTTGCGTCCGCCATGCCGGAGACGGAGGGCGTCCTTCTCTTTTCCAAGCGTGCGCTCGGCAGAAATGCCGCGTTTGTCTGCACCTGGGCGGTCATCCTGGGCTTTGTCGCCGTGATCGCGTTCGAGTCGGTCGCACTTCCGACCGTTGTGACCTATCTTTTTCCGGGTTACCTGAAAGGGTATCTTTATACCGTAGCGGGATTCGACATTTACGCAACCTGGCTCGCGGTGGGCATCGGCGTTGCCCTGCTGATCACCCTGATTAACATCATCGGGATCAAGTTTGCAGCTTTCCTTCAGACGGTACTCACCCTGATCATCATGGCGACCGGACTTATTCTGTTCGGCGGCACGCTTTACGGGGGCAGCACTACGAACATGGAACCGCTTTTCCATAACGGCATCAAGGGAATCATGACGGTTCTCGTCATGACGCCTTTTATGTTTCTGGGATTTGACGTGATTCCGCAGGCGGCAGGGGAAGCCAGTGTCGCACCGCGGAAGATCGGAAAGATTCTCGTTTTTTCCGTGATTATGTCCGTATCCTGGTATGTACTGATCGTCGCGTGCGTCGGTGCCGCACTCCCTGCTGACAAAATGCTTGCCGAACAGCTTCCGACCGCATCCGCCATGCAGGCGGTGTTCGGGAATAACCCATTGATGGGGAAACTGTTGGTACTGGGCGGTATTTCCGGGATCGTAACGAGCTGGAACGCCTTTTATATCGGTGCGAGCCGACTGATCGCGAGCATGGCACAGGAGGGAATGCTCCCGCGCTTTCTCTGCGCGGAGCACAGCAGATTTCGTACGCCCTACCGCGCGATCATCCTGATCATGGCGGTGACCGTATGCGCACCGCTTCTCGGAAGGAACATGCTGGTCTGGCTGTCTGACGCAGGGGCTTTCGCGACTGTCGTGGCATACCTGATCGTTTCGGTGTCATTTCTTGTCCTGCGCAGGAAGGAGCCTGACATGCCGCGCCCGTACAGTGTCAGGAGGTGGAAGCCGGTCGGGATCATCGCGGTTCTGATGTGCGTGTTCATGCTTGCCATGTACATGCCCGGCATGCCCTCCGCCCTGAAATGGCCGTATGAATGGGTCATCATCGGGGCTTGGACGCTGGCAGGTGCTGTGCTTGCGCTGGTCAATCGTTTTTCTGCCGGGAGAAACTCCGTACCGAAAGAGGATTCAATGCCGCGCCGTGCCGACGGCGCGCACATGGATAGACGCACCGCGGTTTCCGGAAAGGAAACGCGGAACGGAACTACTATATAAGAAAGAGGGAGAGAAAAAATGAAAGTTGGTGCAATTATTCTTTGTATCCTGTACTTCGGCATTTTGACTGCAATCGGCGTAATCGCGGGCAAAAAGGCCAAGAATGCGCAGGAATTCTCAACTGCCGGAAGAAGAATCGGAATGTTTGTCGCGATGTGTACCATTATCGCGTCCGAGTGGGGCGGCGGCAACGTAATCGGCACCGCGTCCGACGCGTACGCGTACGGTATCAGTGCCTACATCTTCCCGGTATCCATGGGTATCGGAATATTCCTGCTGGGTCTTCTTCTCGCCAAGCACTACTGGCATATCGAAGAACCGTCCATGTGCAGATACATCAATAAGCGGTATTCCCAGCGCTGCGAACTGATGGCGACCATTCTGATGCTCCTGTCTATCATGCTGGTGACCGGTTCCCAGCTGAAATCCGGCGGACTCCTTGCGGAGACCCTGTTCGGATGGAACCATTTGACGGCAGTTATCATCTTTGCGATCGTCGTCTGCATCTATACCAGCATCGGCGGACTTCTCGCGGTCGCATGGAACGATACGTTCAACCTCTGCTTCGGAACGCTCGGCGTAATCATCGTCCTGATCGCCGGACTCGGAAAGGTAGGGGGATTTGAAGGGATAGCCGCTTCCATGACACCGGAAAGACTGGATCCCAGGCCGTTTGGTTCCTGGGTCTGGGCAATCGACTATCTTGCTTCCAGCACGTTCGTCATGCTGGCTGTTCCGGAGCTGATCCAGAGAATCTGGGGCTGCAAGACGGATAAGGTTGCGAAGAACGCATGTATGGTCGGCGGCGTCCTCTATATCGTCCTCGGCCTCGCGAGCCTGACGCTCGGTCTCGTTGCCTATGTGGTACTGCCCAACATCGATGCGGGCCTGGCGATGCCGGAACTTGTTATGAATCTGTTCCCGAACCTCTTCGGTGTGACCATCATTCTGGCGGTTCTCGCGGCGCTTGTTTCCACAGCGGATACGATGCTCCTGATCTGCTCCAACATGATCGTGGAAGACCTGATCAAACCGTTCCGCAAGCAGCCGCTGACGGATAAGCAGAACATGGTCCTTCTCCGCGCGTTCATCTTCATCGTGGCGGCGATCACCGTGCTGTTTGCGACCGGATTCGACCGTGTCCTCGGGCTGGTCCTGTTCAGCTACTATGTATACATCGGAATTTCCACGATCTTCATCTTCGGAAGGCTCTGGAAAGGCGCGACGGAGAACGCAGCGTTCTGGAGCATGATCATCAGTTTCGTATTCGCCCTGCTCTGGCAGTTCACCAGTATCGGAGCGAACATCAGCTGGCTCACGACCGGTATCGTGGCGACCCTTACATCGATCATTCCGTTCTTTGTCATAAGCTGGATCGAGAACGCGGCGAACAAGAAGAACGGTGTGATCCCCGAACCGAAGGCGGAGTAACATCATGGCGGATCTTTTGATACACGGCAAATGGGTCTGCACGGAAAAAGACGGGAAACAGGTTCTTCTGGAGGACGGATACGTCGGCGTCCGGGGAGACAGCGTTGCCTATGTCGGGAAGGATCTTCCGCAGGGATATGAAAGCGCGGAGCGCATCGACCGGAAATACGGTCTTGTGATCCCCGGGCTCGTCGATATTCACTATCACAGCGATTCCCCGGCGACGAAAGGCTTCTGCGAGGACTGCGGAACGGTCGATTTGTACGGTTCCATCCTCTATGAATACCTTACGGCTATCTACGCGGCAACGACCGTGGAAGAATGGCGCGCCATCGCGAATCTGACCTTCATGGAGATGATCTCGGGCGGTATCACGACCTGCGTTGAGTTCAATTCCTATTTCCCGGAGGAGATGGTGGAGCTTCTCGGTGCGTGCGGTCTCCGCGGGTATGTGGCGCCGGAGACGAACTCTTTGGACGGGTATCCGTATACGCCGGATGGGAAGCGCGTAATCATCGAGCACAAGACCGGAAAGGACATGTTCAAAAAGCTCGAGCGGAATGTCGCCCTGATTGAGAAATACGACGGCGCGTTCGACGACCGCGTCCGGATGACGCTCGGCCCGACCGAACCGCCCGCCTGCAGGCCGGATCTTCTGCGCGAGGTGAGAAAACTCAGTGCGACCTATCACGTTCCGATCACGATGCATGCCGCCGAGACCAAGATCGAGCGGGAGTATATCCGCAGGGAATACGGGATGGATTCCATCGAACTTCTGGCCGAAAACGGACTGGTCGGCCCTGACGTGATTCTTGCGCATACGGTGTTTGCGAGTACGCGTGAAAAGAAGATCATGGCTGAGACGGGAACGAACGTCGCGCACTGCCCGTCCGTGTTCGTGGTGAAAGGGGAATACATGAAATCCCTGCAGGGCTATACGGACATGGGGATCAACGTCGGAATCGGAACGGACACGTTCCCGCAGGATATGATCCGGGAAATGCGCGTCGCAACTTCGATGTCGAAAGTCTGCGATTATGATTTCAGAAGCGCGAAAGCGGATCTCGTATTCAAATGCGCCACGCAGAACGGCGCGAAAGCACTCGGAAGGACGGATATCGGACGGATCACCGTCGGCGCGAAGGCGGATATCGCCATTGTTGACATGAACGGATTCAACACCATTCCCGTCCGGGATCCGATCAAGGTCCTGATCAGCTGCGCGACCGCGCACAACGTGACGGATACGATCGTGAACGGAAGGATCCTGATGAAGGACCGTGAACTGCTGAGCATGTCACGCGAGAAAGTCAGCGAGGAAGCATGGACCGCGGCAAGGACGATCTGGAGCCGTGTCCCGAACCTGAACGAACTATCACCGATCAGCATACCGATCCTGTAACAATAGAACAGGACAGATACACTCCCCCGGATTGCGGCTGATGAAATTCATCGGCCGCAATTCATATCCGGGATGATACAATAGCATTGACCACGAGAAAGGAAGAGAACA
Source organism: Clostridia bacterium (assembly GCA_017394605.1). The sequence continues at coordinate 6,203 of JAFPXU010000109.1, read as the reverse complement.
AAAGATGAAGATTCTTGCCGCGTCCGTGCAGATGAAGGCGGAACTGGGCGATATTCAGGGGAATCTAGATGCAATGGCGCGTTATGTGCGGCAGATCAAACGGGAGGAACCGGAAACGGATCTTGTCCTGTTCCCGGAATGCATCCTGACCGGATATGAATGTCCGGATCTCATTCCGTCCCTTGCGGAAACCTGGCCGGATGGAAATGCTATTCGGGCTGTCCGGAAGATGGCTGCGGAATCAGAGACGTTTATCGCATTCGGATTCGCGGAACTCGGCGCGGACGGATCTGTTTATAACAGCGCAGGACTGATTGACCGGTATGGAAACCCGGTCGGAATATACCGTAAAGCGCATCTTCTTGACGGGATGGAAGCAGCCTTATACAAAGCCGGGAATCGCTTTCCCGTATTCGAAACGGAGATCGGCAGAATCGGAATCATGATATGCTGGGATTCGGTATTTCCGGAAGCTGCGCGCATGCTGTCCCTTCACGGTGCAGAACTGATTCTGGTTCCAGAGGCGGTTGAGAAGGGGATCGAGCGGGAGTGGGACCTTGCTTTATCCGCGCGCGCTTTTGACAACGGGACGTATATCCTTTCGGCAAACCATACGGGGAAAGACCGGGAACTGGACTATTTCGGCAGAAGCGCGCTGATATCCCCGTCAGGAGAGATCATCAGGCAGATGGACGGTTCCGAAGGTTATCTGGCGGCGGAAATTGATTTTCAGCTGGTCCGGGATCAGAGAGAGTATTTCTATATGCTGCGGAATCTCCGACCGGATATTTACAGGGATTGAGGTATTGGAATTCATTATCATAAGGAGGTTGTGAAATGGACTATTATCGTGACCGGCAGCGTCGGTGGCATCGGCAGGGGCGTTGCCCTTGCGCTCGAAGATCGTTGTCTGCGATCTCAAGGAAGAGGCGCTGTCGGAGACGGTTAAGCAACTGAATGAGAGGAATATCCCATGCGTAGCTTGTGCATGCGATGTTACCGATGAGGATTCTTTCGCAAAGGTTCTGGATAAGGCGGAACAGACGTTTGGATGTGCTGATATCCTCGTCAACAACGCGGGGATTACCAGAATGCAGAATTTCTTTGATGTCGGAAAGAAAGATTTCCGCGATATCTTCGAGATCAACGTTTTCGGTCTGTTCAAATGCACGCAGATGTTCGCGGAGCGGCTGAAAAAGACGGGGAAGAACGGTAGCGTGGTGAACCTTTCCTCCAACGGGGCGAAAGTGACATACGCAGACCAGGTCCATTACTGCGCCAGTAAGGCGAGTGTCATGAACATGACCCAGTGCATGGCGGACTGCCTGGTACCCTACGGGGTCAACGTCAACGCGGTCTGCCCCGGGGCGGTGGACACCCCGATGCTCCGCGCCTGCATGGTCGCGACGGAAAAGGATTCCGGCGGAAAGATCACGGTCGCGGACTGCGAGAAGACCTGGGACCCGAAGCAGCTGGGGGGCAGGCTGATCCAGCCCGAAGAGATCGGACGGGTGGTTGCGTTTCTCTGCAGCCCGGCTGGCGCTCTGATCCGCGGGCAGGCCATCAGCGTGGACGCGGGAACCACAAGGTTTTAACCTAAGCGGTTCCAAATTTGCAATCTGAGAATTAATCAATACGGGGTTGAGAAAATGAAGGGACACAGAGACGTACTGGTCATCGGCGGATCGACATACGACACAACGTGCGTTGTGCTCGGAGAGCCGATCCCGAAAGATTCCAATCCGAGCAGGATCTACGGAGGATGCGGCGGAGTTGGGCGGAATATCGCGGAAAACACGGCAAGAATGGGCATGCATACGGCGCTCATGACCGCATTCGGCACGGACGCTTTTTCGAAAGAAATCGCGGAATCGTGTAACAGGGTCGGGATCGATCTCAGCCGGTCCTTTGTTTCGGAGAATGCCGGCGCAGGCAAGTATATCTCCATTATCGACGGCGAGGGAGAACTGCTGCTGGGGGCTTCCGATCTCGGGCTGATCGAAGCGGTCGATCCGGCATATTTCACAAGGGATGTACGCTATCTCAACAGCTTTTCAAGCCTGCTTGTGGACGCCAACAACACGGAGGAGATGCTTACCGCGGTCGCGGGGGCGTATAAAGGGAGGATCTTCGCGGATGCTGTATCAATCAAAAAAGCGCCGAGACTCCGTTCCGTTCTGAACCGTCTGGACACGGTGAAAGTGAACAGGGGCGAACTGGCGGGGCTTTCCGGGAAACCGGTCGGGAACGACCGGCAGATCAGGGAGGCGGCAGAGTATCTCATTTCCGAAGGCGTTCATCACGTTTTCGTGACGAAAGGAACCGACGGGGCAAGCTGCTTTGACGGCGAGACGGTGTACAGCGTTCCTTCCTTCCCGGTCAATGTCGTAAATGCTACCGGCGCGGGGGACGCGTTTTCCGCCGCTGTTCTCTACGGTTCCATGCGAGGCTATTCCTCTGCGGATACGCTTCTGCTCGGGACGGCGGCATCGCATATCGCACTGACGAGCGGGTACGCCGTGAGCGGGGATATGACGGAAGAGCACCTGTTGAACACCTTCAGGGCTTTCAGAAAGAAAAAATGAAAGCAGGCATCCGGTAAGGCTCCAAGGCAGCGGGAAAGAAGACCGGAGACTGTCTGGAGCGACGCATGAACGATGCAAATATATGAGCGGGTTTTGGACCGGTTCGGAAAAGAGAGTTGAATGCATATCGGGATGGATCCCGGTAAGTCATCAGCGTATTACCGGCAATTCTTTAGAACCGCTTATCCTGTCCGATGAAGCGGTTCATTTTTTGAAACGACGGCAACAGATGGGTTATCTTTCTTAAAGCCTGCTATCCGAAAAACCATTCTGCAGACGACATCCGACAGAGATGATTCTTCCGGACAAGGATTCGCACAGGCAGATGAATTACGAAAAAAAGCAGCAGAGCGGAACGCTACTTGACAATCGTCAAGTAGCGTTTTATCATTGTATCAATAAATGGAAGTGAGAATGCGCATGGAAACATCGATTATCCGTGAAAAGCAGGATATGACCCATCTGAACTGGACGAGAACGCGCGGTTTCTCGGGCACAGCGGGATCCTTCCTAAAAGCTTATTCCGAGCTGAACGGTGTCAAGACTTATTATAAGCTTTCCAATTACGATGCGGTGAATGGCGTGACCGGGCACGAGTCCGTCAATGAGATCATCGTGGACCGCCTGCTGACGAAACTGGGTATCGATCATCTGCATTACCAGCTGATCCATGCGGCTATTCTTGCGGATGGAAAGATCTTGGAGACGTGGCTTTGCGCTTCGGAAGATTTTAAAAAGCGCAGCGAAACCAAGATCGCGCTCGATCAGTATTATAACGCGGAAAAGCTGCCGGATGAAACGCCGCTTGCGTTTTGTCTGCGGCAGGGATGGGCTGACTACATTTGGGAGATGCTGCTCGTGGATTATCTGATTCTGAACCGCGACAGGCATGGCGCGAACATGGAGATCCTGCGGAACAGCCGGCAGAAGACCTACCGCCCGGCGCCGCTGTTCGACCATGGGCTTTCCTTGATGTGTCGGTGTGCGGACGAAGCGTCTTTACGTGCATTCGATGTAATGGAGGACCGACGCGTGCAGTGCTTTGTCGGTTCCCAGTCTGCATGGGAGAATCTGAAACTGATTCCGGCAGATGCTCTTTCATATATACATCCGCTAAAGGAAACGGATCGGGTAGACCTGTTCCGGAATCTGAACGGTATTCTGCCCCGGGAGTGGTTCGACAAGATGTGGGAAATGATCTGGAAACGGTGGTGCGCGTATGAAACTCTTTGCCATCAAAAGTGACAGCACCGGCGACAAGGTGCTCGGCTATCTCCTGTATTACGAAAAAACCGGTCAATTCTATATCGAACTGCCCGGCGATACGGACGAGTGGGAGACCCCGCTTTTGCTGTCGTCCTTTATCAAGCGGGGGCAGCGTACCGTCAACAGCTATTGGAGTCGTGTATGGGTACAGCAGCGCATCGTTCCCCCGGACAGGCAGAACATCAGCGCTATTCTCAAGGAAAACGGCCTGGAAAGATATGATGAATTTGCTCTGCTGACGCTTGCTGAAGGCCGATGCGCCCAGGATGATTTCTATATCGAACCTTCTGAGGAGACCAATCTGCCCCGGGAGATCCGGGACCGGTTCTCGATTCGTGTGGAGGAAGCGGTGCCGCTCGCGGACGGACAGCTGCTTGTGTTCTTCCGGAACGGTGAAGCGCGCAGATGCGATATGAAAAAGCTTTGCGGGGGCCGGCGCTTTGTACCGATTCTGCAAAGCGGTGAGCTGTTTTCCGCCTTGCAGATCCAGACGGACGGCTATGGAATCACCTGGGGAGAGAATCTTGATGTGGACGCAGGGCGTTTGTATCGGGAAGGGGCGGACGTTCCGCTTTCGATCCGTGATTTCCGGAGCTATGCAGCCCATTGTGTCACGGATACGGCAGGGGCATGCAAACTGCTGAAGTGTTCCCGTCAGAACATCAGTGATCTTGTGAAACGCGGAAAACTTCATCCCATTCATGCTTCAGCAGCCGGCGCTTTATTCCTGCTGAGCGAGCTTCGCGAGCGTCTGTGGCAGTAAGCAACGATGTGAACTCAAAATAGACAATTGAGACGACAGATCTTCAACAATAACTGCGGATAAGAACGTGGAAACAGATTGAGAAACAGCATGACCTGTTTCCTTTTTAACTGTGAGACGAAACACGATGTTTCCAGATACAGGGCCCTATCACAGCGATCTGCCTTACATGCAGGGCCGATCATTCCAACAATTTCACCTTCCTCTTCGACGGGGGACAGTGGCGCCTCGCTCCGGCTTATGACCTTACATACTCCAGTTCCATGGGAGGTGAGCATGCGACCTCCGTCGCCGGAGAGGGCAGATATCCGAGCATGAAGGATATCCTCTCGGTGGCAAAAAAAGCCGGCATCCGGGAATCTGATGCAAAAGAAACAGCGGTGAGTGTGGAAAACACGGTAAAAGAACGGCTGTCCCGGTATTTGTAATATGTTCAGGAGTGTTATACGCCGAGGAAAGCGCGGATCTCGTCCATCGTATAGGTGCCCGGCAGGAAATCGTGCGTCAGGCGGACGCCATGCTCCTTAAAGCATTCCAGAAGCGGGTGCCCCAGCGTTTTCAGGATCCTGCCTACGGTGTCGAATTCCGCTTTGGACAGGGTATGGTTGCGTTCCGAGTGTACGATTGCGCGGAGCGCCCGGTCTTCGTCCACGATCACGGTCAGCTCGTAGTGCCCCAGCGAAAGATAGAACAGCTGGTTGAAAATGTTCCGGTACAGGTCCGCGAATGGGACGGTCCCTTCTGCGCAGATCCTCCGGACATAGGTAAGGTCCGCGTCTCCGGACGACTGCAGCGGCAGCACGATCCGCCCGCTTCCGAGCCGGTTCTGCGCCATCGGGAGACGGAGGAATTCGTTGTAGGACTTAACCGGACGGAGCTTGAACGTGCTGGCCCGCCTCAGCAGATGGAATTCCGTCTGCGACGTTCCGTCGCTGTAGGTCAAAACGAACGTCCACCGTTCCAGAACGTCCGTGAAGGGGGACGGTTTCTCGTCCATCAGCCCGTGATAGAACCTTATGAGCGTTTCGAGCGCGTACTCGCATATACCCGGACAGTATTTTTCAAACTCGTTCGGGATCTCGGTATGTTCATTCTGAAAGAAGTACGATCCGTCCTGCTTTTTGCCTGCGGAAAGGGTATATCCCGCCGTGTGGCAGACCGCGCGGATCGAAGCGATTTGTTCCATACGTACCACGCTCCGCTGACAGATCCTGGTATAAGGCACGGAAACGCCTCTCTGATGATCGTTCTCCGCTACCTTACAGTGTACCGATAATATGAGAGGAAATCAATTCCGCTTCTTCCGCATGCAGTACACAGGAAGAGAGGAACAAAAACGCCGGCTTCAGAGCGCCAGCGTGTTTTTGATCAGCATGAAACCGAGCAGGAGGGATAGGAAACCGAAGTTGAACGCGGAAAACGTCGCGATATAGGAACGCGCCCTGCGCGGCTCATGCCTGAGGTATTCGCGGAAGGTGATGAGGCTCGCGAGCGACGCGATCAGCGTGCCTGCGCCGCCGATATTGACGCCGACCAGAAGATCCGCGTAATCCGGCGTGAACTGCGAAAGCAGGATGGCGCTCGGAACG
>JAFPXU010000108.1 GCA_017394605.1 Clostridia bacterium | reverse complement strand
TTCGTGGATCAGGCGATCGAAGGAAACGTGGAGGCAGACCATATCTGCGGAGCGTTCCGCAAGCAGTACATCGATCAGTGGATCGACGCGGTTCTCTCTTCATCGCCGGTGCTCGCGAAATTCAGCCGGATCTCGCAGGACAGGGCGGTCAGACTCTTTTCCGAAAAAGACAGGGAGCAGTTCGGAATCAACAAGGTGAAGATCCGAGCGAGACTCTCCGCGGACAGGCCGTCCCTTGACATGACAGCCCCTGGCAGTGCGCTGTCGATCCTGCTTCGGGAGGGGGAGAAGAAGCGGAAACAGAAAAGCATCCGCAAACTACTCTCCGAAACCGGAGAACTGGTTCAGCGGATCAAGCCCTGTTTTCTGATGTCGCCTCTAAGCGTCAGCACGTTTCTGGAGGCGGGAGCCGTGCATTTCGACACGGTAGTCTTTGACGAAGCTTCCCAGATCTTCCCGTGGGATGCGATCGGAGCGATCTGGCGCGGGGAACAGCTGATTGTTGTCGGTGACTCGAGGCAGATGCCGCCCAGCAATTTCTTCAACAACGTCATCGAGTCGGAACAGGAGGACGAAGAAGCGGGGGATGTGACCGATTTTGAATCGATCCTCGACCTCTGCTCCACCTCCATGAAGCAGCTTCGCCTTCGCTGGCACTACCGCAGCCGGTATGAACAGCTGATCACCTTCTCCAACAAAAACTTCTATGACGGCGAACTCGTAACATTTCCCTCCTCGACTTCGGACAGAGCCGGGATTGGGATCGACTATCACCATGTGGACGGGATCTTTGACCGCCGTTCCCATACGAACCGCAAAGAGGCGGAGTATATTGTGGACCTGATCTACAGCAACATCGACCTGTATCCGGATCGTTCCCTCGGGGTGGTGGCGTTCAGCGTCGCGCAGCAGGATCTGATCGACAAATTGCTGATGAAAAGGCGGCAGGAAACTCCGGAAAAAGAGTTCTTTTTTAAGCCGGACGCGGAGGAACCGTTTTTCATCAAAAATCTGGAAACAGTGCAGGGCGATGAGCGCGATACGATCATTTTCAGCGTTGCGTATGGCATAGACGTGCAGGGCAGACTTCTTCACAATTTTGGACCTTTGAACCGGGTCGGGGGAGAACGACGCCTCAACGTGGCTGTCACGCGCGCAAAGTGCAACGTACAGCTGGTCTCTTCCATGCACTATACGGACATCGATCTGAAAAAGAGCGGCGCGGAAGGGGTAAGACTGCTCCGGGAATATCTGGATCTTGCAGAAAACGGCGAGGTCGCACTGGAACGCTCCGTCTCCGTGCATCCATACGAATCCTTCGACTCCGAGTTCGAGGAAGAGGTTGCTGATTTTCTGAAATCAAAAGGGTTTACGGTGGATACGCAGGTAGGGTGCTCCGGATTCAGGATTGATCTGGCTCTGAAGCGTGAGGACAGCTCGGATTATGTGCTGGCAATCGAGTTCGACGGCGCGGCCTACCACTCCTCCCGGAACGCGCGGGACAGAGACCGCCTGAGACAGGAGATCCTCGAGCGGATGGGATGGAAATTCTACCGGATCTGGTCTACTGACTGGTATAAGAACAAAGCGGTCGAGCAGCACCGGTTATGGGAAGCTGCGGCCAATGCGGTTCGTAACGCCGCGGAAACTGTAATTCCGGCGGAAAGGTCGGTTCTGCCCGATTCAGAGAATTCCTTTGAGGTGGAAGCAGAAGAAGAACACTTTGCGTTTCCCCCTTACCGGACCGCCGAGGTCGAAATCTTGCTCTATTCGTGCCGGGATTACAGAGAGCTGGTATCAAAGGTCCTTGAAATGGAAGCGCCCCTTTCGGAGGAGGTGCTCCTGAAACGTACCGTAGCCTGGTTTGGCCGCGAAAAGGTCACAAGCACGGTTAAACAGGAATTCGACCGGCTGATGATCGGGTGTGAACGGTTTGAAATCGAACGACGTAGCGGTTTCCTGTACCGGAAGGACATGAAGGAGATTCGGTTCCGGAAGCTC
>JAFPXU010000013.1 GCA_017394605.1 Clostridia bacterium | reverse complement strand
GTTTGAAAAGGACGGCGTCACGTACCGCGCGGTGGCGGACCTGCCCGCGGATGTTTCCGAGGCCCTTTTTGCGCTGGACTTCTTCGACGAGCACCGTGACGAGAAGGTCCGGGAACTGGTCGGTCCGCTCCCCGTTGCCCGTATCGACAACCTGACCGAGCAGATTCCTGACCAGGAGGAGCTCAACAGCCTGATCGGCAAGACGGGGCAGGAGCTCAGGGACGAAGGATGGATCCTCTCGGGCTGGCAGCTGGACGATATGACGTTTACGATGGAACACGGCCCCTTTGCCTATGAGATGGTCATGGAGGGGGATTATGTGCCGAACGAGAACTATGACTTTGACGAGGATGCGGACTTCGGCCCGCTGAAGGTCAAATCCGTGACCTGCGTCGGATTCGGCGACGCCATCGGGGATGTTCTGAACGAGGAGCCCGAGGCATAGCCGGAGATCCATAAATTACATAAGACGAGAGCCCGATTTTTCGGGCTTTTTTCATTCCACGACAGCTGCGGACAATCACGTTGCGGGGAAAAGGAAGTCCGTCACACGCCGGCGGCAGAGTGACGGAGAAATGACAGAGAGGAACGGGTATTTTCCGGCTGTCCCTGAATGGAAAGACGAACCCCTGCAGAAGAGGAAATTGCAATAACCTTATCGGGCCGGACCGCTGCGATGCCTTGTGACATGTTTTTCCGGCATGTCTTCCATCATGGCAATGCCGCCGGTTTTCAGAATGGATTCCCTTATTTGCTCGATTCCCTTAACGCCCCGGCTTTCCAGCGATACCGCCGCCTGATCCAGGGCGGGACAGAACCTTTCCGACAGATCATCCAGCCTGTCCAGTGCCATCCGGGGACCCAGGCCTGCTTCCTTCGCGGCCATGCGGAAAGCGTCCCGTGTGACTTCTTCAATCTGCCTTGCCTTGCCGATCGCAAACGCCATGCTGTGCGTCATCCGGGGGTAGCCCGTCGTATTGACGACATCATACGCCGGCGCAAGGCGGAGTGCTTTCAGGTCAGGCGAATACAGCAGGGAATAATTCTTTAGGTGCCCGTCCGTATTTCCTATCAGATAATTGAATATGATCCTGTCCCACAGTTTCAGCTGATCTTCCACCGGGTGCGCAGAATGCGTGCGCAGCAGCGCAAACATCTTTCCAAGATACGGTTCCCCGCTTTCATATTTATCCGAAGCAGGGATACCCAGTGCCTGCGCAAAATCCTCCTGATGGAGACGCAGGGGCACCTGCAATCCGCTGATATTCCGCGGTTGCTGCGGGAAGAACCGGTCGTAACGTCCGGACGCGAGCAGGATATCCGCATCGTCACCGGCTCCCAGGTCGATAATGAACGAATCCGGAACATCGATGCCGCAGTTCTTTGCCGTCAGGAGACAGAGGAGCTCATTCGGTACGATCTGTTTTAAGCGCACGTGGCTTTGCTTTACGATATGCGTGCTTGGCGCAGTCCCCTGCGGCAGGTGCCAGCCGCCCGCTTCGGGATCGAGATACAGTCCTGCTTTTCCCGTCGCGCCGGCAAGACACAGCCGGGATTCGATCATAAACGCGGCGCATTCTTCCGCTCCTTCGGATGCAAGCTGGCGTACCTGCTCGGACGACAGCTTTTCATACCGCGCAGCAGGCTCCTCGCCGCGCTCATGTATGCGCAGCGCGCCGATGCACTCGCGACCGAGCCGGTGCAGGATACGAACATAGTCGCGTTCGTCCAGACGCAGTTGTTCAGCGACGGCTCTGCGCGTGAAACCTTCCGGAAGCAATCCGTCGAAAAATGCCTTTGTCCGACCGGCGGGGAAGGCTTCGGGCTGCAGAGGCAGACTTACGGAGACCGGCGCGGCTTCCGTATCCTCCAGAAACGAATCGGCGTACCAAAACTGTGCGCTGTCGCTGCTTTCTCCGGAAATGGTGCCGACCGGAACGAACACGCCGTTTCTTTCGATGCTGACAATGTATTCCATGTGTTATCCCCTTACGGACAACGAACAGTCCATACCGAGCAGGTTCGCGACGCGGATCGCTTTTTCCAGTTCGATCGTCGCTTTTCCGTTCTCCAGGTCAGAGAGAAAACTGACGCTCAGCCCGCTGAACTCACAGAGAAACATCTGTGTGTACCCGAGTGTCTTTCTTCTTTTGCGGACTGCCTCCCCGAACTGTTTTGCATCCGTAACGATCATGTATCCTCCTTCGCCGAACGGCTAAATTAGCACCAGATTCCAATAAAATGAGCCGAACGGCTAAATATCGTTCGGACTCATGATAACTGCGCCGTACGGCGAAGTCAATTGTTTTCCAAAAGACGCGTACGCAGATTACGGAAGGTATCTTCTATCGGGGCAACACGATTCGCGGAAACATCCGATTCGCCGTCTGCCAGCATGCGCAGCAGCTCCAGTTCTGCCTGCATCTGATGATAATCCTGTAAACTCAATATGACCGTATCGGCTTGTCCGTTGACAGTGATGATCACCGGCTGACGAGACTCCTTACAGGCTTTTGATATATCGGCATAGTGATTTCTGAGATCAGCGGATGGACGGATCTGTTCTTCCATATTGCTGCCTCCTTTTGACAGGCAAATCATCTATAATCTGAAAAAAACGTCAAGTATTCCTGCTCTTCTTATGTCAGGAGATCTGCTCGCCATACGGCGGACAGTAGCCTCCGCCGTCCGTCTGCGAATAATAGACCCAGTACTGATGTCCGCCGTAGCGGACCTTGAGCGTGCTCCATTCCGCATCGTCGATCGTTTCGCCTTCTTCATATTCCGGCTCAAAGCCGAAATGGGAATAGAGCTCTTCTGGCAGCGCGTGAAAGATGTCGATGAGCATTCTGCCGATATGCCCGTTTTCGGTGCGGATCTCATCGATCATCGGGAGGACGATTGCGTCGATGCGCTCTTCTCCGTTTTCCTCGCGCTTCAGCCTTGCGACCGCGAAATCCAGCGCCTTGATGCGGTATCTCCAGTCGGGATGGGTCTCAATGATCTCAATGAGGCGCTCGGTGGAGAAACCTGCAAGCCCGCGTTCCCACTGGTCACGGATCCTGCCGCCGGGCATCTTCAGCAGTTCGTCTATCAGCTCGTCCGTAAACTCATTCTGCGGCAGGCGGCGGACGATCTCCAGCCGGTCTTCGTCATCTTTGACTTGCGCATACAGATTTTTCAGGTGCCTCGGATCCAGCAGCGCCAGCGCGTGATTGCGGCATAGGCGGTTCTGACCTGCGAGGTGGCGTACCAGAATGTCCTGCTGCGTATCCGACAGAGGCGGAAGCGCAGTGCCGCTCCGCTTTGCAAGGTCATAGAGCCAGAACAGATCGTCCGCGGCCGAAGCGGCAAGAGCCGGATTGCGGCTTTTGTCCAGGATCTCGGTCAGAAGCGCTGGATCGTTCAGACAGCCCGTCACGGAGGATTCCAGTCCGCGGAACCGTCCCGTGAGGCTCAGATCCGTTACGGCGCGCTGAAAGTCCGCTCCGCACGCCGCGTCCGGATGACGGGAGCGGCCCAGTACAGCCGCGTTGACTTCGGGGCTGACGTTTCTGTTCAGAAGATCCAGAAGGACGGATTCGCTTGTGATCCGTTTCATCGCTTCCGGAATGGATTCGGTCACGGTCCCGCCGATCAGAAGTTCCGCGACGGCGTTCTCGTCCGGCGCTACTGAAAGGGCGTCCGCTTCCAGAGCTTTCAGCAGTTCGACCGCCCGCGCTTCGACCGGATACAGGTTGGAAAGCGAGGGGCTCCAGTGCTTTGCGGAAGCTTTTACCGACAGAAGAAACGCGCGGTCGCGGGGGAACCGTTCCAGCGCGCGGAGACGGACCGACTTGTCCGCGTCCGACGCGGCGATCTTCAGAAGCTCGTCCCGGTCCGTGATGCGGTCGGCAGCCGAAAGCACATCCTTATGGAGCGAGCGGTCCCGGCACGAAATGACGAACGCGGAAAGCTCCGCGTCGGTCGTGAGCGTTTTCGACTGGATCTTCTTCAGCCATCCCGGCACGCGGTCGCTGCCGTAGAAATGCGCGATTTTTTTAAACCTTTTCGATGAATCATGCATACCGGTTCCTCACAATTCATTGGATCGATAACGGACGGGGGATCTCAGAAATCGAAATATTTGTCCTTCAGTTTTCCGACGCGTCCGCAGATGCACGAAAGCGTGCGGAGCGCTTCGTCACGCTCCCCGGGAAGACCGGTGGCGTACTGCTTCAGAAGGCGCCCCTCCTCAAAGCAGAGCTCGTCGTGCATCGGGAAGTAATACTGGTAGAGGAACGTCGCGTATTTGACGAGGCGCAGGTCTCCGACCATGCGGAATTCCCTGCTGATCTTATCGACCGCGACGCTATGGAAGTTTTTGATGGCGCTGATCAGCGTCTTTCTTTCGTTCTTTTCCGCGAAGACGATCGTGGCCGCAACGTACGCGCCGTCGTTGGACGGATAGGAGCTGTGGCTGTCGGTCGCACCGACGATGGGGTAGACATGCCCTTTCGCCTTGTCCTCGTAGTAGCGGATCGTCTGGAAGCCGTTCTGCTCGTAATAGCGCTCTCCGCCCAGGACCTCGAACGCGTCGAACATCCCGCTGTCCACCACGTAGTCCGTGAACCGCTCCGGTACGTGGTACACGTCGCTGATCCAGTACGGGTGCACGAAGATCCCGAGTCCGTCCGCTTTCCGGATTTCGTCGAAGACCCACTTGCAGTTCGCGGCGGGGAAGCGGTCGATGCCGTCCGGACAGTCGATCTCATCGGTCAGCTTCTGCATGAGCGCATCGTACTCCGCCTGCATCATGGAATCCGGCGCGTCGCCGTTTAGGGAGCGCATCATCTTATCGTCGCCCGCTTCGGACCGGTTGGGGCCCTCCGCCAGGGCGTTGACGCTGTAGAGGCCGCCGAAGTTGATGATGTGCACGTCGTTGTGCAGCCCGTTGGCGTCCGGGAGCTGGACCTCCTCGCCTGGTACGATGCACAGTTCCGTCGGGACGTCCTTATAGAACCGCAGCGCCTCCAGGGAGGGGTAGTAGCGGTGGTGGTCGGTGATCGTGAGGAAGTCGTAGCCGATCTTCCGGTAGTTTGCCGCGACGACCGCGGGCATCTGCCTGCCGTCGGAACGGCAGGAATGGAGATGCGTGTCGCCGATGAAGGGGTAAAGGCCGACGAGGTCTTCTGCGACGCAGTAGACGGGGAACTGGTCAAGGAGCCGGTCCTCACTGCTGTAGAAGCGGAGATAATACTCCTGTTCGGAGGAAAACGTATGCCTGAGATGGAAATTGCCCTCGCCGTCCGTGCGCACCGTTTCGGTCTCATAGCCGGACATCACCGGATAGTCGACCGGCTTGCCCTGCGTAGTCGGGCACCAGATCAGGGTATAGTCCGTGTCAGGCAGAAAGCGCGGGCTGCCTCCGAGCTGGCGGATATGGATGACGGTCTCCTTTCCTGCCGCGACGACGCGGGGAAACCAGTCGTAATCGAGTGTGAAATCGGTCTGGAAAGCGCCTCTGCAGACGCAGACGCGGGGGAGATATTCTGTTCTCATATGCGGTCCTTTCCTGTGTCGGAATATATTCTCATTATAGCATCGAAAAGCGGTGTTGGGGACGGGAGTGCCGAAACGTACAATTTTGATGTTTTTATGTTGAATTTTCATTCATGGAATGCTAACATACAATCAGTGCATCGGTTCCAGCAGGACCTTCGCCGCCCGCGGCGTCGGACGGCGCAGACGCGTCCTTCCGGTCGTCGTTTTTTATTTGTTTTTTCGTTCGGAATGATCCCCTTCAGGGGTTCATAGATAAATCAAGGAGGAAACAAAAGAAATGAAGAAGTATCTTGCGTTGGCACTTGCAGTCGTCTTTGCTCTGTTCTGCTTCGGATGCTCCGCACCCGCGGCTACAACGGAAGCCCCGAAGACGGACGCTGCGGCTTCCGCCGCGGACGCAGCGGTTGATTTCGATTCCCTTACGCTCGATCAGCTGCTCGAGAAATCCGAAGGCTACGTCGGAACGGCCGGTCTTCCGGATTACTGGACACTGTGGTCCGATTCCTTCGCGACCATCAAGGAAAAGTACGGCATCGACAGGAACGTCGACCCGGACCTCTCCTCCGCAGAAGAACTTGCGCTGTTCATTGCGGAAAAGGATGACCCGACGATGGACCTCGGCGACATCGGCTACGCCTTCACCATCACGGCTGTCGAGCAGGACTGCGTCCAGCCCTACACCGTAGACGTCTGGGACAAGATCCCCGACTGGGCGAAGGATCCTGATCACAAGTGGGCGCTCTCCTACACCGGCAGCACCGCGTTCATCTTCAACGATGCGGCGATCGAAGGCGAACTTCCCACGACGTGGAAAGAGCTTCTTGAGAGAGAAGACATCAACCTGGCATTCGGCAACGTCATCGGCGGTGCTTCCTCCCAGGTCGATATGCTGGCCATGAACTTCGCACTCGGCGGAACATGGGACAACATCCGTCCCTGCATCGACAAGTGCATCGAGCTCGCCAAAGCAGGCCGTCTGGATGGCGGAGATGCGGGCGAGACCGACTTTGAGACCGGCCAGATCGTCTGCGGCTGCGGCCGTTTCGACTTCAACGGCTCCAACTTCGCGAAAGACCTGAATGAGAAGAACATCCCCGGCGTGCACATCACCTACGTGATCCCGCAGGATGGCGCTCTCTCCACCGGCTACGCGCTGGTTCTCAACAAATGGGCTGCGCATCCCTATGCCGCACGTGTTGCCCTGAACTACCTGTTCAGCGACGAAGGCCAGATCGACCGTGCCCGCGGCGGCGCCCGTCCGATCCGTGCGGATCAGATCGACATCCCGGATGACTGCCCGATCCTCGGCGACGAGTACTACACCAACATCATCACGCCGGATTCCGCAGCGCAGCTGAACGCAGCATGCGAAGCGATTTCCGAAGCATGGGAGAACGAAGTCGTACCGCTCATGGGTTAATGAACTTCTGAACCGTCATTGCGATGAACGGAGGGGGTTGGAGGAATCCTTTCCCCTCCGTTTTTCAGTACGATCCTCATCTTTTGGATGATGGGAGGTAGCCCGAAT
>JAFPXU010000107.1 GCA_017394605.1 Clostridia bacterium | reverse complement strand
GAAATTCGCGATCGACGCGATCGCGGACGGACGCGAGGGCATGGTCTCCATCAACCGGTTCGTGCATCCCGGCCAGTCCCTGACGATCGGCAGGGACAAGCGGGAATTCATCGAGTTCGACCGCGAGGATATCACGAGGCCTGATTCGTTCGACAGCTCCCCGCGCCAGCGTCCGGGATTCTCCGGCGGGAAAGCGCGGGAAACGTTCCGCGATCTCAGACTCCCGCTGACGGAGGAGCAGGTCAGAATCGAAGCGAACCGCTGCCTTGGCTGCGGCGCGACGACCGTCGACCTCAACCAGTGTGTCGGATGCGGTTTGTGCACGACGCGCTGCGAATTCGACGCGATCCATCTCACCCGCGACCTGCCTGCCGCAAGCGACATGCACACCGCCGAGGAGATGATGAAGCTGGTCGGTCCGTACGCGCTGAAGCGGATGGGAAAGATCCTCCGCCGCAAGTTGACCGGCAAGTCCGAATACCCGACCGAACAGGAATAAGTCCGAAGACGGAAAGAATAAAGAACTGGGTGACAACTCAATGCCATCCAGCTCTTTTCTGTTTGTGATACTCCGGATACTGTCGGAGGGGGGATTATTTGACGGCGATCGCTTCGATCTCCACCAGCGCGTCCTTGGGAAGTCTGGCGACTTCGACCGCAGAGCGGGCAGGGCACGCCTCTGAGCCGATGAGTTCCCGATAGACTTCGTTCATTGCCGCGAAGTTGTTCATATCGGAAAGAAATACGGTTGTCTTGACGATGTTACCGAGATTCGTTCCGGCTTCCTTCAGAATCGCCTGAAGGTTCAGTAGCGACTGCCTGGTCTGGGCGGAAATCCCTTCCGGAAAGGATCCGGTCGCCATATCGACAGGGAGCTGTCCTGATACGAACACCAGATCTCCTGCAATAATCCCCTGAGAATACGGACCGATCGCCGTCGGTGCGATAGAAGTATGTACGACTGCTTTTTTCATTCTGCTTTTCCTGCCTCGTGTTTCTTGCGGATCCAGAAAGGATTGTATTTAACGGGATCATTCTTATGCAGCAGACCGATTCCGGTGAAGTTGTTGATCAGCGTGAGGATCGGGCAGAGCATGGGCAGGAAGCAGAACGGGATAAATTCCGTAACAGAAATCGGATTGCCGGCGCCTCCGAGCACCACGCCGTAACCGATGACCCATGCGGACCAGGGAACGATTGCGGCAACCATCGTACCGACGTCTTCCAGCGTTCTGGAGAGAACCGCACGGTTGATGTCCTTCTCGTCGCAGATCTCTTTGAATGCGACAGCGGGGATCGCGATTGCCGGATACTGACCGCCGATGAGGCAGATCAGCAGGGAGGAAATCCATGCCCCAAGCAGGATGCCGGCCGGTGTGTTGAGTTTGGTGGACAGCGCGCTGACCAGTTTGACCAGAACGCCCGTCTTGGTGAACAGACCGCTCAGCAGTCCGAGTGTGATCAGGATTCCGACCAGGGAAAGCATGCTCGAGAAACCTCCGCGGTTGACGAGTGAATCAACGGCAGCAACGCCGCTTTCCGTGGAAAAGCCGTTCAGAATGTAGCCGAGGTTTTCAACAAAGCCGCGTCCCTGGAAGATCATCGACCAGATGATGCCGCTTGCGATTCCGATGCCGAACGACAGTAGCGCGGGTACCCGCAGCACGGAAAGGACAAGGACCAGGATGACGGGGATAAAGTGAAGCACGCTGATGTTGAAGGTGTTGGAAAGACCGTTGGAAAGCTCCGCAACAGCGGCGGTATCGATGTTTCCGGAAGCATTCGCGCCAAGGATCCAGTAGATGACAAGGCAGATGATCGTGCCGGGAATCGTCGTGTACCACATCGACTGGATGTGATCGAACAGCGGAACGTCACAGGATGCGGAAGCAAGCAGTGTCGTATCCGAAAGCGGGCTCATCTTGTCTCCGAAGAAAGCACCGGAGATGACTGCGCCTGCTGCCATCGGAACGGGAATCCCAAGGCCTGCAGCCATACTGCAGAGGACGACGCCGATCGTGCTGATCGCGCCCCAGCTGGTTCCGGCGCAGATCGCCATGAACGCAGGCAGTATGAAGCAGATCGGGAGGAAGAGCTTCGGCGTGATGATCTTCATGCCGTAATACAGAAGCGAAGGAATCGTTCCGCTGGACATCCAGACAGCGACCATACAGCCGACGAGCAGCATGACCATCATCGCGGTTGCGACCTGCTTGACGCCGTCTGCCATCGCGTCATCGATGGTTTTCCAGTCATAGCCCATGACCATCGCATAGACGATCATGACGAAGAGAGCGGCCAGCGCGGCGATCGTGACGTCCGCACCGATTACGATCAGGAGGATCAGGACTGCAATCGGAGCGAGAAATCCGACCAGAGCACTGGTGACAGTCAGTTCCTTTTTCTGACGTTCTTTTTTGGGTTTAGAAGTTTGTTCCATTTTGACTCCCCTTTCTCAGTTGTTCTTGTTGTTGCGTGTATTATCATGGAAGGCTTTTTCGATTCTGTTCAAAGCTTCCTTTAATACCTTGTTCGTTACGGCAAAGTTGATCCGAATAAAGCCTCTTCCGGCAGGTCCGAAGTTCTCTTCTCCGTCGTCCAGATCGATCAGTGCATTTTCCCGGAAGAACCGGTCAAGATGATCCTGGCCAATCCCTGCCTGCCGGCAGTCTAGCCAGAGAAGGAAACTGCCCTCCGGCTTGAACGGGATCAGCGGCAGGTGTTTTTCCTCGATGAACGCAAGCGCTTCCTCAAGATTGTTCGAAAGATACGCAGTCAGTTCCTTCATCCAGTCGTCCGCTTCGCCTTTCAGGATCGAAGTGACGGCTGCAAGTGCAAAACTGTTGGTGGCGTATCCGAATGAATGCGCTTGGATCTGCCGCATCCATTTACCCTGAATATCCGGATTTGCGATCGTGATGATGGCGTGCGGCAGGCTCATGATGTTGTAGCCCTTGGAAAAACTCATGATCTGAACGGCGATTTTCTTCGCGGTTTCGCTGACAGCAAGGATCGGAATGAACCGGCTGCCCTCATAGATCACGAGACCGTGCACTTCGTCCGAAATCAGCGTTACATTGTAGGCTGCGCAGAGGTCGACCAGTTTCTCGAGTTCTTCCTGTGTGAAAACGCGTCCTGTCGGGTTGTGGGGGTTGACCAGAAGATAGACGCTCGGACGGTATGTCCGGAGCTTGTCTTCAAAGTCCTCGAAGTCGATCTCATAATGTCCGTTAACGATCTTGAGAGGGTTATCGATCTGCCGGAGATCTGCCCCGTCGATCGCCCAGACAAGCGGACGGAAGACGGGTGTCTGAACGATCACCGCGTCGCCGGGCTTTGCGAAGATGCCGAGCGCTATGCGGACGGCGCCGATCGTGCTCGGAACGTTGCTGAGCCATTCGCGCTTCACTTCCAGACCGTACATTCTGCGGTACCAGGAACAGACTGCGTCATAGTATTCGTCGCTGCGCTGCCGGTAGTTGAAGCAGTTGTCCTCAACGACGGGACGGAGCGCTTCCCGGATGCACGGCGCACAGTTGAAGTCAAGATCCGCGGTTCCCATTCCGATGATGTCCTCGGGCATGCCGGGCATGTTCCATCTGTAGGATCCGTTGTGGCGGTGGTCGGGAGTGGTATCGAAATCGTAATGCATCGGGTTCTTCCTTCCTTCCTGTTATTTGCTGTGATTCCTGCAGAACGCGGCGAACCTCGCCAGCCCTTCTTTCAGATGTTCTTCCGAACAGGCAAGATTCCAGCGGATGAAGCCGTCTCCGCCCTTGCCCAGGTCGGCGCCGTTCTCGACAACGATGTGCGCCTCCTGCTCAAGCTGATGCTTCAGTTGCTTTGCGGGAACGGCAATGTTCCGCATGTCGATCCAGGCAAAATAGCCGGCGTTGGAATCGTAAACAGAAACAGACGGGGCTTCCGAACGGAGAAACGCTTTCATCCGTGCACGGTAATCGGTCATTCTCTTCATAAGGGCATCCAGCCACGGATCGCATTTCGTGTAGGCGGCGATCGAAGCGGCCATTCCCATGATGTTCAGACCGTATTCGAGATTCATCCTCGCGATGGAGTCCGTATAGTCCTTCAGGATCGCAGGGTTTTCCGCAATCACGAACGAATGCCGCAGTCCTGTTGTGTTGTAGATCTTGCTGGTCGAATACAGCGTGACCGTCTGGTATGAGATCTTTTTGGAAAGGGATGCGATCGGCGTGTACGGGGTGCCGGGAGCGGTCAGCCCGCAGTACACGTCATCGGATAGGATCAAAACGTGATACTTGTCACAGAGGTCAGCGACCCTGGTCAGCTCCTCCCTTGTCCATGCTTTTCCGATCGGGTTATGCGGATTGCAGAGCCATAAGAATCTGCTGCCGCTGGCGAAACAGGCTTCCAGATGCGCGTAGGATATGGAGTAAACGCCGTTCTCATAGGAAAGAGGACACTCAACAGCGACACGCCCGTTCACCTGAATCAGGCGGCGGAAACAAAAATGCACCGGGGTCAGGATCGTGATCCTGTCGCCGGGACGCGTCAAGGCGTCCAGCGCATTCCAGGCGGACAGATAGATTCCGAGATTCTGAACGATAGAGGATCTTGCGTCAAACTTCCATCCGGTATGCCGGAGCAGCCAGTTCCCGATTGCAGCGTAGAATTCATCGGTCACCCGGGGATATCCGAGGTGCCCTGTTCCGATAATGTCTGTCAGCGCTGAAAGAATCGGTTCCGGACTCTGAAAATCCATATCCGCCGTGCCGAAGCAAAGGAGGTCCTCCATGGAGGAACGCTCGATTTCCTCTTCCCATTTCATGCGGTTTAAGCTGCTGCCGGATGCGAGAACAAGTTCGTTCGGTTTCATACTCACCCCTCCATGACAGGATGATAGCATATGAACAAAATTAACGTCAATATGAAAGAATTTCATTCAATGAACCATATTTATTTCATTGCAAACTGTTTCATCGAATGATATCATGACATAGCAGGCTTCGGATTTGATTGGATAGTCGCGTTTTTTTACAGGAAAAAGGAGGCAAAAATGAAGCTTACGAAAATCGATAAACTTGTTCTGGATTCCTATGCTTCGATGATGGATCAGCTTTCCGCATATCTCGGATCAGCATATGAGATCAGTCTTCACAGTCTCGAGGATTACAATCACTCGGTCGTGAAAATCATGAACGGATATCATTCCGGACGTTCCGCCGGCGCGCCGCTGACCGATCTTGCTTTGAATATGTTGAAGCGGATCAACGAACAGGATCTGACCGCTGCGGAGTCCTATGCATCCTACCGGTCGATCAGCGCAACGGGGGAGCATCTGAAATCCTCCACGATCCCAATTTACGGCGAAAAGGGGAGGCTGATCGGGATGATGTGCATCAATCTCTACCTGGACACCCCTCTTTCGGAGATTATCGCGGACTTGACGGGCCCGTACGCAGGATCGACGGAAACCGAGTATTTCGCCTCCAGCACGACAGACTCGATTGCGAATGCCGTTGCGGACGCACGGAACCAGGTGCTGTTCAACACAACGATCCCGGCTGTGAACAAGAACCGGGAATTGATCCGTATCCTTTACGAGCATGGAGTTTTCAACATCAAGGATGCAGTAGCGAAAGTTGCCGAAATACTTGGAATCTCCCGGAATACGGTCTATATGCATCTCCGGAATTTTTCGGGAAGCGAGCAGGGAGAGGAATGAAATAACAGCCCTTCAGACATAAGGATAATTTCATTTTCATGCGGAATCGGCGATCAGACGGGTATAAAAAATAAATTTTATTGCGTTTTATCGTTAGAATCGGGGTAAGAAAAAGAAATAAGCAGGAGCCTCGCACTTTTTCGTGCTAGGCTCCTGTTTGAACTTTATACGAATTTGACGATTTGGTCTTTTGTCGCCGGGCTTCCCGGTATTCCGTCAGGATCTCGGAAGACGTCCGTCGAAATCGTCCCGGTTCTCGGGCACAAGCGGGAATTTGACCGGCATTCTGTCCCGGTTGGAGCGGTAGATGCCCGTGATCAGCTCGACGGTCCTGCGGCCGTCCTCCAGCGTGATCAGCGGTTCGCGGTGATTCTGGATCGCGTCGAGGAAATCGGTCAGTTGCCGGATATGGAAGTAATGCGTGCTGTCGATGCTGTTGAAGAACTCGCTGTCCATGCGCTTGTACTCCTCTAGCATGTTCTCCTCCCCCGGCACCGTCCACAGATCGTTCACGGGGGGTTCGGCGATGCCCGAGACGCCCGCGATGAACATGGCGCCGCCGTCGGTCTGTACGCCGACGCTCGCGCCGTTTTCCCCGTGGACCCGGACGTTCCCGAACAGGGCGGGATTCTGCGAATTGCTCACGACGATGTTGCCGATGGCGCCGTTTTTGAAGCGGATGATCGCTGCTGCGGTATCGTCCACCT
>JAFPXU010000106.1 GCA_017394605.1 Clostridia bacterium | reverse complement strand
CAGGAATGCCGAGACCCTTTGTGAGAAGGTAGCCGACCGGGCTTGCGTCGCCGGTCGTGATCATGGAGATCGCACCGACGAACATGAAGGACGCGGCGCCTGCGAGAGAACCGATCAGCGTGCCCCAGCTGGAAGCGCCGCTGTTCTTTGCGTAGCGTGTGTAGTCGCAGACCATCGGGCCCCATGCGAACGCGTTGCCTGCCACGATGTCAAGACCGACGAGGATGGCAAGAGGTGCGACCGGCGCATAGTGGACGATGGAGGAGAAACCGTAATCACGGAAAATGAGGACGGCAGTGACGATCGTCAGAATGCCGAGGAGCGGTACGGAGATACGCTGCAGCCAGGTGATGGAGCGGAATCCGTACGCGGTGATCAGGAGCTGTACGACAGCGGTGATGATGATCCAGAGAGTCAGGTTGTTGAATCCGGTCATGTGGGAAACGATCGTGTTGATCGCGCTTCCGCAGACGACGGTGACGTTGGCGCCCCAGCCAAGAAGCTGTATGCCGTTTGCCACGGACGGGATATAGGACCCTTTAATGCCGAACGTCATTCGCGTTGCGGCCATGGTGGGGATCCTGACCTTGTATCCGATGTGTCCGAGAGCAAGCAGGGGAAGGAATACGAGGATGTTGCCCAGAATCAGGATCAGAAGAAGATTCCCGAATCCGAGTTCAGCCAGGGAACCGCCGATCATCAGTCGCGGAACCGCGACGTTTGCGCAGAACCAGATGAACGCGATGTCCCAAAGGCCAGTCTTTTGTTCTTCGATCTTTAGAACTTCAATGCCTTCTTTTTCGAGTTTCACAAAAAATCAACCTCCATTTTCCTATAAGATGTGTAAAGCGATGAAATCGTTTACATCATTAGTATAGTGACAGGGCAAAATGTTTGTCAAGGCGAACTCGCTGAAAAAGGAATGAATGCCGATATCTTGGCGCTTTTGCATTAATTCTGCTAATATGATACGGAAGGAACAAATGAAAATCCATGAAAAACGGTCAAGAATTACTGATATTTTGACAAGGGATGCGCGTACTTCCGTTGAAGCGGACGGGAGGACAGGATATAATAAAAATACAAATCAGGCAGAAACTCCCGCCCGCGCGGTTTTCTGCCCCGGGATACTGGTGAAACAATGACGATTACTGAGATTGCGTCTCTTTCAGGCGTATCCGTCGCGACGGTGTCGCGCGTGCTTAACCATCCGGACGCCGTTCTGCCGGAGACCAGAGAACATATTCTCCGGATCATGGAGGAAAACAACTATTCACCCAGCTGGTGCGCGAGAGGCCTCCGCCTCGGCAATCCGGGGATGATCGTTCTTCTGGTGCCTTCCATCGAGCACACTTTTTCCCAGATGGTCGTATCCGGCGTCGAGACCATTACCGCTACCAAACAGCACACGCTCGTTCTCTGCGTGACAAATGACGAAAAGGCAAGGGAGCAGGAATACCTGAACAGAATGATCGACCGGAAGGCGGACGGCTTTATTCTGGTGAATTCCACCCTTTCCGGAAGCGAGCTCAGTGTTCTGAAAGCCCGCAATATTCCGTGCGTGCATATCGGGATGCGCCAGGACGACGCGTTCCGTCATCTGTGTTACATCGATCATACCGACGGCGTATACGGGCTGATGCAGCATCTTGTGGATCTCGGTCATCGGAAGATGACGTTCATTCTTAACGCGCATTCCAAAATTTTTACGGCGCAGATACAGACCGGGGCAAAGCTCGCGGTCCAGGGAAGAACGGACGACCCGATCGAGATCCGGTATCTTCTCACGGAAAATTCCGTGTCCGGCGGTTTCAACGGGCTGAAACAGCTGATCGATGAGAACGATCTTCCGGACGTGATCGTTGCCGGTACGGCGGAGATGGCGATGGGCGTCGTGCAGTCCGCGCAGTTCAACCGGATGCGGATTCCGGACGATGTGGCGCTCGTCAGTCTTGCGGACGCGCCTGTCTGCTCCGTGCTGTCTCCGCAGATCACGGCCATTTCCCAGCCGGTGAAGCGCCTCGGCATGATGGCGGCGCGCATGCTTTTTGACGTGCTGGAGGATATCGACGTCGCGGAAGGGCTTCCGCAGGAGATCACGCTGAAGACGAAGCTGAAAATACGCCGGTCCTGCGGCAATACGAAACTCATCTATGATCCGATGGAGTGAGGACGGAGAAATGGATACTTCTGTATATCTCGGAAAACTTCATTTAATGAATCCCGTGGTCGTCGGAGCGGGACCGTGGTGCAGGGATGCGGCTACGATCCAGCGCTGCATCGATCAGAAACCAGGCGCTGTGACGACGGAGACGATCACGCTCGAGGCGAACAGCTATATTTCGCCCAGAATGTACGTTTCTGGGCAGCAGACTCTGAACACGAAGATGTTCTCGGACCTGCATCTGGAACAGTGGGAGGAAGAGCTCGGCGGCATCCGGAAGGGAGACTGCAAGCTGATCTGCAGCATATGGGGAAACTCTCCGTCCGAGCTGACCTATCTGACCAGAAAGGTCATTCATATGGGCGCGGACGCTGTTGAAATATCCATGGCGCCGCCCATCCGCGCGCGCGGAACCGGAATGGTGCCGAAGATCATCAAGGACTGCCTCCGCGCTGCGGTCACGGCCGCGGACGGCGTTCCTGTGATAGCGAAGATCTCATACGAGGCGTGTCATTCTCCTGAGATCATGAGGAGCGTCCGGGAGGCTGGCGTTCAGATCGTAACGGCGATCAACGGACTCAAGGGCCTGATCGGGATCGACATCGAGCGGCAGAGGTCTCTGATGCCGACGTTCGGCGGATTCAACGGCGTGAGCATTCATCCGCTCGCGCTCGCGGCGACCGCGTCCCTGAAGCAGAACACGCCGTTCCATATCTGCAGCTGCGGTGGTACGATGTCCTATGAGAATGTTCTCGAGTTCATCATGCTCGGCGCGTCCTGCGTGGAACTCGCTTCCGTCATCCAGATCGAAGGCTATTCCGTTATTTCAAGGATCGTCGGTGAATGCGAGGACTGGCTGAAACGCCATCATTACAGCAACTATTTTGAGATACAGGGTTCAGCGCTTACTTCCCTGCATATGTTTGAGGATCTGAAATCCTGCCAGCTTGGTTCGACCCTGATTTCCGAATGCAAAAGGACGGACTGCGACATTTGCGTCCGCGGTTGCCTTTATGACGGGATATACAGAGATCAGGATGGGCGCATCCGGACCGACCGGAGCAGGTGCTCGGGCTGCGGTCATTGCGTTGCGCGCTGCCCGGAGCATAAACTGGCACTGAACTGGGAACCCAGCGTCGTTGCGGAATAGGAACGGCTATCCGGAATCTGTCTGCGGAAAAAAGCGTTATTTGAAGGGGCAGTTATGTTTGCTATACTCGTTGCCATATGGGTCCTTGTTAATATCTATTGGCTCACACATCTTAAATAGGTCTGTGAGTCGGTTCTTTGAAATTGCTTTTGATAAGCAGTCTGCTTTGCCCCTTTGTAACCTGTAAGCGAGGTGCTTGAGTTCCTGATTGTGTGAAGAATCATAATACTGCTGTATATAGATTTGCTGAATAATGCAACCCCGTCGATTTCACGGCGGGGATTCCTGTTTATGGACCTCACTCCGTGCCACCGAAGACGGCACAGAAAATCACCCGCAAAGCGGGTGAAAGACAAGATGCTATATGCAATCAATATCGGGAAGGCATAGGAGCGATATTGAGAGAACTGTGTCGTTTCAAGGGCATGGAGATACCGGAAGGGTCCTGCGTGTCAACGGTAGTACTGAATGAGGCGACGATCAGGAAATATAGCTTTTTTATCAACTGGATTTTTATTGTCGTTTACTTAGCTGTGCATGAATCTCCTGAACTCCGACTCCAATTGTTCACGGTTTGGCAAATACAACTGATACCGGCTTACAAAGACCTGATTTGTTATGTTTTGCAGTGCGTAAAGCATGACCAGTTTATCCTGATATGCACCAAGGATAATGCCAATCGGCTCGGTATGTTCTCGCGCTGAGCGAGCAGCAGAATGTGAATTTCAAAGGATAGGAAATGTAAAGGCCGCTTTTGTTCCCGCTGGTCCGGAGGACATGGTCAGTTCACCGCCGAGTTTGGAGCGCACGGTTTCCTGCAGGATCGAGAGCCCGGTTCCGGGACGGATTTCCGACACGCCTTTTCCGTTATCCTCCACGACGACCGAGCAGAAACGGTTTCCGGCGGTCAGATGTACATGAATCGTCCCGCCTGTACCGTCAAAAGCGTATTTCAGAGCGTTCAGGATCAGCTCGTTGACGGACATTGCCACGAATACCGCTTTGTCGGGATCCGTTTCGACGGAGTCCGTTTCAAGAAGAAGCGTGACGCCCAGTTCCTTTGCGACTGTCCCGTTGAATCCGGATACGATTCGCTGGAGGAGCGCTTTCAGGCTGACGCGGTTTCCGGCCTCCCCAAGATCCATAAACAGCTCGTGGAGACGGGACACAGAGAACAGCATGGCGGAACAGCTCGCGTAGGCTTCCCGGACTTCGCCGTTTTCCGCCTGGCGGCTTTTCAGGTTGAAGAGACTGGAAAGAAGCTGAAGGTCATTCTTGATCCTGTGGTTGCTTTCTCTGACGCTCATCGGAACGGGGGCGGCGGGATCCCGCATCGAGCGGTCCATCATCGCGTCGGAGATCGCCTGGAGTTTTTTCTCCATCTGGACCTGCTGCGAGATATCGTGCTCCGAGATCAGCACGGCGATGACACCGCTGCTGCCGAACACGGGTGTGACGTCCTGCAGCACGGTTTTGTTTTCCTGAGTGTTCGCGATCGTGTCGTGGAAGGGAAGACCCTGTTCGAACGCGTTGTAGACGGCGGGTTCGTTCTCCCGGTTCGCGTCGAGACCCTGGATCAAGGTATGGTACTGGGACGGAATGTGCGCGGGGCGTGCGTGCGAAACGACGAACGCCGTTCCGGACCAGTCGAGACAGTCGAGAAACACGTCCGCGCCGACCAGGTCGGCCACCGCCGGAAGCGCGGTCTCGTACAGTTCCAGAAGTTCAATGTCGCTGTCGGTCAGCGACGTTCTTTTTTTACACAGTTCGCTAAGCGTCATATGGGCGTCTCCGACTGCTTTTTATTACAGGAGGCCTTCGTTTTTAAAGATCAGCCTCGCGGCCTCTTCGATGGGCGTTTCCCGAGTTTCCGCGAGCGCGGCGATCTTCTTGTATGCCTGCTTTTCCGTCATGCCGTTCGCCATGAGCAGCTCCTTGGCGCGCCGGACGTCCTGATTGCCGGACAGATTCTGCAGGATCGATTCCGCGATCTGCTTCATGGAACACCGCTTGTCCATGGCAAGCTTCTGGATCCTCCGGTAGGCTTCCGACTCCGGGATCTTTTCCGATTGTGAAAGGCTTCTTTTCGCGCGCTCGATCAGCTTGATCTCCGAAAGGGAGGCTTCCGCTCTGTCCTTTTCGCCGATCAGGTTCTTTTCCCTCGAAGCCTGCGCGAGCGCGACCGTTACGGTGGCATAGAGGGCGTTTGGTTCGACCGGTTTGATCAGATACCCTTTCACACCGAGCTCCGTCGCGCGGCGGATCGTTTCGCGGTCGGAAAAGGCCGACACGATCACGACGGCGGAGGAGAGGTTCTCTCTAAGGATCGTTTCCGACGCGCTGAGTCCGTTGAAGATGGGCATGGAGATATCCATGAGAACGAGATCCGGTGTGTGAAGACGGCACAGTTCGACCGCGTCGAACCCGTCCGCGGCTTCCCCGACAACATCGAATCCCATATCGGTCAGCATGCCGGAGAAATCCAGACGCGTGATCAGCTCGTCGTCCACGACGACTGCCGTTCTGCTTTGAGAATGATCCATGGATCAGAACCCCTTATCCCGTATTGTAATCATTATACAGGGAAATTGCGGACTTGCCACAGGGGATTTGCAAAATGTGCGCGGCGGGAGCATCGTTTATTTTTTGACCGATTGCGCCAATTTATTGAAAACGAAAAGGGCGGAGTAATATGATGAAAAAAGAATCGGAGAGAACGCATTTGCCATGCGGACATGTCCGGAAACGTTCCGGCGTGGCGGGCATGATGCCATTCTCCGGTCGGCCGGTACCTGCCGACATGGTCGAGAGTTGAGACGTTCTTTGATTCATCGATGCAGTCTCGACATGTTATATCCGGATATGACATCCCCCGTCATATCCCAATGTCACTAAGTTAAGAAAGATGGAAAGAATAACCTCGTATCATTACAGGCACGGGGTTATTTTTTTACAAAAAATGCAAAAAAGCACTTGACAGGATTCCATAAATGTGTGGCCGTTTTCAGCTGTTTCGCTGCT
>JAFPXU010000105.1 GCA_017394605.1 Clostridia bacterium | reverse complement strand
TCTTCGCGATCAGCTGGATCGCCTCCAGGTTCAGGCAGTCGGAAAGCTCCCATGCAGCGCCGGTCGTATAGCCCTCGATGGCGTGGGTCAGCGCGTCCATACCGGTCGAGGCGGTGAGTCCCTTGGGCATCGACGCCATCATGTCGGGATCGACCACGGCGATGTCGGGGATGTCGTTCGGGTCGACGCAGACGAATTTGCGCTTCTTCTCCACGTCGGTGATGACGTAGTTGATGGTGGATTCCGCGCCGGTTCCGCCGGTCGTCGGAACGGCGATTGTGAAGACGGTGCGCTTCTTCGTGGGGGCAACGCCCTCCAGGGAGCGGACGTCATAGTATTCGGGATTGTTGACGATGATGCCGATGCCCTTGCCGGTATCCATGGAAGAGCCGCCGCCGATGGTGATCATGAAGTCTGCGCCGCTCGCGCGGAAAGCGTCCACGCCGTGCTGCACATTCTCGATCGTCGGATTGGGCTTGATATCGGAATAGAGTTCATAGGGGATGCCGTTCTGTTCCAGAAGATCGGTAACCCTTTTTGTGACGCCGAAGCGTACCAGGTCCGGATCGGAAGCCACGAAGGCCTTCTTCAGGCCGCGCGCCTTGATGAGGCCTGGGATCTCGTTGATGGCCCCGTGTCCGTGATAGGAGATGCCGTTCAAAACAAACCGATTGACTGCCATATGTATGTTTCCCTCCAGAAAATTGATACTGTTATTATACCATGCCAGGATGCTGTGATTCACGCGCGGGCAGGAAAATCGTATCCGTCTTTTCACAAAAGGTCCGGTTTTGCCTTCCTTCCCCCGTTCCGGGCAGAAGGAAAACAGCCGTGTTTCACCTGAGATCGGAGCCGGCTGAAAGCGGTTATAGAATCTGATTCAGTATCGTCAGGATCCCGCTGACCCCCACCAGAATGTATACGGTTTTCTTCACGATTCCTTTGCTGTCCGCGTATTTTGTGCTGACGCGGTTTAAAAGGAACTCCCCGCAGAAGTTCCCCGCGACGATGAACACGATCCCAAGCAGGCAGAGCGGGAGCACGCCCGACGGAACCATTCCCTCCATGAAGCGCGCGGAGATGGTAAAGATATTCGAGATAAAGAAGATCATCTGCATTTTTGCGAGATAGACTTCGTATTCGTCCGTGATCGAAACGAAATAGGTCGCCATCAGCGGTCCGCCGACGCCGAACAGCCCGCTCAGCATGCCGGAAACGGAGCTTGCGACGATCATGTTGGGAACGGATTCCCTGATCCTGAGATCCGAGAACCGCAGAAGGGAGAACAGGGACACCACGATCAGAAAAACGCCGAACGCGATCGTCAGGATCCTGCGGTCAAAGGACGGAACGAAATGGACGGCCAGAACGCTGCACACGGAAAAAATGGCAGCCGGCACAAGAATCTGCCTGAGGCGGATATACTTTCTCCTCCGGATCAGCATGGTAATGACAAGCCCCATGCAGATGATCTGGCAGATGCCGGGCGACATGGTGATGCCGTAAATGTACGGCAGCACCGACATGATGACTGCCCCCGCACCGAATCCGGTAAACGACTGCACGGTTCCCGCCGCAAGCGCTAAGATGCATATGATCAGGTATTCCATTTGCTCTTCCAGTCCGGGCAGTCCGGGCGTTATTACGGGACGAAGCGTTATCCTGAACCGGACGGTGCGATCCGCGTGTCCGTGTCCTTTTCCCGTGTTCCCCGGTACCCTGTTCCCATTATACCCTCAGACCGCGCGTCCTGTTCCAAAAACTTTCTGACATTAATATATACTTTGTCTATTGACATAGTAGGTTTTATAGGTCATAATATCGATATTACAATGAAAAGGAGACGGAACGCATGATCGCAAACGAGACGCTTACCTATGATATGCGGTGCATGTGCATGGCTCATGCCTTATCCGTCTGCGCTTAGAAGCACCTGTTCCGGGATTTTGCAGGCGGAGAACGATTCTCCGCCTTTTTTATATCATCCCCCGCGTTCCCCCGTCCCCCGGACGGCGCGGGAACAAAGCAAAATATATTGGGAGATCACCATGGAAACGATCGAAACGAAAAACGCGCCGGCAGCGATCGGCCCATATTCGCAGGCAATCCGGATCAACGGGCTTGTCTTTACCTCCGGACAGATCCCAATCGATCCGGATACCGGCTCGATCGATGAACCCGCCATCGAAGGACAGACGAAGCAGGTGATCCGCAATCTCTCCGCGGTCCTGACTGCGGCGGGAAGCAGCCTCGGAAGCGTCGTCAAGACGACCTGCTACTTAAGGCACATCAGCGACTTTTCCGTCTTCAACGCGATCTACGCCGAAGCGTTTCCCGGAAAGCCAGCCAGAAGCTGCGTGGAGGTGTCCGCGCTCCCCAAAGGAGCGCTGGTCGAAATCGAGGCGGTCGCGGTCACGGAATCGGAATGACGCCGGCGCCGCATGAAAGCATGTAACCGAAGCGTCCCGCAAACATCCTTGCGGAACGCGCCTGATCCCGGTATCCCGGATCTATCAGAAGAAGGAAGTTTTTACAATGAAAGACCGATGCGGATCGTATGCCGTGCTGCTGAGCAGGGACCGAATGTGCGGGGAAGAGAAATGAATCGTCTTTTGCGTCAATGTTCACCCTCCCGGTCCCGTCCGGGAAGCACCCCATTATTGATCAGATAAAGGAGAAATAACCATGTCAGATATTCATGATCCTTCCGGCTGGTCCTTTGAGACCAAGCAGCTGCATATCGGCCAGGAACAGGCCGATCCCGCAACCGACGCGCGCGCCGTCCCGATCTACGCGACGACCTCCTATGTCTTCCACAACAGCGACCACGCGGCCGACCGGTTCGGCCTTAGGGACGCGGGAAACATCTACGGCCGTCTGACGAACCCGACCCAGGGCGTATTCGAAGCCCGTATCGCGGCGCTGGAAAACGGCAGCGCTGCGCTCGCGGTCGCCTCCGGCGCGGCCGCCATCGCATACACCATTCAGGCGCTGGCCAAGACGGGAGAGCACATCGTGGCCTCCAAGACGATCTACGGCGGCACCTTCAATCTTCTCGCGCATACGCTTCCCCTCACCTCCGGGATCACGACCACTTTTGTCGATCCGGACGTGGAAGGCAGTTTCGAGGCGGCGGTCCGCGATAATACAAAAGCGATCTTCATCGAAACGCTCGGCAATCCGAACAGCAACATCATCGACATCGAGGAGGTCGCGAAAACAGCCCACAGGCACGGGATCCCGCTCGTCGTGGATTCCACCTTCGCGACGCCGTATCTCGTCCGTCCGCTTGACTGGGGCGCGGACATCGTCGTTCATTCCGCCACCAAGTTCATCGGGGGACACGGCACGGCGATCGGCGGCGTGATCGTGGAAGGCGGCAGATACGACTGGAAGGCAAGCGGCAAGTATCCCTGGATCAGCGACCCGAACCCGAGCTACCACGGCGTCTCCTTCTATGACGCGGTGGGACCGGCCGCATTTGCCACCTATATCCGCGCCATCCTGTTACGGGATACCGGCTCCACGCTCTCCCCCTTCCATGCGTTCCTCTTCCTGCAGGGGTTGGAGACCCTGTCCCTGCGCGTGGAGCGCCATGTGGAGAATGCGCTGAAGATCGTCGACTATCTCTCGAAGCATCCCCAGGTGGAAGCAGTGCATCACCCGGCGCTTCCGTCGGAACCGAGTCACGCGCTGTACACAAAATACTTCCCGAACGGCGGAGGCAGCATCTTTACCTTCGAGATCCGGGGCGACGCCGGTACCGCCAAGAAGTTCATCGACAATCTCGCCATCTTCTCGCTTCTTGCCAACGTGGCGGACGTGAAATCCCTGGTGATCCACCCCTTCACCACCACACACAGCCAGCTGACGGACGAAGAACTGCTGGATCAGGACATTAAACCGAATACCATCCGTCTCTCCATCGGCACGGAAAACGTGAACGATCTGATCGCCGCGCTGGACGCCGCGTTCGAAGCTGTCAGGTAACACGGAACAATAGGGATCACAGAATTCCCGATACTCACAATACAGTCATCACCACCCTTCAAAAGGGTGGTTTGTTCTAGGGCTATAAGCCCGTGTTGCCGACTTGCGTCTCAAGGCGCTGCTTTCGCAGGCTCAAGCTACAGCGTCTCATCTTACTTTTCGCCCCTTAAGGGGCGTTTTTCCGTTTAAACGGATCTTCGTACTCTTTCACGCTCAGTTTGTCCAGGGCTATGTCCTCTTTCTCCTGGTCCTGGATGTATTTCCTGATCGTTGCTTCGTTTAATCCTACTGTGGACACATAGTACCCTTCTGCCCAAAAATGCCGGTTCCCGAATTTGTACTTCAGGTTCGCGTGTTTGTCAAATATCATCAGCGCGCTTTTCCCCTTCAGATACCCCACAAAGTTCGACACAGCTATCTTCGGCGGTATGCTCACCAGCATATGCACATGGTCCGGCATCAGATGCCCTTCCAGTATCTCTACGCCCTTATACCGGCATAGGTCCTTCAATATCTCCCCTATACTCTCACGATATTGATTGTAGATGATTTTTCGCCTATACTTCGGTTAAAGACTATGTGGTACTTGCACAGCCATTTTGTGTGTGCCAGACTGTTTTCTTTATTTGCCATTGATCACCTTTCCCTTCCGAGACTTGTAGCTTGAGCACTACTATCTTACGGGAACGGTGATCTTTTTTGTATAACTCTTTGTTTCCACCCGCATAGCGGGTGGTTTTTTGTGCCGCCTTCGGCGTCACTGACTGAAGTCCATAAAGAGACCCGCGAGCCGATGTGCTCCCGGGTCTTCTCATGTATTCCGTTTTGAACCGCTTCATCCCAAAAGCGTTGCGAGATCCTCAAAGCCGGGCACTTTCGCCTTACCGACGGATGAAAGCAGGTCCAGCCCTTGAGGAATCGTGAGCTTCGCCGCTTCGCCGTTCAGACTGACGGTGACGGTCAGCGTCACGTCAGGGCGTTCCGCAAGCGCCTGAAAGACCCTGCGCTGGAATCCCGGCCAGGGCGTGGCGTCGACTTCCACGGTCCCGTTTTCCGGGGCTTCCCTGATCTGCTTTGCCACGTTCTTGCAGAAACGGGTGAACGCGTCTTCCTTCTCTTCGGTCTTCGGCGAAGAAGCGGTCCCGGGCTCCGGCTCGGACTCCGGCTCCAGCGCCGGTACGGTGACCGTCTGCCGCTCCAGTTCTCCGCCGCAGTCCTTGCAGTATGTCACAAGGTCGTAACTGCCTTCCGTGCCGATCCCGGGCACGATTTCGTTTTCCTTCTCGGAATCGCCGGGATCGTGCCCCTGGCCTGTCACGGTTCTTGCAGGCGTAGCCGTGCCGTTTTGAATATCGGAAACGCCGGTTCCCGCCGGATAGTAGGCGATGCTGCCGGATTCGCACAGGTGATCCGTATGCGGCTGGACCTCGGTGGATATACCCCCTCCATTTGGACCGGCATGCCCGATTCCCGGTCCCTCAGGAAAATTATTGCCGGCAGTTGTGTAGGGAGCGGTCCCTGCTACGGACAAGCTTGCGTTACCGCTGACGGTAACGTCAAGGCTGCTGTCACTGAGTCCGGTGCCGATGCCTGCACCTCTTCGCCCGGTACATACTGCGGTCACGTCGCTGTTGACGATTTCAACGGTGACGGAACCTCCGCCCAAAAAGCCGCTGCCGATGCCGTTTCCAAAACTGTTGGCAGAGGCGGTGACCGTGCTGTCGGTTATCTCGATATTGGTCCCGGAGCCGCCTTTACCCCCGCCGATTCCTGCGGCATTAGAGCCTGCGGTGGCGGTTACCGCAGC